>JAUXAU010000004.1 GCA_030619765.1 Thermoplasmatota archaeon
CGGAAAACACACCTTGGAACTCTATTCATATATCATCCTCACCGGAATGCTGGTTATCGGGTACTTTAACCAACACCTTGGCCATTCACCACGCAGCATCAAAACATTCAAACGACTCTACACATAAAAACAACATTCTAACTCAAAAAGACATCTCGGTGTTTTCCAAACTACCTTCTATCGATTCTATATAAGAACCAGAAAACACCGACAAAAAGAATACAGATTTTTTACCCAGTTCATACGAATACGTCAATGATTCCATGACTCTATGACATTATTCGTCATGGAATCACAATGTTTTTTCTATTTTTCAACACCCTAAGATAACCTTATTGTGTGAGCTCACACAAACCGTATACGGAAGCAGATGTACAATTTCACTGCGTTAAAAAAACTCCTTAAATTTCTTAATTTCAGGGTTCGTTATTCCACCTTCCCTTAATAGGAAAATATATTCCATGAGTTCGACTTCACTTATCAAATTTGCCCCTTCTGCAACTAGGATTTCACTGAATTTTTTCGCAAGTTTAATATCTTCAGCCGTGAAAACAATCGCCACATCATACTTACCATGAAGATAGCCAACAGATAGAACATCTATTCCAATTTCTCTTCCCTTTTTTTCAGCTATAAGGTTAGTTATCTTATTGATTGCATCGCCCAATGGTTGAGCAGATCTTTTAATAAGCATTATATATCGTGTTACATCAAGTTTTTCATCATCTACTACTGCATTATATCCCCAGATTGTTTTGTCTTTCTCAAATCTCTTTTTTATTCTCCGTAGCTTCTGTCTGGAAAAACCACATTTTTTAGCTATATTTTCAATGTTATCCCCAGAATTTGTCCTAAGTATTTTAAGGAGCTTCTTATCATCTTCATCAATTTGTTTTTTACTGCTTTTCGGCATAATATGTCTCTCCCAAATTGCAGTTATGTAACTTTCTCCTTATTTAAAAACCTTTACAACCCTACTTTTCCCCCGTTACCCCTAATGTTTATGTTGAAAAATATGTAGCTAAAGCTATTGACGTGGGTGAGTTCAGGTTGAAAAAGGTACAATCTGCAAAATATTTATCACAAATGTGAATAGCCAAAGAGATAACAAAAAGCGGATCATTAAACTCTTAACTTTCAATACCACCACCGATTTTTAACTTCACCATGTAAATGTTTGTCGCTATCAATATAAATAATTATCGTGTCAAAATGTCAAAATGAAAATATATCCTTACTCCCTTATTTTTCCACATAAAGCAAGGGTTTTACGTTGAAAAAAGGCGATCTAAGTATGTCATCAATCTATACTATCCTAAGATCCCCACCACAGTCGGGACAGTGCCTCATTGATGCATAGAATAATTTTTTACATCTAATACATTGATATTCAATCATATTATTTAACTTTGTAACTTTGTTTATAAATTATTTGTTGTACAACTGTTATCCATAATCTTTGACAGTTCTTACTCCCCTACTTTTACCCTTAAACATAGGGAGTTACAGGTGAAAACCGATATAATAAGGCATTATGTTATATGGTTATTATCTATTTTTGAATTTTAAAACTTGCAAGAACATTTTTTGCTTTTTCCATTGCATTTTTTGGTTTCAGTCCATCTCTTAGATATTCAAAATATAGGTCTCGGAGTAGTTTTTTACCTTCATCTGTTATTTTCTGTTTCTTACAAGCACTAGCAAAGGATACTATTTCTTTTACCCATTCGGGGTCATCTTCTGGCTTACCTTGTAAAACCTTCTCCCTTGTTTTCACATGTTATACTTTGTTACTAATGTTATATATAATTATCGTGGTAAAATGTCAAATTAGAATTTTATAAAAAAAACATAAAATATTTCAAACACAATAGTATTACATTATACCAATCAATTATTGAGGGGATATAGAACCTTCACAGGTGGAAGTGGGATTGTAGAGTTGTCATCACAAGTGAGAAGGATTAGGATTAATGAGGAGCTGGCTTTGAAATCATCTTTGTTATTATCGCCATTGCATTTGTTTTGTTCTGGAAACGAAAAAGAAAATGAATAACCATCTCTAGGGTACCTTTCTCAGCGTGAGTTCAGCAACATAAATAATAGGTTCTACCGCTATTAAACACTAAATTCGATATAGGTATATCGTCATAAGGAGAAATTATGATATATCACCGATCTTGATGAACTCCAAAGTCATTCGCTTGTTTTTTAGCCAGAAGGTTTATAGTTGATTTTTTATTTACCGTTATAACTTTATATAAGAAACATATTTCTATTCATTGGATAATTAGATTGGATGGGATAAAAGGATGGGTAATGCATTAGCAATTTACAATAGTTTAGAATCCGCCGCTATTTTAAAACGTTTGGAGGTAATTTTTGTAAATTGTTTTATGGATGGTTTCGTATGACGGATGAACCTGAGATTGTAAAAGATCTGAGAGAAGCAGAAAAACTTGGAATACTTCAGAGCAAGATACAGAGCACTTATGAAAAGTTAGAGCTGCAAGAAGAATCATTAGACGAAACTTGCGATAAATCAATCTATATGGTTGAAGATGCAATAAAAAGAACAAGAGATGACGGTGAATTAGGTGATCTTGAGGGGAAATATCGGACAATTTTTGAAAACTATATAATTGCGATTACCTTAGTTGATGTTAAAGAACGCATCGTTTCATGGAATAAATATACTGAAGAACTCCTTAACATGAATGAAAAAGATTTGTATCTAAGACCGGTTAGTTCACTTTATCCACCTGAAGAATGGAAGAAAATCCGAGCGAAAAACGTTAGACAGAAAGGAATTAAATATCGTATAGAAACGAAGATGATTAGAAAAAATCAAGGAACGCTCGATGTGGAATTATCCCTCTGTGTGTTAAAAGGTGCGGAAGGGAAAACATTTGGTTCTGTTGGCATCATTAAAGATATTTCTAAGCTGAAAAAAACAGAGAGGGAATTAAAGGAATCTGAAGAGAGATACCGTACAATATTTGAAAACTCTGCAGTTGGGATAATGCTTACTGATGAAAATGAGCGGATTATCTCATGGAATAAATTTACGGAAGACATTCTCGGCGTGGATGAAAATGATCTATTTATGAAACCTGTCGAATCTCTTTATCCGCCAGAGGAATGGAAGAAAATACGAGCAAAAAACATTCGGCAAAAAGGCTTGCAACATCATTTAGAAACAGAGATGTTTAAAAAGAATGTTGGGACTATAGATGTAGATTTATCGTTAAGTGTTTTAAAAAATCATGAAGGAAAGGTTGTATCCTCCATCGGTGTTATAAAAGACATAACCGAACGTAAACAGATGGAGAACGCTTTAGAAAGATCTGAAGAGAAGTTTAAACAATTGTATGAAAAAGCCCCTGTCCCTTATCATACGTTGTCACCAAGTGGTGAAATAATCAGTGTAAATGAAAAATGGTGCCAGACATTAGGGTATAAAAAAGGAGAAATTATTGGAAAATCAATTTTTGATTTTATAGTTGAAAATGAAAGAGAAACGGCTAGATCTTCGTTTGAGAAAAAGATACTTAACAAAAACTCCTACTCAAAAGCTAATGCAAGAACATATATAATCCGAAATGGAGAGAAACGAATATTTGTGATACATGATTTTTTCTCGTTTGATAAAGATAAAAATATTGAATCTGTGCATACAACAATGGAAGATGTTACTAATCGGGAGAAGGCAGAAAGAGAATTGAGAGAAGCACATGAGAAACTCAAAACTTTAAATATGCATCTTGAGGAAAAAATCGAGGAGAGAACAGCTGAAGTGAAAAAACTTTTACAGCAGAAGGATGAGTTTATTAATCAGCTTGGTCATGATCTTAAGACTCCATTGAATCTGCTTGTAAATCTATTGCCTATCCTCGAAAAAACGGAAAACGATCCTAAAACAAAGAAAATGTTTGAGATACTTCATAGAAACACTAATCGCATGAGGAATATCGTAGTTAAAACCATTGAGTTTGCACGGCTTAATGACCCTAGCAATGTGATTGATATGGAGGATATAAACTTGTGGGAAGAGGCTGAGAATAGTATCAAAGATCAACAGATTATGTGTGATGAAAAGGATTTCACGGTTGAAAACAAGATTGGCGAAAATATCTTTGTAAAAACTGATAGAATACGACTGGGTGAGGTATTTGATAATCTTATTAATAATGCTATCAAGTATAATTCATATGGTGGTACTATTACGATTGATGCACATGAGGGTGGGGATTTCGTTACTGTTTCAATTATGGATTCTGGTATGGGTATAACTAGGGAACAAATTGATCGCGTCTTCGATGAGTTCTATAAGGCCGATGAATCTCGACATGATTTTGATAGTAGTGGTCTTGGCCTTTCTATTTGTAAGCGTATTGTTGAAAAGCACGGTGGTCGTATTTGGGCGGAAAGCTCTGGAAAAGGTAAGGGCAGTACGTTTTATTTCACTACTCCAATTGGTTCTAAAATAAATAAAAAGGATGTCTCAGAAAAAGTTAAGAAGATATGAGCTGATTAGGAAAAGAGAAGCGGAGAGAGAATCATGAAAAAGAAAATAATGGTAGTTGACGACGAACCAGATCAAGTATATACTATACAACAATTTTTTGAGTTTAGTGGTAAGTACGAAGTAATTGGTGCTAATAGTGGTATGGAATGCGTTGAACTGTTGAAAAACAAGAAAATTCCTGATCTTATCTTGTTGGATATAATGATGCCTGAGAAGAGTGGATGGGACGTATTTACACAACTGAAAGAAAAAACAGAATGGAGAGAAATACCAATAATTTTTCTAACAGCACTAACAGATGAATACAGCAAGGGATTCGGAAGTATATCTGCTGACGATTATATTGAAAAACCTTATGATCTAGAGGAATTAAAAAAAAGGATTGAAAAGATTTTGAAAAAAACTAAAAAGAAGAAACCTCTTTAGAAATTAACTAGTTTCCCGCTAGATAAAAATGTTTAACCTAACAAATTCCGAGATTGTTGAACATGCATTGCAAGCACTCATCAGTAAGATAGGTAGAAGAACCTCTGAAGGTTTTGCAGTTATAACCATCGACAAAATACTAAAAGAGCTTGAAGCAAAATATGATTTTTTAAAATATATTGAAGTGCAGAATACAAGTTATTCTGAAGGGATGGATGCTGTTAACATTCTACCTGATATAGATTCTGTTGAATCTGCTGTGTTTTACAAATCTCTCAACGACATTATCATATCTGCAGTTAGGCATCTTAAAGGAAAAGCCGACTTCTTTTTCATAAAAGAATTTAAAGAAGTCATTGACCGCATTGCTGACTTAAAAATAGAACAGGATGGCGTAGATCTGAGCCATATGCAGTTGCAATATATTGTTGATAGAAAACAAGCCCTTAAGATAGATAATTCTGAAGTTGTGGAGAATGTAATAAGTACGCTGGCAAGTTTGCTAAATAAAATGTTTCCTGAAAAACAATCGATAAAAACTATGATTACTTCAATCAGAAAACTAGAGGAAAAATACAATTTTTTTAAATATATAGAAATAGCTGATACGCCAGATTCAGAGGGTTTCTATGCTATTAAAGCTTTGCCAGAGATGAATAATGTACATATAGCTATTATGGCTGAAGCAATTAAAAAACTTATAGAAGAAATAGGGAAATCAACAGAATGGAAAAACGAGGGATCTTTCATAGAATCTTTCAAAAACGAACTTGGAGAAGAATTTCTTTTCAAAATTGAAAAGATGGGTGTAAACCTAAATAATATACAGGTAATATTATTGCGACAAGGACATGAGCTGTTAGTTAAAAAAGCATTAGAAGCAATTATAAACATAATAGATGAGAGAACTTCTAAAGGCTTTGCAGTTGTCACTATAGATACTATTATAGAAGAACTCGAGAATAGACATGATGTTTTAAAATACATCAAGATAGATAAATCACGATACACAGAAGGGGCAGATGCTATCAGTATTATGCCAGAGGTAAATTCTGTTGAATCATACAAACTTGGAAAAGCAATTCGAGAAATCATTAAGATGACACATAAACACTTAGGAGATAAAACCTATAATTTCATTGAGGAGTTTAAAAACAAACTTGGAGATAAATATCTTTCAGAGATTGAAAAAATCGGTGTAAACCTACATTTTTTAGAACTGAAATTTACTTAAATAATTAGACATCAATAGATGAAAAGGTCGACGGGCGTTTTTATCTATCAACTAGATTTTCGAAATTTTGCTTGCAAAAACAGTTTAATCATTTTAAGTTTTCAAAACATGTAATCTGTTGAATAGCGAAAGATATAATAGTCGTGCTAACAATGGGAATCTCTCTAACTAAGAATCGGAGAAATAATGAGTTTGTTGATTTCTGATTCAATGGTATAGTAACATCTAATGTCTCCCAGTCGCTCTAAGAATCATGAGGGTCTTTAGCTTTTGCTCTAATTGTATAGGTTCCTTTTTCGTACCACGTATGACTGGCTGTTATTGCGACATCTGAGGGGGATGGACCACTATATTCAATGGGAGAATCATCGCCCCATTCCACGATGTAAACGATTTCCAACATTTGTTAAAAATATGATTACTGGTCCACCTAGATTATGTACGATTTTGTTTGTAGTAACCTCCAACACTGACCCCATTGGAACTGGGCCTCTTACACAGGTTCTAGCATTTTTATTTTCTACAATATTAGAACCCAAAGAGCCTGTGGTTGACAATACAAGTAGTATTACAATTACTCCCATTAAAAGATATTTTACCTTTCTCATTCTTTTACCCTTTTTTACATAGAATCACTAGAATGAAATAGGGGTCCCACCACTATAGCCCCTTCCACCTTCGTTTACTCGGCAAGCTCTCAGCCTTTCGGGTTTCGGTCTTGCCGTCTCTCATTCGGCGGCTGCGATAGATAGTCGTTGCCGACGATCATATCGGTCTTCCGCATTTGTTTCAGACTACCCAGTATTCCCGGTCACAATTATAAAAATTTTTTGTAAAAAGATAGACACATTTGTTACATTATCACATTAATTTCGTTCTTATACTACAATATTAAGGGAAAGGAAAAGAAAGAATAACGTTTTAAACATACGGTAGAGAGGTACATGAAAATTACAGGTAAAATTGGCTCGTGTAATTCTCCATAAAAAGATATTGTGGAAGAATGAAAAAAGTTTAAGCAAAAATATAAGGGTTAAAGACTTGTTTTTTAGCTTGCAACTACTGTTTTTTCCCACGTGACTTAGCGATTGACATAAGAAAATTACAAGATAGAAATATTAATTTATCATAGCATTTTTAATGCATCCTGGATCAGGAGCTAAATAATTTCCTGTGTATCCATATGCCCGCGCTCGGCATCCTCCGCAGTAGTATCGGTAGTCACATTTACTGCAATTTCCTTCTAATATATCTTTATTTCTTAAATCCTTAAGGATAGGGTTATTTATCCATAAATCCTCAAAATCATCCTCTTTTATATTTTCTACAGTAGGAGGAAAAAACACACATGGTTCAATATTGCCATTTGGTCGTATAGCACAGTAAAACCTTCCACATCCACAGCCACCAATAAACTCAGCAAGGTTTACAAGTTTCTCAGAGAGAGATGGGTTTGCAAAATGAGTAGGAACTGTTTTTTCGTTTTTACCAACTTCTGCTTCTAATGCAACCCTGGCGAATTGTGGAGCGGTTGAAAGCACATTTACCTTTCCACCGCCTTTTAATTTCTGCCATAAATCATTAAGTACTTTCTCTCTCTCAGAAGGAGTTAGATCGTTTTTTGCAATAAACTCTCCTCTCCCAGTTGGTACAAAGTTATAGAGCATAAACCAGTTAACACCAAATTCTTCACACAAATCTATAATCCTAGGAATTTCCTCGTAATTGTATTTAGTTGCAGTGGTAGCAATATTAACAAAAAAACCTTCATTCACACAGTTTTTAATTCCCTGTACAGTTTTTTCATATACTCCGTTTATGCCTCTAAAGCTATCATGGGTCTCTGCAGTTGCACCATCAAGACTGATCTGAGTAAACCGAATACCTGCTTCTTTCATTTCCCGTGCTTTTTCTTTTGTAATTAAAGTTGCATTAGTTGCAACAGCCACATATATTCCCTTATCATAGGCATATTTCGTTAATTTAAAAATATCTTTTCGTACTAACGGTTCTCCACCAGAAAACGCGATAATGGATACTGAAGCACGGTCAAGTTTGTCAATAACCTGTTTAGCCTCCTCAGTTGTCAACTCATCTTCAAGAGATTTTCCTGCACTAGCATAACAATGCTTGCATTTTAGATTGCAGGCATACGTGATATCCCAAACAACAAGAAATGGAGCACCAGAAATAAACGGTCGTTGTATGCCAAAATGTGCTATTCCAGTAAGTACGTTAGCAAGTCCTTTTCTCCAAGATGGATGTTTAAATTGATCTTTAAATACTTTTGAATCTACGCCAAATGCTTTACTGCCAGTTTTTAAAATGCCACGAATAGTTTTTTCAGCGAGTTTACATTTAAAGCACGCATCTTTTCTAACACCGGTATATAATTCCAAAGCAACTTCTATGCGGCTTTTACTACAGGTCTCACAATATCCAAATCCAGTTAGGAGTTTTCGAGTGATAGGATTGGCAATAGTTGATTTCAATATCTGGATGGTAGCTGTAGTTTTCAGATACCTCACCACAATTTGATTGGCGTAAATTAATTCAATCTATTTCTTTACAAGCCATAATTTCGAAATATTTAATTCTTTAAAAACATATCCAAATAAATTCTACTTTTCTTATTTATTAGACTATTATTAGACTAAACAATATGGATCTAGTCCAAATTGATTCCAACAACATAGGTTTAAATGGATTTTTGAGGACCGAGAAAAATGACTATGTGAGAACTGCACAGGAAAATCAAAATCGAGGGAAATGAAAATCAACATAAAATTCCTTTTAGATGCTGGTATGGGCTTAGCCAGCAGTGCGAACTCCAACAGGAGAAAATTTGTTGGGTCAAAGCCCGATTTTTGACCAACTTGAAAATTGGTTCGTACTCACTAAACTCTTTTTTTCTTTTTTTGCGCCAGATATTTTCGATTTTGTTCGGCCCAATACTTTTCCATATCACAGAGTATCTGTTTTTTATTCACTGAAGGATCGTTTGGTTCATATGCGAAACAAAGGAACATTTCTCCCTTTCGAATCTCTTCCATCTGATCCATACGATTAAGCAGACAAGGTACTTCTTCATTTGCATCATTATTTTTCAGACATGAACTACATAACGCGGGTAACGGAACGGTGAGGGGGTCGATTTCTTTTCCATCATCTGAAAAATATCCTTCTTTTAAACTCATGGCCTCCTCCTTTATGATTATGAAAAACTTCTTTTGAATATTTTATATTTGATATAGAATCACCATAATTTATCTTTACTGGTCGTTCGTAAAGTAAGACGATCTTCAAGACCGAACGCATTAAATTAAATGTTAATAAAGATTAAAGCTTAACACATGTTTATCTTTTAAAGATGAATCAAACAGAGGTAAAGATTGTTCGTAGTGCAAAAAGAAAAAAGACCATTCAAGCGAAAATGGTGAATGGTAAACTCTGGATCTATCTCCCTAGTGGTATGACAAAGGCGGAGGAACAAAAATGGATTGAACAAATGAGTAAAAAGTTTGATAAAAGGAAACGGAGCAAGAAACTAAATAATAATGAAACGGTACAGAAACGTGCTCAACAATTCAACAAACAATATTTTAATGGCGATTTAGATTTTGATATAAAGTATGTAACAAATCAAACATCAAAGTTTGGGAGTTGTACTCCTCAAACGAAGATGATACGGCTCTCTGATCGCATTGCTGATATGCCCCGATGGGTGCAAGATTATGTTATCATCCATGAGCTTGCTCATCTTATCCATCCAAATCATTCGAAGAAATTCTGGGAAAAAGTATATCAATATAAATACACGGAACGGGCAAAGGGATATCTCATCGCGGTTGGTATGGACTCAGATGAGGAGTAAAAAATGTAAAGATTTAGTGTTAAGGAGCGTGTATGAATGAAAAAAGATTTCAAACAAGTATATCAGTTTAAAATTACTCTGAAAAATACCAAACCCTCCGTGTGGCGACGGATACAGGTTCCAGATACATATACGTTTTGGGATCTTCATGTCGCGATTCAAGACGCAATGGGCTGGGAAGATGCACATCTTCATGAGTTTAAAATACGACAATCAACTCTAAAGAGAAAGACAATATTTAGAATCCCTGATGAGGATTCTGGTTGGGATATTATAGAAATTCTTCCAGGATGGAAACACAAAATTGCTGACAATTTTTCTATAGATTTTAAAAAAGCAGAATATACTTATGACTTTGGTGATGACTGGGAGCACATAATAACACTTGAAAAAATCTTACCTCGTGATAAAGGCGTAAGCTATCCTAGATGTATTCAAGGAAAACGGGCTTGTCCACCTGAAGACTGCGGTGGAATCTGGGGATATGAAGAGATATGCCAAGGTAAAAGTGAATTTCAGGATTATTACAAGGATTTTGATCCTAAATGTTTTGAAGCAAATAATGTTCATTTTGACAATCCTGAGAAACGTTGGAAAATAGCATTTGGGCAAAGGTAACTATTTGTTTTTACTTACCAGATACTATATTGTGATAAAAAGTTGGATTATTATATCCACAAAATATGAACAAAAAGTTTACAGATTGCAAACTTAGGATTGATGCATCTCGCTCAATAGCTACAAATCTTCTAGGAGTTTTTTTGCTTCTTCAAAATATTTCTCAATAGGCTGAGGTTCGAAATCAGTTACATCTACTGAAGCATTAATTCGCTTGCCCCACGTTGTTTTTTCATGGATATGACCATGAACATTAACAAAACCATTTTCAACATTCTCTAAGGGCCTATGTGACAGAATAAGATTTCCGATGACGATTGTATTAGTATCTGAAACAGCGATACCAGATTTTCTGAGACGAGAGATGTTATCATGATTTCCGGGAATTAAAATTATTTCACCCTTAAGTTGGTCTTTAATTATTTTAACCTGATAAAAGTTTCTTGCTAATGCAAAATCACCCAGATGATACACAATATCCCTCTTAGAAACAACACGATTCCATTTGTGAATCATATAGGCATTCATTTCTTCAGCAGATTCGAATGGTCGATTACAATATTTGATGATATTTTTATGATAAAAATGATGGTCACCGGTAATATATATCTGTTTTTTTCTAAAAATCAATCTTAACTTCTCAAACATACTAATATTGTTCACATGAACGCCTCATCTATTACGATATTAAATTTTCAAATAGATTTTTTATGGTTTCTGCATCGATATCCATCGCAATTTGTGCTTTTTGAAATACTTCTTTTTCTGATTTTAGCATCCCTTGTAATTTTGTTAAATCTTCAGGGTTTAAATGATTCCGTGATTCACTTTTTATCTTTTGGAATTTTTTTCCAGAATACCAACCTAATGCATAGATATCACAGATATCTTTTACGAGTTTTTCATCTCGTGTTCTATTTGGGACGCTTTTGATTTTGGTGGCGAGAAGTATTTCAGGTGTTGGTATCCAAAGGAGTTTATTGAATTCTCTCAGTTCTTTACGGTATTGTTTATCTTTAAAAACTGGTGTGAGTAATTGTTCATCTGCCGGTGTAAATCCAAAGACCTCGTGAAAAGAAGGATGTATTTCATCCACTATGGGATCGACATACATGGCGAAGATGTTGTGTGTTGGTGTTCTTTTTGCTTCTTCAGGAGATAATTCTTTTCCGGTTTCGTAATGTATTTCTTTGTAATATCGAAATCCAAGGGGTTTGAATCCTTCTTTTCTTAGTAATGACAATGATTTTGCTATTGTGGTGTTTTTAAGTTGTACTTTGTGAAGATTTTTGTTGATGTGAAATCCAAGATCTATATCTCTTGATCCAAGGTAATTTCTCCCTTGATCTTTATTGAAGTTATCGTTGGCTGTTAGATAGACTGCCCAGCCGCCGAGTATACAAATTGGTTCATATAGTATGTTAACTATTTGTTTTAGATATTTGTATGATGTTTTTGTTTCAAATTCACTATATAATGCCATGATACTCTCTCTCCACCAGCATTTGTGCTGCTTCTATTGCTACTCCTTCTTCTCTTAACAAATCTAATATCAGTTGTGGTATGGATACTATTCTTAATCCCTCTTTTTTAATATTTGAGTAGAACACATGTTCGTCGTCTAGTAGAAGCCTCATATTACCTTTTCCAACAAGTCCTTGTTTAGTGAGAAGTTTATGCCATGATTGAAAATCTTGTTCTTTTATGTAAATATCTACTCGTGAGGGGAATAAATAGTGTTGTGTCAGTGATTCAGCATGATAGGTTGTGAGGGCGTATTTTAGGTTTGTTTTTTTTAAGAGATCTATGGGATCTTGAATATTGTATTCTCTATAAAGTGGGTATTTGCTGATTTCTAGCCAGTATGAAAATATGCCTTGTGTATCTTTAACTTTTGTTTTTTCAACAAGGTTTTTTTGTTCTAATGTTCTAAGAAATTTGATTACCCAGACATGAGAACAATCTGCTTCTTTTGCAATACGATATATCGATAATGATCCATCGGGATGTTTGAGTAATATTCTGAGTATTCTCTCACGTTTTTTGCCTTTCATAATATGTAACAATAAGAACTATTATTTAAACTTTACTTACATGTAACTAAAAATGATATTATATAAACATTACTTACATATTTCTCCTAGAAAGTATAGTAGGCTTAGCCGGATATGTAAAGTCCGACAGGAGGAAAAAAGTTGGGTTGAAAGCCGAATTTGGCTCAACTTGACAATCGGTTCTTACTCACTAATCCTCTTCTTTCTTTTTTTGTAAAGAGAAGATTCTATTAATTGTAGTTGCTGAAAATGAAACTCGATTTTTGTTAATAATATTCTTCAAATCTAGAAAAAGTGCAGGGGACGAGATTTGAACTCGCGGACCTCTACAGGACAAGGCCCTCAACCTTGCGCCGTTGACCAGGCTTGGCTACCCCTGCATAATGAGATAAAATATATGCCTTCCTTTACCGATTTCTTGCAGTAAATAATACTAACTTATTTATCTTTTCGGTTACCAGATTATATGTCATTGAGATTCATACCACATATATCGCTTAATTCATTATGCAATTTAATGAGACGTTCCGCAAGTTGTTTCAGTCCTTTTTTTAATGCCTTTTCTACTTCTTTTTCAATTGTCTGTTTTTTACCTTTATCTATTAGATTATCTGTATGCGCAACAATTTTTTCTTCCAACGTTTTGGGAATATAATCTCTATTGGGTAATCCTAATTTGACAGCTTCATCTTTAGGGATCCCCGCACCCAAATGTCTCTCGATAATCTGTACAATGCGTTCTGGCAAACCGATTTCTCTTGCAATTTTCGCTCCCTCAATTCCATGTTTTATTCCATGTGTTTTTGATCTCCCAATATCATGAATGAGAGCACCTGCTTCAACCAGCTCAATATTTGCGTTGGTCTTCCCTGCTATTCGTACCGCTAAATCTCTTACCACTTTGCAATGATTGATTACCTCTTCAGAACAGCCATTTTCTCTCAATAATTCAATGCATCTACTGGGGCTTGGAATGTGGGACATGTATTCAATCACTCTTCTCTTTTTTAGATAAAACCTTTTTTCTTTTATTTGAGGGAATAATTTCTATTTTTCCGTTGAATTGTTCTGTTAGCCATTTTCCATTTAAATATCTATCAAGAAAAATTGCTAACGCTGCGACTTCTGAATGGGGTTGATTCCCTACCGAAATATTAAAATCGGCGTTCTCATAAAAATATGGTGGAACTTTTTCAGCTCCTACAATAATAAGAAGATCATCATTTTTATCAATTTTTGATATAGATTTTTTTAGATTGTCTCCATACATTGTGAGATGAATTATGGTACCATTCCATTGTTTGATTATTTTTTTAGGATCTGCTCCAGTTTCTATTTGAAAATTTCCGCCGAATTTTTTACATATGGAAGTAATATTTTCTTTAATCTTTTCGTCTTTTGTAGTAATAATAATTTTATCTGCACCAAAGGCTCTAGCCACCAATGCAACATGAGTTGTTATTCGCTTGTCACGATTTATTCTATGCCCAATTCTTAAAACAGTAATCAACGAAACTACCTTCCTTAAATTAGTAAAATATAAAGAATATTAAAAGACTCCTCTGTGTTAAACATAATTTTATTGTTTTTTCTTTGAAAGCAATCTGTCTACCCTTTTATCTACATCCCGGGACTCGTAAGTTTTTTCAGTATAGTCTATCTTTTTTTTGCCAATATCATCTACATTTTTTTCAATTGTATGCGCGCTCTCCCAACTTTTCTGTTTCCATGGTTTTTCATCTGTTTTGGGAGGTGTCGTGCTTTTTTTAGGAGCATCTCCGTTAGAGTAAAGTGTTTCATGATAATCTGTAACGGGTAATTCTTCAGTTTCGTCAATTGTTTCAGGTTCTGGTTGTAAAACTTCTTTGCTTTCTTGAGCCGTTATTTCCATTTTCTTGCTGTTCTCCTCTTTCTTTGATTTGGATTTGCCAAACAACTTCCATCTTGCCAAATATGATTCCCCCATTATTTGTTTCGTCTAAATGGTTAACATAACATTGGTTGATAAATTTTTTCTTTATAAAAATCAGGTAATGTTTTCAAGTTTTTACGAAAAGCATTTATTCGATACTTATAATTCAAAAATTCAATTATCAGATATTTATGGGCTTATGGTCTAGTGGTTATGACGTCGCCTTCACACGGCGGAGGTCGCCGGTTCAAATCCGGCTAAGCCCATGCTATTTATTAACATGATTATTTAATGGAAGAATAACACCACTTTTCGCCGGTAAAAACGAGTTCAAATCTTGTCTCTTGTATACATACTAATTTTAACATGAGAAAAACATAGTTATTGTGAAAAGAGATTTAAACTCCAATTTACTGATAAAAATAGAAAAATACCCTTTTACGCACATTCAAATACCAGTTTTTGAAATTCCTTAAATTCCGCAATTATAACATTTTCTATTATGGACACAAAGTACTCCGCCACATTTTGGGCATTTCCATCTTTCCACTTCATTTTCAATGAATTTACTAATGCCGTTTTTTTCGATATATTTTAAATTTTCAATCATGCTCATTTCATACTTTGTTATGTACCTTTTATCCAATTTCTTAAGATTTTCGCAGGGAAAATCCTCGCATTCAAAACAATATTTGATTTCTTCATTAGATAACTTTTTACAGTCCTTCTTTAGGAAAGCGCATTGTTTATCCCCTAGCCTACAACCTATACAAGGGTTTTTTCTCTTTTTACCACCCATCGTATAACCTAAATACCCGATACATATTCTGCAATTCATTCCGCAAGGAGCAATAAGCTCTTGTTTGAAGGGCTTACTCATTTTTCCCACCTCTTTAGGAACTTTTCCGCTTTCTTTCTTGTAGCAGGTCTCGTATTCTTTAATTCGTTTCTGACAAAATGGATTATTTTTTTCTTGTCTTTGAACTCACCAATATATTCCTCAAAAGATAGTATCGCTTTACCCTTGATGATATTTTTACACTCAGAGCTATGATGGGTTTTGTCAATATCTACCAATTTGTTAGTGATCTTACCTTGCAAGTGTGGTTTTGCTCTAGCAATTATTCCAGAACGTCCTGCAATATTAGCTGTGTTAATCATGCTCTCATCTTCAAGGAGACTGTAATACTTGTTGAATATTTTCTCGAACTTGTTTTTTGTGTCAACTCTTGTAAGGTTTGCAATTATCGTCGCGCCAATGACTCTTAAAAAAGTATTATCATCATCTAAAAGTTTCACAAAAAAATCCCACTCGGGATACAACATTTTGGGTTGTTGTTCACTTACTAACATTAGCACTTTCAAACTCTTGTATTTAATAACTGCTTTTTCAGAAGAAACGCCTTCTAGCAAATCATCAAGTAATCTCTCATCTTTAACAACTTTCTTAGCAATGCTCTCAGCATCAACATTCTTTTTTTCAATCATATTTACCCCACTTCTTTAGGAACTCCTTTGCCTTCGTTTTTGTCTTCGGGCTCTTGCTCTCTAACTGTCCCTTAACAAATTCCATTATTTTTCCTTCTCCATTACAATTTCATTTCAACTATCATAAGATGACTTAGACCGTTTTAATTTCTTTATTTCTTACATGAATTAACGTCTTATAATATGCAATAAAAAGCAAAATATAAGGAATCAAATCTGATAAAATTGATAAAGTTCGTAGGGAAATATTCCAATAATGAAAACCAAGAACATGCTGCATAGTCATTGATATCCAATAAATAATCACAAATAAAGAAACACCAACAATAAGTATATTTTTTATCCAGGGAATTAACAGCTTTCTAAGTAGATACAAAGGAACAGATAGTATCAACAAAGTCAACAGGACGAAAGGTATTACTGTTGTTATCATGTAGCCATATCCAAACATAGAAATAGGTCCGCTAATAAATGCGGATATCACAAGAAACACGATGACAAGCCACAATGTTTTTTCAAGATTGGAGATATGTTCTTTTCCGAACTCATGTCTTCCTTTCCACATCTTGTAAAGTCCTACAATAAATAAGACAACACCAACTAAATATAAGAATAAATAAAAACCTGCCAACCAAAATATCGTCTCAGTAAAAGAATCGTTTATATAATAATAAAGGAAAATAATCAAAGACATAAAACCCCACCCAACCGCAATAATTGAGGCATAAGTCAAGTACTGTAACCCATTAACAGTTTGTGATTTACTCGCCATTTTTCCTCCTCCAAATCTACAATTTCATTTCAACTTTCAATATCTTTTTCATCTGTTCATATTCTTCTTTAGTGATTTCACCTTTAGCGTATCGCTTATTTAAAATATCCATGGCTTCATCTGATTTCTTATCGGATGAAATCTCTTCATGAATTTTTTCCTTTAGTTCACTATTTTTGTCCTCTGAAACCACACTTGGTGCAAAAATTCCAGCAATGCAAAGAATAAAACCTACAATTCCAAAAATATAGCCAAACATTACCATAGCATTTCCAGTTGAACTCATACTTTGATATGTATCAGGTGAAATTATATACCATACACTCTGTTGAACCATATTGTTTCCAACAAAATAAAGAATAATTCCAATAATAACCAATAATATTCCTCCTCCCAATACACCGCTTCGCATAATTTTCTTCCTCCAAACTACAATGTCATAACTATCAAGTGATGATTATTCACCTTTCTTTATCTTTTTTCTCTTTTGATAACAAGTAGTACACATTCCTTTCACTCTGGCTAAATTGTTACACCCAGATACGCTACAGATTTTCCCTCTGTTATCTTGGTATTTCATTCTTTCTTCAACCCATTAAGAGATGGTTATTCATCAATATCGTCATTTTATTTTTTACCAAATCCTGATAAATTATTATAAAGTGCTAACACTATACTTGTAACAGCGAAACCATGTCCAGGGAGAGATAATGGAGGAATTACTGAAGTACTGCCCACAAAAAATTCAAATCCGTAACAAGCCCAAGCCATGATAAGGCAAAAAACAACACCGACAATTAATTTACCCATTTTTTTCAAACTCCTCCCTCAAAATGCAATCTCATTTATTATTTTCTTAATTTCTTCTTCATCAATTTCAACATCTATTTGATTAATCTTTAATTTTACAGCCCTATTCTTCAAGTTATCATACAACCACGTTGCAAAAATAGATGTATTTGTTGCGATATTTCCTTCAACATCCAATGTGAAAATGACCGTGTCTGGCTCTTCAATTGAAAATTTTTTAAGAGTCAGCTGATAAACCATTGTAGTGTTCCTATAAATATCCCTTTTATCTCCTGAACTTATAGATTTTTTACCTAAAATATCAGTAGTCAACCGCTTATCATATGTATCTACTTCTATATTGATTTTCATCTATATTCCTATCGCAGTTTTTTAAACACCTATTTCTTTATAAACCCTATTTTCTCTTGATTGCCATCCATATCATACTTGCCGACTCCCTATACGACCTTCTATTATTCACCTCAATATCATAAATGCGTTTCCATGTCCATCCGTTCCTTTCATACTCATTCTTAATTCCAGGATAGACGTAGAAATACCAGATGAGTGATAGCACAATCACGCCTATTCCTGCAAGGATCTCAATGTAGAGTTCTGGCATTTTATCTCCCTGAAACTACAATTCCATAACAACTTCCTGGTAAAAGTCTGTCTTTCAGAGCAGAGATGGTTATTCATTTTTTTCCTTCTTTTTCCTTTTATCTTTATATCTCCAACCATAACCTGGGTATCTCATTGCTTTAAAACCTTTTAAAAATTCGTCAAACTCTTGTGGATTATGGAAACGGATTAATCTTACTACTTCCCCTGTTTTTTCATCAAATAACTCAATTACTTCTTTATATTTCGTTCTAACCCAACGCATTTTCCCTCCGCACCTATCTACAACTTCATAACCGCCTTCACCATCAAGAGATGTTTATTCATTTTTTATCTTTTTTCGGCTTTATCTCATTGATATTTTTCCACGCCTTTTCGACACGTTGTCCAAAAGTTGTCATTCCTTCATCCCTCACTTACAGTTCCATAAACATCAATCGCTTTAAAAAACCAATCCTTGTGTTTTGTGGGAGGATAAAAAGGGATTGAAAATGATTTATTTTTCCTCAGATTTTTCTTCTTTTTTCGGCTTTATCTCATTGATATTTTTCCACGCCTTTTTGACACGTTGTCCAAAAGTTGTCATTCCATCACCCCTAACTCACAGTTCCATAAACATCAATCCCTTAATAAAACCAGTGCTTAGTGGAATGATTTCATTTACTCTGTTCAAAGTTTATTGTGAGTTAAACCTCCAATTCATATCACGTCCCTTGCACTTTTTATATTTGTGTCTTTTAAGGTGTGAGACGTGTTCTATCACGTGGAAACAAAATACATTCTCTGATATTTTTAATATCTAATAGCTCCATCAAAAACCGTTCAATACCAAACCCAAAGCCACCATGTGGAGGCATACCATATTTAAATGCCTTAAGATAAGATTCAAAATCTTCGGGATTTAAATCACATGCTTTCATTCGCTCTTCCAACAATTTCACATCATGTATGCGCTGACTGCCAGAAGCAATTTCAATACCTTTGCATGCTAAATCAAAACCACGTGAATATTTATCTCCTTTAGGCATAGTATAAAATGGCTTTGATTCAAGAGGATATTTTGTAATAAAATAAAGCTCTGCACCCTCCTCTTTCATAATATCTCCAAGTAAGCGCTCATCATCAGTACCTAAATCCTGACCCCATTCTATACTGGAGTTTCTATCTTGTAATTTGTCTACTACTTTATCATAAACAATCCTTGCAAATGGCAACTCTGGAACAGAAATTTTCTTAACCAGAATCTTAAGTTCATTTTTGCAATCGCTTGCTTTTTTCCACATATTGTAGACAAGATTTTCTAAAACGTTCATTACTTCCTCTTCATCGTTGATAAATGCCATTTCCAAATCAACAGCAGTTGACTCGTTCAGATGTCTTCGTGTATTGTGTTCTTCAGCTCTAAAATACCATGCAATTTCATATACTCTATCAAGGCCTGTTGCCATCAAACTTTGTTTATATAACTGAGGAGATTGGGCAAGAAATGCCTCTTTTTCAAAATATTTTAACTTAAAAACATCTGTTCCACCTTCAGAAGAACTAGCGGTAATCTTTGGAGTATGCACCTCCACAAAATCCTGCGATTGTAGATATTTATGAACAGCCGCAATTACAGCATTTCTTATGGTAAAGATTGCCTGATTCTTTTGCTTTCTGAGATCAATAAATCTGTTATCTAACCTGGTATCAAAATCTGCTTCAACCTTGTCAACAACACCTAAAGGCAAGGGGGCTTTAGCAACAGATAAAATTTCTAATCTTTCAGGCAAAATTTCATAGTCGTTTCTTACTTTTTCATTCTCTTTGCAGATGCCTTTTACAGATATAACCGACTCTCGTGATAAAGATGTTAATTTTTCAAATAATTCAGGATTTTTCTTTTTTAAAACAGTTAATTGAAGAGTACCTCTCTTATCACGCAGGATGATAAATGCAATGGATCCAATATTTCGGATATCCTCGATCCAACCCGCTACTGTTATTGATTTGTTGTAGTCTTTTTTTGTTACATCCTTTGAATAATGACTTCTATACATAATAAAAACCCTATCGAAACAATGAATTTAGTCTTTTTGAAATAAAAGATATCATTTCACTTAGATTTCTTTCATTATCCCACTTTTCAACTAGATTTTTAAGCTCGTTTTTATCGGTATTTTTAAGTTCATTCACCCATCTTTCAATATTTGAAATTGCACGAGTTACATTATCAACAATTGTAATACTAGCTGTTCTTGCAGTCCTAGAAAGAGGATTCAAATCAATAGCAACAACTGTTTTTCCCATGTTTCTAAGAGCCTGACATCTATCGCCGTCTTCAAGTGGAACAAGAACAACATCAGCCGAAAAGATTCCCTCCATATCGCACAAAGCACGATCATGCTCTAAACCAGGAATCTTTGCATCTGCCTTTTGACCATATACATTTTTTGCCCCGTAATTTGACAGTTCTTTTAAAATTTTTTCTATTCGCTTCTTTGTTCTATGGAAAAGATTAACTTCAAGTTTCGCTGAAATGGATTCGGTCAAGCTGATGCAATCTTCTGCAACTAAGGAAACGACATTGCCGTTAACCGATATAACAGGGTTCTTTGCGCATAGCAGTGCTGCTGCTGCAACCTCTTCAGCCATATCTGCTTGTGGTATAGTTTTCTCACCAAGCAAATAATCAAAGGCCTCACCCCTACCATGAGCTATCAAACCAGTTTCATGAACTATGCCATTTTTCATCGCCTGTGAAATTTTTTCCCGTGTCATTAACGAAGTATAACGCGGATGGTTTTTTGGTATCTTTTCCATAATTTAATAAAAACAATAAAGTGGCATTTTTAAAAGTTATTTGTTGAATCATTGGATAAAAAAAATAAAAAGTATAGTTTGAAACTATACTCTATCCATACATACTTGGTTGAGGGATCTGACCTGCACCAGATACTATTGGTTTTGCTTGTTTGTGGAATTTCTGTAGTTGTTTTTCGATGCGTTCTGCTTCATCATAAAGCGGTGCAACATTTATTTTCACACCAATAAGCGTACCGATAACAGTTATAGCAGATGCAGCAGCTCGAGCATCAGGAAAATTAGGATGTGCCTCCGCTAGTATTGATATTACATCAACGTTCTCATGTTTTCCTTTATTGAGCAAAACTCCGGAAACACCAGCGATTATGCCATTTTTAAACTGAGGAATATTCATCGATTGAAGTAACTGCCGAGCGTTTTCTGTCGATCCAATTGCATACGCATCAACAATATCGTCTTCTTCCTTAGAGGGTTTACCTTCAACAACCATGCCTTCCGGCGATATCAAAAGCTTACATCCCTTTTTTTTCACCCAATCCATAATTGCATTAGATAAAGAAGTTATCAAGTTAGGTTTTGGTTTGAACTCCGAGACAAAAACTACAATCTTTTCTCCAGTTTCTAATTTCCCTGCATATATACGAACAGGAGACAAAGGCTCTCCAGTATGAACAACTGAGAGCGTAGGAAAATATGGTGAATTTAACGCTCCGACCTGTTTTAAACCTAAAGCATCTATTGAATAATTAGCAACAATAGTGCTGACTAATCCTATAGAAGGGAAACCAGCAATTACAATTGCATCACTAAGATCTGTGTCTTCAAAATCAACAATTTCAACATCTTCCAAATGCATCACCATCCAATATACCTTAATATGCTTACTAGCATTTAAAATTAATTGGTGAGAAATGAATTTATCTTTCTATCCTTTAACCACCCCCAGAGGCAAAAGTTTTGCTACCTTAATAGAAATCCCAGCGCCATGTGTCACATCTACAACTTCGCTGACATCTTTGTAAGCATCTGGTGCTTCTTCAGCCATAACCTTCCAGCTAGCTGGATGCACGTATATGCCTTTTCTTTTTAAATTATTCTGTATGGCCTCTCCACGCCATCTTTTAACAGCTTGGTGTCTAGACATAACTCTACCAGCACCATGGCATGTAGAGCCAAATGTCTCCTCAGCTTTTTCTGTTCCTCGAAGAAGGTAACTCTCAGTCCCCATATCTCCAGGAATTAAAACAGGTTGACCAACATCTCTATATTTCAATGGAATTTCGCTTTTTCCTGGTCCGAATGAGCGGGTTGCACCTTTTCTATGAACATATACCTTTCTTTTTTTACCGTCCACTTCATGCTCTTCAAGTTTAGCGATATTATGACAAATATCATAAATAATATGCATATCCAAACTCTCAGCACTTTCGTTAAGTATTTTTTCAAAAGATTCTCTTATCCAGTGGACTATCATTTGTCTATTGCACCAGGCAAAGTTTGCAGCACAAGCCATACCTTTAAGATAATCCTGTCCCTCCTTTGAATTTACAGGAGCACAAGCAAGTTGCCTATCTGGAAGCCAGATGTTATATCTCCTAACGACCTGTTCTAAAACCCTTAAATGATCGGTACAAACCTGATGGCCAAATCCACGAGAACCTGTATGTATCATAACCATTATCTGCCCTTCTTCGTTTACTCCAAACGTTTTTGCAGCGTCTGAATCATAAATCTTTGCCACTTTTTGTATCTCAAGAAAGTGATTTCCAGCCCCTAAAGAACCCAATTGAGGAGCACCTCTCTGCTTTGCCTTCTCAGAAACTTTGGAAATGTCAGCATCTTTTAGACATCCGTTTTCCTCTAAAAACTCGACGTCTTCTTCCCATCCATATCCATTTTCTACAGCCCATCGAGCTCCTATACATAAAACATCATTCAGTTCCTTTCTGCTAAGTCGAACCTTTGCCTTTGAACCAAGACCAGAGGGGACGTTTTTAAACATCTCGTCGACAAGAGGTGGTATCTTATTTGCATCTAAATTGCTAACGTGTAAATTTGTTCTAACAAGCCTCACTCCACAGTTGATATCAAACCCGACTCCACCTGGAGAAAGAACACCTTCTTCAGCATCAGTAGCAGCAACACCACCGATGGGAAATCCATATCCCCAATGTATATCAGGCATCGCAAGAGATTTACCAACAATGCCAGGAAGCATTGTTACATTTGCAGCTTGTTCAAGGGCATTATCTTTCCGGATGGAATCAATCATATGGGCACTAGCATAAATAACAGCCGAGGTTTTCATTTTTAGATTATTTTTTACCCCTTTATAATTCGAGGGAATCTCGTATCGAAAATCGTCAATTTTATTTAATGGGCCGTTCCAAAACATTATCTATCAAAATGTTAATACAAAAAAGGATTTATAGAGATTATGGAAAAGCTATTTTTTCTTCCTCAGGTAAGGAAGCTTAGTTTTTTTATTAATCATAACCTTATAACCTTCTGGCAATGGAATTGCCTCGCCTAGGTCAGGCTTTTTTTTACTAAAAAAATGAATGGTTCTTTTTTTCCCAGTAGGTGTTTTTATTTCTTTCATATAAAGTGTGTAATCTCCATGCTTATAAAATTCAGCGGTACTGTCAATATCAGGTATTTCTTCTTCTGCATCATAAGATGCCCACTCAGTAAGTTCCTCAACTTCAGATATTGACTTTGATGGGGAAACCACTTTTTCCTTTGCTCTTTGCTCTTTCTTCCGTTTCTTTAGTTCCGATAACCTTTCTTTCTCGGCAATTCTAGATTCTTTTTCTTTTTCTCTTGCCTCAATCAATGCCTTTTTTTCTTCTATTATTTTCAATCGTTGTTTTTCTTTTTGTTTCTCTCTGAGTTTTCTCTCCTTTTCTTTCTTAGCTTTTTCGGCTTCTTTCTCCTTCTTCCTTGCCTCAATCAATGCTCTTTTTGCTTCAATCTTTTTCAATCTCTGTTCTTCTCTCTCCTGTCTCTTTAGTTCCGCTAATCTTTCTTTCTCGGCAATTCTAGATTCTTTTTCTTTTTCCTTGGATATTTTTTCTATACCTTCTTCAGGAGGTTTTTCTTCTTTGGATTCTTCAGGCAACTCAACTATTTCTTCTTTGACACGTTCCTCACTCACGGGCTCCCAAGTAGGAATTTCTTCCTCAGTTTCACCACTGGGAGGCTGAGGTTCAGCTTCCTCATCAATTTTTTCAAACTCTGAAATTTTTCCTTCTTTTTTCTCCACTGTTTCTTCAGGTTTTGTTTCCTCTTCTGATTCCCATTCAATTGCTTCTTTTTCTACATCGCCTGTGATTTCTTTGACTTCCCTCCATTCTGCCTTTGCTTCTAATTTTTTTAAAATATTCTCTTCGCTTTCCTTATCACCGATGACTATCTCGCCACTAATCTTCTTTGATCCTTTTTTTCCTAATTCTTCTGACTTCTGTTCTTCTCTTTCTTTCTTTTTTCGTTTGCGTTCTTTTAGAAATGACAAAATTCGGACTTTTTGTTGCTCCCTTTCTCTTCTGGCAATTCTAGATTCTTTTTCTTTTTCCTTGGATATTTTTTCTATACCTTCTTCAGAAGGTTTTTCTTCTTTAGATTCTTCAGGCAACTCAACTATTTCTTCTTTGACACGTTCCTCACTCACGGGCTCCCAAGTAGGAATTTCTTCCTCAGTTTCACCACTGGGAGGCTGAGGTTCAGCTTCCTCATCAATTTTTTCAAACTCTGGAAACTCTTCTGAAATTTTTCCTTCTTTTTTCTCCACTGCTTCTTCAGGTTTTGTTTCCTCTACCGATTCCCATTCAGGTAGCTCTTCATCGGCAACTTTCATATCTTTGGTTTTTTCTTTTTCGACAGGTTCTGGGACAGGCAAGAATACTTCAGCTTCTTCGGAAACTTCCTCTTGTTTTTTTGTTGTTTCTTTAGGTCTAACTTCCAAAAATTCAGGTTCAGAAATATCAACCTTCTCGATTTCATAAAGATCTACGTCATCAAAAAGATCTTCTTCATGAAATTCGTCTTTAACCTCTTCGGCTCGTTCACCAGGCTCTAGCTTCTTAATTTCTGGTGGAGTGATCTTCTCTTCTTTTTGATAAATAGTAACTCTTGGTTCCAAACTATCATATTTCTTAGGTAAAAAATCTGATGATATATATTTCCTATCAGTTTTTAATGATTCTCCAGATAATCTTTTGCGTATTGAATCTAGATTTTTATTTTCTTCAAAAGTGGATGCTTTAAATTTAGGATCATGAGGATTATCTAAAATCTGATGTAAGATTTCTATGATGTCTTTTTTAGATTTTTTATCCTTTGGCATTATATCATATACCAACTACGGTATAAGATTACTCACATATTAATAAATTTTCCTTTTTTATCTTTATTCGTCACCCTAGCATAAACTAAAAGTAGCCTCTAACTGAGTTTTTATTTTGTGATTCTGTTTGTATAGCCTCCAGGTGTTTCCGAATTGATTCACTGTCATTAATAAAATATCTAACTATTATCGGGAAATTGGCAGAAGGTAACGAAGGTACTCAGAACAAGTAATATTAGCCGATATGAGTCACCACATCAAAGGATAAAAAGGCTCGAAGGCATGTCTTTATCTGTTCTCAAAATAATGTAGAATTTTCTCTTTATCTAATCTTTTTTTCACTTGCGGATAGAGTTTTATTTCCTCTTCCTCAATCATAACTCTGTCTAAATCCATTTCTCTTAATCTATTAAACAATTCATGATTATTTTGTCTGATAGATACTAGCGCGATATTGAAACTCAGACTCTCATCTCTTAAATGTTCAAGTGCTTTCAATTGGTATTCAAATCCTCCCTCGGCTGCCGTAAGCCAGGAAAACTCTTCGGGGGTGCTTCCCTTCAGACACACGCGGATATGCAGATTTTTGAATTGAGATAATTCTTCCACATATGTTTTATCAACTCCCAAAAGTATGCCGTTGGTCTCAAGAATAAACAAAAATTCTGGGCGTATGTTTTCCAAAAGTGTGATTAAATGTTTTCTACCAATAGTGGGTTCACCACCAGATACCCGTACTCGATTATATCCTTTCTTTCTTGCTATTTCATGGAGTTTATTAGCCACTTGTTGTGGCGAATAGGATTCGCCTGTATTTTTTGCATTCCATACACTCGAACCAGACCAGCAAAATTTACAACGAAGATTACATCCAACTGTATCAGCAGTTGATATGCCTCCATAGAAACCTGTTCCACGAAAACGATAATATTTCTTCATATATCCATTAACAACAATATTCTCAGTTTTTTTAGAAAGTTCAACTGGATTATACATTTAAACAAATATTTATGTGAGGAACTATAATATGCTTTTGGGATGACTTTAAATGATGGATAAAACGCAATCCAGAAAGGAAAAAAAGACCGCTGGAGAGGCAAATAATAGGCCAAAAAATTTATTAAACGGGTAACTTATTAATCATTTTCTGATGTAAATGGATTTTAAAAATAGAGATGTAATCTCAATTAAAGATTTCTCTAAAGAGGAAATTAACTATATACTAAATTACACCAAGAAAATGGTGCCATATGCCAAAGGTGAAAAACATACAGACATTCTAAGGGAAAAAATCTTATCTTCGCTATTTTTTGAACCTAGCACCCGTACAAGACTCAGTTTTGAAAGCGCTATGAACAGATTAGGTGGAAGAGTAATTGGCTTTGCAGATCCAAGTGCAACCTCGCAAAAAAAAGGCGAGAGTCTGGCAGACACAATAAGGATGGCTGATTCGTATGCCGATGCAATCGTAATACGGCATCCTCAAGAAGGCGCAGCGCGATTATCAACAGAGTTTGCTGAATCACCGGTATTAAACGCTGGAGATGGCGCTGGACAACATCCCACACAATGTCTTCTTGACCTGTTTACCATTATTACAGAACGAAAGAAAATCAAAGGAAATAAAATTGTACTTCTTGGTGATTTAAAGTACGGAAGGACTGTTCACTCTTTAGCATACGCACTTTCACTTTTGGGAGCAGAGTTAACCTTTGTATCACCAGAAAGCCTGAAGATGCCTAAAGAAGTGATCAACGAATGCAAAGAATTTGGGGTAGAACCAAGTAGTATCTCAAATTTGGAGAGAGCAGTCAAAGATGCAGATGTTTTGTACGTGACAAGGATCCAGAAAGAACGGTTTCCAGATGCTGAGGAATACAATCGTGTTGTTGGGATGTACAAGGTTGACATTGATTTGTTAAAACATGCAAAAGAGGACCTAATAATTATGCATCCATTGCCTAGAGTGGTAGAAATAGATCCAGAGGTCGATAAAACACCTTATGCACTATATTTCAAGCAGGCATTCAACGGCGTCCCTGTGAGAATGGCATTGCTTTCCCTAATTTTGGGAGGTAAAAAACTATGAAGAAACTGAAGATCACGCCAATCAAAAATGGAACTGTTATCGATCATATAACTCCAGGATTTGCAGTTAAAGTATTACACGTGCTAAAAATTCCAGAATCTACTTCATCAGTTGTCAGCGTAGCTATAAATGTAAAAAGTAGAATTGGTAAAAAAGACATTGTAAAAGTTGAGAATCGAGAGCTAGATACTAAGGAAGTGGACAAAATTGCACTGATTGCTCCAAAAGCTACTATCAATATTATTCGCGATTTTGAGGTTGTGGAAAAACATAAGGTTCAATTGCCAGATGAAATCGTTGGTATCGTCAAATGTTCAAATCCTACATGTATATCCAATGCCAAAGAGCCAGTCAAAAGCAGATTTTTATTAGTAAGCGATGATCCTCCTAGCATTAAATGCTATTATTGTGAAAGAGAAACAGAAGATATTGCAGAAAGAATTATCTAATTTCTTCAAATATTTCTTTGGCCCTATCAAGTTTTATCTTCTTTTCTTTGATCATTTGTTCTGCCACTTTATCTATCTGATCTCCCTTGGCACCAGCCATGACAGCAATGTTTTTTGCATGAAGAGACATGTGTCCTTTTTGTATACCTGCAGTTGAAAGTGCGAGTACTGCTGCAAAGTTTTGTGCAAGTCCTAAACTAGCAACTACTCCAGCGAGTTCTTGTGCCGTCTTTATGTTAAGTATTTTTTTGCAGAGTATAGCCTTTGGATGTATATTTCCAGCACCACCAATAATTCCCACCGCAAGAGGCAATTCTAATTCACCAACCAGATCTCCATTTTTGTCTTTGTGATATGAAGAAAGTGAGGTATAAAAACCGTCTCTTGCTGCATAGGCATGTGCACCTGCTTCAATAGCACGGAAATCGTTTCCTGTGGCAATAATTAATGCGTCGATACCATTCATTATTCCTTTGTTATGGGTTGCTGCCCGATAAGGATCAATTGATGCCAGGGTATAAGATTCAAGAAAAGCATCGACAACGTGTTCACCGCCCATTTTTTCCTTGTCAAAAACAGCTTTTGATTTTACAATTCGTTTGTCGGCAAGATTTGAAAGTATCTTTAACCTAACTTTCCCACTGGATATCTCTTCGAGGATTGGAGCTAAAGCCTCACACATTGTATTAACTGCATTTGCACCCATGGCATCGCGAACATCAACAATTAGATGAATCACTATCATTTTCCCGATAGGACTGTCAAGTATTCGAATCTCTAAATCCTTTGCTCCGCCGCCAAACTTTACAAGAAGCTCGTCCTGAGCATTTGCTGTTCGTAAAATCTCTTTCTTATGATCCAATATTTTTTGTGCGGCACCTACCACATCCTTTACATTCAAAAGTTGAATTTGACCGATCATCAAAGGATCCGTACTTTCAGTTGTGAATCCTCCTTTTATCCTAGCTATCTTGGCTGCATTGCTTGCTGCAGCAACAACACTTGATTCTTCGATAGCCATTGGAATAAGATAATCTTTGCCATTAACGAGAAAATTAACTGCAACACCGAGTGGCAACTCAAACGTTCCCAAAACATTCTCTATCATTCTGTCTGCAGTTTCTATATCTAGTGAAGAAGAAAATATCTTTGTTTCCTCCTCGTTCAAATCAGAAAAATTCTTTACAAATTCTACTCTTTTTTCAACTGGCATTTTATAAAGTCCTGAGACTTTGGATGATTTCTCAACACTTGACATCTTACTATGCCTCCTATTTTAGCTTTCCAGAAAACAGTTTACTATTTTTATAATTGCGCATTTTAGTTACGTTTATTGTCGATGAATTACCAATATGCAGTTCTATTTCTGTGTTTTGCACTCCGATTATTTTTAAATTATTAGCAGGTTCTTTTCATGTTTTTTGATTACCTTTTTATGATAATTACAATAATGATTTTTAAAAAAAGATAAACAAGTGGTTTGACAGTTGAAATATTATACTTTTATAAAGAACAATAACACAAACGCATTAGTATTTTTTATATTCATAGTTCCACCTGGCATCTTTGCATTCACTGTCACATCTGTTCTACCTATTCCCAATATTAAATCTGATCTTACCGTTACTTGGCCTCCAGGAGGAATATTTGCAATCGAACCAGGGGTTTGATAACCTCGCAATATTAAACCACCGAGTAAGTTGATATTCCAGCTTATATTTTCAGCGTCTCCATCTCCAATGTTTTTGATAACAGCATTTACCTTAAATAATCCACCAGTTATATTGCCTATCTCGATTAAAGGTTCTACAATATGTATTGAAAATGGTTCTGACCAATTACTCTCGGCACTATAAATATCCTTAGCTTTAACCTTAATTTCATAATCCCCTCCTGCAGTCCAAATATGATTTGCAGTTATATTTATACCCTGAAAGTATGGTCCAAGCCACTCGCTGAAATTTCCATCACCCCAATCCCATTTATAAAATACTTGATCATTATCAGGGTCGGTCGTATTACTCGAAAATGTATATTCAAATCCTACGGCCCCATTTGTTGGTCCAGATGGTTGTTCTGGTGTCTTTGGCGGATCATTTATTCTTGTTGTGAAAAACCATATTGGCCCAGATGTTGAAGCATTATAATTATCCCAGGCAATAATCCTCCAATAATAGGTTAAGTTAACATCAAGTGTACCTGGATCATATGCGGTTGCAGATTGATTATTTACTACTTTGGGTGGTGGGCTAACTGTTCCAAAGCATACATCATATGTTATAATATCACCAAGATCAGGATCGCCACCAACCCAAGACATATCTATATTTACATCAACACCTGTCGACCCATTTGCAGGATAAGGATCGCTTGGTTCATATGGTGGATTATTTGGAATGTGTGCTATCTCTGTTTCATCTACATAACCATTACTGTTGTTATATACTGCCATTGTAACTTGAATATTGTTGGGAATAATATCACCAAAATCATTACCATGTTCATCTTCATGGTCATTGCCGTTCCAAATAGTGCTATTTATATAACTGCTCCCGGCATCTATTGAAATATTTTCATCAAAAGCAAAGTCTAAAAATCCTAAATGATATGGTACACCCAGAGATGTGTTATAACGAGATGAAATTTCAGTAATAAATGCTTGAATGTGCCCATTATATTGTGCAAATTCATTGTTTTGAATAACAATAGAAACATTAATCGTGGCATTTCCCAGCCATGATACAGTTATATTTGCGGTTATATTCGTCACCGTTCTATTTCCGCATATGTTAATGACCCCTGGAAGTTGGTTGAGATTATCACCTACTATCCTCTGATAATCCCCATCAAAAATAGAAGTTGGGGTAGATGAAAAACCATAACTATTTGACCAATTATATGCATCTCTATTTAGAACATTCCCAAGTTCATCAAACACAATCATCGATGCATACTCAAAATCATAGTCTCCTGAAACGTATGTATTATACACGTTTTGACTCCAATTATGACAGGGGCCACAAACTTGGGCAGATATTATTCCAGCAAAAACGGTATGCGAATAACCCTGGTTGGCCCCTTCACTTATCAATCTTATTGATGGTCTTGTAGATGATATTGCCACTGAAAAAGTCGAGATAATAAGCATACTGATTAATATATAAGTTATCTTCTTTGTCATTTTTATCATTTATATAACTATTATTAGAATACCATATATATAAATATTTATGACAAATAATCTAGTTTCTTGCAAAATACGCCGATATAACGTAAATTGGAAGTATTAACTTCTCTTGTTAGTCTCTCTTGTTTTAACTGCAATACCATAGTTAAAGGAAAGCATCTCGCTTTTGTTTAACAGGCATCTTCCAACTGCAAGTAAATTATCTTTTTCATCAACAATTAAACATTCATCAAGTGGTATTAATGCTGAATCACAATCTTCTACAAACTTAGCAAAGACACTTTTCCCTTCTTTAATAAAAGGAACAGCATCCTCTCTTACAACAACTCTCAACTTTAGATATTTGAAAAAATCATGTAAAAGACTTGCACCGCCGATTTTTAAAGTAAACATGCCATCTGATGCTCGCATAGACAAAATGTGATTTCCATCACAATATATATTACGTATTTTACCAGTCTTTTTTGATTTGACAATCTTCATCTTTCCATTAAATAATGCCTTGGAGGCGTCTTTTCCGAACTGCATGTCTGAAACAGCAGAAATTCTTCTAAAATCCATATCTATTTTCCTTTCTTCAGATACATCTGTTTCCAGGCTAGTTTTACCATCTTTCCAAAGTATTACCTTTCTTCCCATCAAAAATTCATCAAATATCTTTCTTGATTCTTCATCAGTCTCTTTATCTATATTTTTAGGAAACACAGACTGTGCAAACGGATACATTTCATCAAGTTCAATAGGTACTGGACCCAAATGAGAATGTACTACTAGGTTTACATTTTTCTTTTTAAGAATTTCTTTTATGTATGGAGAATAGTAAGTTGAATATGGTTTATTTCCCTCTGGAAATACAATGGCAGTATCAAACAATTGTTCATATCTATTTAACAAACGTTTATGGATCCTATAAATAATAGGTCTATGAATAGTATGATCTCCAGTGTAAAATAAAGCTTTATTTTTGCTAATCGGCTCAAATTTTTCTAACCAAATCTTATTTTCTGTTTTTCTCAATTCTTTTAATGCATCTAGTAAATAGGGATTTGAACTGGCACGTCTTTCTACCAATTCCCAGAGATTTCCTTCAGAAATAGCAGATCTAATTTTTTTAATCTCGGCAAAACTAATGTAGAGATTATGCCTTGCTAATTGTAAAATAAGATCTGATTTCTCTAACTTTTTAAGCTCAGATGCAGTAAATTTTGTACATACGGGGCAACAGCACGGTAGCTCATTTAAATCATCTAGCCTCTCTGTTCCCCATGGAAAAATCATTCTTCCATCATTTGCATATTTTGCATATGCAGAAGAATCAAAGAAGTCACAACCGAGTGCGACAGCCAAAGGAAATATCAATGGATGGCCTGCACCAAATAAGTGAACTGGCTTTGAAGGGTCTAGTCCTCTTTTGGATGAAATGATGCACCGTACAAGGTCTACATATCTTTGATTTTCCATTAGAGGTACTACTCCACCTATTGGATAAAAATCAGCATCAATTTTACTAAGTTCTTTTGCACATTTCACTCTAAGATCAGGATAAATAGAGCCCTGGACAGTACAGGCAAGCAACATATCGTCTTTCTCAGATGCGCTCTTTTTAGAGCGTTTAATCGTTTCTTTAATCCCCTGCTCTGCTTCTTTTTTGGTTTGATCAGGCCTTCCAAAAACATCTAAGACGGTCCCTACATCACTTCCAATATCTCTCTGAAATTTTACAATCTCGATTGGGTCTATATCAATATCACCATATACATAAGACTGAAACGTTCCAGAGTCCGTCATAATGGGACCATCAAAATCTATGAGACTGTGAACTCCATTTTCTAAAACTTTCTCTTTATGTTCTTTGTGTTTGTTTATTATGTAAGAGTTAGTAATAACCATCTCGGTGCCAAAGAGTTTTTTCATTTCTCTTGGAGAGATAAGCATCTTGTTTGGATTTATGACAGGCATTAGATTAGGGGTAGTAACTGTTCCGTGTTTTGTGGTAAATTTACAAACCCTTCCTGCTGCGTCTCTGCCCTTAATTTCGAATTTCATTTCAAAGAGGATATCGAAATACAATATTTAGTCTTTAGTTGAGAAGAAATTATCTATTTGTTGCCAATTGTATCTTTTTCAAAGCTTCAAATTTTTTATTTTGTAAAAATTCTACTATTTAAACGTATTTTTTATCTTTACGCGTTTACTTTATTAATGTCCACCATTTATTAAGCGCCCATCTGTATAGGACTCACGATTCTTTTAAGTGTCGCAATTGCAGACAACGATGCCATGTAACTGGACTTTGGATTATTTGGATTAGGCATATTCTCTATTTCTGCTCGTAACCTACCAAATTTCCCATGAGCCAAAATTTTATGATTTATTCTAGTAGCGACTGGGTCTGCAACTATTTCTACTTTTGTATCATCAAAACCTATACCTGCAAGAGATACGCTTGCAGCTACATTGATATTCTTTGGGAATTTTTTAACTGCTTCTCTGGCATTTCCCTCAAAAAGAATTGTTCTTTTATTAAAATTTTTGCCTAGAGACGACGGCGGCTTTGTTGTTACAAGAGTTACTCCATCTATGCCACCAACACTGGCTGAAGATAACCCATCGATTCCAAATACTGCCCCAGCTGGAATGTAAATCTTACAATTTTTCTCTCTCGCAATTTTTTCGAGTTTCTTTCTAAAACTATCGTCAAGTAAACTTCCCACACTCATTAAAATCAAATCTCTGCCAGCTCTAAGTATTTTTTCAGCATATTTTCTTACTGCCTGTTGTGAGGCTCCCTCAAAAATAACATCGACATCTTCCAAAAAATCTTCTACATCATTGGTCTCTCCTTTTTTAATTGTTTTACAGAGATTCTCGGCTGCGTCCATGTCGGCGTCAAAAAGATATATCTTTTCAATCTCTTCCATCGTATCAGCAGCTTTTGCAACGTCAGTTCCAATTGCCCCACAACCAATTATTCCAAGATTCATACAACTACCAAAACCTTAAAACGGCAAACCAATATAAAAAATATTATCATGGACAATATTGATAGATTTCTAAAGGAAGATCTTGGAAGAGAAGGAGACATAACGTCTGAGTCTTTGTTTACTAACGAAGATGCCCAGGCAGAAATTATTGCAAAAGAAGATTGCATTGTTGCTGGCCTTGAAGAAATAGGAATAATTTTTGAAAGAACAGGCGCTGAAACAAAACTACGGGTAAATGATGGGGACTCTGTCAAAAAAGACACGATAGTAGCTAAAATTATAGGACCAATATGTTCCATTCTTAAAGGCGAGAGATTAGCTCTTAACATGATAGGTAGAATGAGTGGTATTGCAACAGAAACAAAAAAGCTTGTAAATATCTGTCAAAAAATTAATCCCAATATAACTATAGCTGCCACAAGAAAAACGACACCTGGATTTCGTAAATATGAAAAAAAGGCTGTCGTGATTGGTGGAGGGGAACCACATAGATTTGGATTATATGACGCAGTTATGATCAAAGATAATCATCTAAAATTAATTGGCTCTGTAGAAGAAGCGATACAAAGAGTAAATAAAAAAATTCATAACAAAGTTATAGAAATTGAAGTAGAAAATGAAAAAGATGCGCTTATTGCTGCAAAGTTGAATGTAGATGTCATAATGCTTGATAATTTTGATCCAGATTTAGGAGAAAACACTGCAAAAAAAATTAGAAAAACAAATCCAAATATCCTTATCGAAGTATCTGGAGGAATTACTCAAAAAAATATTGAAGAATATGCTTCTTTTGCAGATCGCATTTCACTTGGTTATTTGACACATTCAATTAAAAATAAAGATTTTTCTTTAGAAATTAATTAATTTTAAGGAAACTTTTAAGAACAGAAATGTCTTTACAATATTGTAAAAAATATAATATTCATAAGTGAGGGATTCTTATTATGCGGATGGTGACGTATTAATGAAAAAGATTGTTGAAGATGCAATAGCATCTGCCAATAATGAGAAGAAGGATGATGTAGACACTGCTAAAAAAAATGTAAAGACAGTAAAAAAATCCAATAGAGATGATGCTCAAGAAAGTTTCAAGATAGCAGGTGGTGTTGACAACAAAGAATTAGAGGAAGTTTTGGCGGGACTTACCACAACCATTAAAGTTGTTGGATGTGGTGGCGCTGGAACAAATACAATTGCACGTTGTTTTGCAGAGGGCATTACTGGTGCAGCTTTGATATCTATCAATACTGATGCTCAGCACCTTTTACTATCAGAATCACCCCATAAGATCTTAATTGGTAGACATCTTACTCGTGGTTTAGGTGCTGGTTCTCTCCCACAGATCGGAGACGAAGCTGCAAGGGAGAGCGAACAAGACATTCGTGGGGCAATTGTACCTGCCGATATGATTTTTGTTACATGTGGACTTGGTGGTGGAACTGGAACTGGTTCTGCTCCTATTGTAGCTCAGATTGCTAAAGAAACAGGTGCACTAACAATAGGTGTAGTAACCCTTCCATTCGGTGTTGAAGGCATCATAAGAATGGAAAATGCAGAAGAAGGTTTGAAACGTTTAAGAGAAATCTGTGATACTGTCATTGTTATTCCAAATGACAAATTGCTTGATATTGTTCCTAACTTATCATTAAACGCTGCCTTTAAAGTTGCCGATGAAGTGCTTATGCGATCAATAAAAGGCATAACTGAAATGATAACAATGCCGGGATTAGTCAATTTAGATTTTGCTGATCTTAAAACAGTAATGAAACGAGGCGGAGTAGCTATGATTGGTCTTGGTGAAGCAGAAGGTGAAAACAAAGCAGTAAATGCTGTTTCTGAAGCACTTAATTCTCCATTATTAGAAGTTGATATCTCAGGTGCAACGGGAGCTCTTGTCAATGTTACGGGCGGAGATGATATGACCATTAGTGAAGCGGAAAAGGTAGTAGAAGAAATTTATTCTAAAATTGATCAAAATGCACGTATTATATGGGGTACAACCATTGAACCATCGCTCAAAAGAAGTTTACGTGCTATGTTGGTTATTACAGGAGTAAAATCAAAACAGATTCTTGGTCCATCACAAAGATCTTTTGAAAATAAAGAATATGGGATTGATTTTGTAGCATAAAAACAGCCAAATTCTTTATATATGACCTAACATTTGACCCTTACTCATTATAGGTGTCTAGATTGAAAAAGGACGTAGGCATAATCGACAGAGCTTGGGAACTACAACACAAAATAGAAGTAAGACAACAAAGGATAGGTAAAGGGAAGTACGGGAGAGTCCTTAAAATGGCTCGTAAGCCCACCAATGAGGAATATGAAAAAACATCTAAGATTACAGGCTTAGGGATACTATTGGTTGGATCAATCGGCTTTACTATATACATTATTAAAGAGTTAGCAGTACCTTGGATATTATCAGCACTTGGTTATTGAATGGTTGGTGCATATTGTGCAGAACAACGATTTTGAAGAATTAGATGAGGAACAGTCAAACATATTTACTATCAAAACTCAGGTTGGTAAAGAACAAAATACTGCTGATCTTATCAATAGTAGAGCAGATAAATCGAAATTGGACATTCCATCAATACTTGTGACGCCTGAACTTAGAGGATATATATTTGTAGAAGGCTTTGATGAAGAACGCTTAAAGAATACGATTAAAACAATTTCATATGCACGGAATGTGCTCGAGGGAGACATTCCTATTGATCAAATAGAACATTTCCTTACGCCGGCTTCTGCAGTCGCAAAGATTACTGAGGGAGATACCGTTGAGATGGTCGCAGGACCATTTAGAGGGGAAAAAGCAAAGATAACCCATATAGACTATGCAAAAGAGGAAATTACCGTTGAACTATTAGATTCAATGGTTCCTATACCAATAACTGTTCGGGGAGAACAAGTAAGAATCATTAAAAGAAAGGAAGAAGACAATAATAAAGAGAAGAAGGAGTGAAATAACATGGCAGAAACAATAAAAGCACTTATTGAAGGAGGAAAAGCATCTGCAGGTCCACCATTGGGTCCGGCTCTTGGTCCCATGGGTATAAATATTATGCAGGTCATAAATACAATCAACGATAAAACTAAAGAGTTCGAAGGGATGAAGGTTCCAGTAAAAGTCATTATCGATCCAAAGACAAAGAATTTTGAGATAGAGGTAGGTACTCCTCCCGCAGCATCATTAATTCTTAACGAAATGGGTGGAGAAAAAGGATCAGGCTCGCCATCAAAGCACAAGATAGGCAATATTACCATCGATCAAGCCATTAAGGTCGCTAAGATGAAATTTGATAATCTCCTAGGAAAAGATTTAAAAGAAAAAACAAAAGAAATCATAGGAACCTGCATATCGATGGGCGTTACTGTTGAAGGAAAGAATCCAAAAGAAATACAGAAAGCAATCGATGAAGGCGAATACAACTCTAAATTCGCTTAATAACTTGCCCTTGGTTTTAACAACTTTAATTAACATTTTTTTTACTCAAAAATCATAAAATTCAAATCTAACCCGCGAATCTGACTTTGTACAACTATTTTAAGGAATTGAAAAAGAAAAAAAGAGAAAGAATTGGTTTTAATCTGGTTCTATAACCCTAGCATGTGCCTTATTACCGGGAACATATGTGGGTGTTGCTGTAGGAATCTTAGGAATAACAGGTTCATGTTGAATGCTCTGTTTTTCGGCATACTAACATCCAGGGTTCCCTCTGGACCTTCAAGACCATGCTCGTCTTGGGCTATTGCTGTGATGGTATAGGTACCCTTTTCAGCCCAAGTATGACTCACTGTTACCGGTGTACCAGATGCAGAAAAGCCAGTCCATTCTGTGTTGCCATCTCCCCAATCTATGAAGTATTTGACATCATTTCCATCAGGATCTACTGCATTGAATGTGTACTCATATTCCTTTCCTGTTTTTCCACTTGTTTGACCATCTATACTTGGTGCATTCGGAGGAGCATTATCTATTCCATATGTTTTGAAACACATATCCCAGGTAACAACATCTTCAAATATTGGTTGTGCACCTTGATTACTGAATGCTTCAGCTGTGTTTGGATAGGATGATGAAGCAGATTCATTTGTCCAGGTATCACCCTCATCAATTGAAACCCATGCACATCCGTCAGGGTATGATTCAGAAATATTATTTGCTCCCCATGCATAAAAATTATCTGTAACATTCTCTGTTAAAGCAACAACGTAATATGTCAGGCCAGTTGTGACTGTAATATCGTCAAAGTCGATTTCCACCCAGTCGTAATCTTCAGTTGGTACCTGTGATGGATCAATATTTATTACTGTTAAGTCATCTTCTGTTAGTTCTTCTCTGATTGATACTGCCAAAGGATAAGTTGCTGTTGAGTTCTTACCAATAAAAAGCTCTACTCGAGTTAGTACATCTTTTGTCGGAATGAATGACTGAGCAACTTGAATACATATTGGATTGTCAGGTATTGGAACATTACCTACTGGAACAGCAGTATTTTCTGTCATTACAGTTTGAGATTGATCTAACTCATCGCTGCGTGATGCCGTACCTGTTTTATAATCTAACAATTGGCTGTCAATGTTCACGTGTAATGCAACCGCTCCAAGTCCACTAAGAACTAAAATCCCTACTACCAATAATGGTAATATCTTTTTCATATTTTTTTTACCTCCCTTTATATTCTTATATATGTTGTAGTATATAAATGCTGCCCTCCATTACCAGACCCTTCTGGCTAAAACAAATTGGCAGTAATTATTTTAAGGACTTAAAAAAAGAGACTTTGTTTGTCACTATTATTCGTCTGACATAAATTTATATTCGCTTAAAGCCTCTTTGAAAAAATTGTTTAAGTGATTTAAGCATACGGTCACGTCTATAGTCAAGGGGCATGACAATTCCCTCACCCCATGTTTTTTTCTTGTTTATTTCTGAAAGAACAGTATCAATAGTCATGTCAGTTGAATCTACAATTGTGTAAGCATATCCCACATACAACAGATCATGTGAGTCACTGCCTCCAGTACCGCCAAGATCGAATTCTTTTGCTACCTGTGCTGTTTTTATATTGGTCTTTGGAAGGCTACAGCTATTATATACTTCAATTGCTGGTATTTTTGTATAATTTTTTTTAAGTTTTTCCTTTTTGATTCCTGACATATTTCTAAAAAGATGGGGAGCTACCGCTATTCCACCTACATCAATAATTTTTTCAATAGTCTCCTCAACAGAGAGACCTCTAGGAATATCTTCTTTTACATTTAAGCCAATCATATGTCCGTCTGCAGTTGATATTTCTGTGCCTGGAATAACGATGAAATCTTTAGGTGCAATTTTCAACGCTTTAAGGCCACCTTCAACAGTATTATGATCAGTAATAGCCATTCCATGTAGTCCTTCCTTCTTTAGTGATTTAATTATATCTCGAGGACTTCCTATGGCATCATCTGAATATTGTGAATGAATATGTAAATCCAATTTTAACATGGTTTAAACGCTCGGTTGCAATTGGTAGATAGATTCTGTATTAGAAATTTACGGTTAATAAATCGTAGTATAGTTTGATATCATTCTAAAAAAGCCATTATACTGTAAAAACAGCAATCCACACAATAATGTTTATCAATAACGCAATAAGACCCATACGAAGACTATTAATCCAACTTAATTTGAGTAAATACTTAGAAACAAGCACAAAGGATAGGAAAATAAATAGCAAAGCGATCAATAACCCTCCAATCCATGCACCTAGAATCAATTCGGAGATTAAGCCTACCAAGCTAATTATAAATACTGACATAAGTAACGTCGTTTTAGAAAAATCAAATACATTTTTGATTGTGACTAGATTACAGCGATGTAACAGATATATTCCGCCATATATGATTAAAATATTTATAAAAAAATCCATAATGAATACAATTGCAATCCACGCAATATTTAAACTACTCACACCAATCGAGCCATAATAAACTGGTTCAGGATCTGGATAAATTGGGATTGGATTTCCTGCAGACATTGTTACAAAAAAAATTGGTAAAAATAGAATTAACGAAACTGATAAAGCAAATCTAGTGTAATCTTTCATATTTTGTTAAACGAAGTTCATTATATAAAATATGAGGTAATTTGCAAAGTAAAATGGTTTGATCTCTAAAAAATAAAAAAGAAAGTGTTATATAATGGAATTTTATTGCACCGCTTGGGAGAGGCGAATTATGTTAAACAATAAAAACAGGCATCTTAATAACCATTATTTTGGTGAATTAGAACTAGTAGATAAAGAGTTGTTTTTTATTTCAGCAAATAGACGTGATAATTAGCACATATTACTGTTTTAAAATCACAGTAAAAACCTATTTGAATAACAAAATGATGCTGTCAACCTTTATAATACAAAAGATAAAAAATATATTTTAGCTTATGGAATTTTAATGATCAAAGAAAATCTAACCATCATTCCCTTTCAAACATTTTTTGTTTCAAGAGAGATAAGCAACTGTCCTTTAATTGCAGATATCATAAAATTGAGCAAAAAGATAGATGAGTTGGGGATAACAGACAATAAGGATTATAGCATAAGTCTTGCTTATGGTAAACGGATACTGATTAATGCTAAAAACGTAAGCATCGAAAGTATGAATCAGCAAGACATCATAGAAATCGTGGATTATGACCCTGTGAAAAACATTATTTTGGCAATAGGGAAAAAAGATCCATGCATTGAAACGCCAGTTCATTGGCTTATACATCATGCAAGAGATGATGTGAACGCAATTATCCAGCTCAACGGGGAAAAAGTTGCGAAAAGGTTATCAAAAAATCTACCCATTACTGAAAAAGAATGTCCATCTGGCACTCTTGAACTAGCAAAGGAAGTTTTAAAAACACTTAGAGCTAGTAAAAAAATCGTGATTAAAAACAGAGGGGGATTATTCGTAGGTATCAGTCTAAAAGAAGCCGAAGATCTGGTTTTAAAGACATATGGGGAATCCAAATGAAAGTTGAAGGAAAAGAATACAGATCTCTTTGGGTTGAAAAAAACCTTATTAAGTTCATAGATCAGAGAAAATTACCATATTTATTCGAGATTTTTACGGCAAAAACTGTAGATGATATTACATTTGCTATAAAGAACATGATAGTGCGTGGTGCCCCAGCAATTGGAGTTGCAGCTGCATATGGCATGGCTCTTTCAAAAAAAGATTTAAAAAAATCAGCAGAAAAATTGAGAGCTACACGTCCAACTGCATATGATCTCTTTTATGCTATAGAATACATGATCGATAAAATAAACAATGGAGAGAATAGATTTGATGCTGCATCAAAATATGTTGAGGATATCATAGAGCAGTGTAAAAAAATTGGAGAGAATGGAGAAAAATTGATCAAAGATGACATGAAAATTCTTACTCATTGTAATGCCGGCGCTCTTGCAACAGTGGATTATGGCACGGCACTTGCACCCTTAAGATTGGCGCACAGAAATGGAAAAAAATTTTTTGTATACGTAGATGAAACAAGACCTCGCCTCCAAGGGTTGTTGACAGCTTGGGAACTGAAACATGAATGTATTAAACATGTAATTATCGCTGACAATGCTGCAGGTTATTTCATGAAGAATAAGGATATTGACATGGTTATCACAGGTGCAGACAGAATTGCAAAAAATGGTGATTTTGCAAATAAAATTGGAACGTATGAAAAAGCAGTATTGGCTAAGGAGAATAATATTCCTTTTTATGTTGCAGCTCCAAAGAGTACGTTTGATAATACCATTAAGGATGGCAGTCATATAATTATTGAAGAACGGGGGAAAAGCGAATTATCAGAGATCAATGGAAAAACGATTATGCCAGAATGGGCATCTGTTAAGAATCCTGCTTTTGATGTTACACCTGCAGAGTACGTAACTGGTTATATAACAGAAGAAGGAATAATTAAAGGTGATTTTTCTTACTAATGATTTAATCTATACATAACATTAGATTTAGTAGTACAATAGAAGAGTAATGAAAGTTTGATCAATGGTTTCGGTCACCCCTATTTTACTAATATAAATGAAGAAAAGGTTTTTTTATCAAAAACATCGAGGGTTAATGATGATCACATGGAAATATATAATAAAAGGCGATGCAGGAACAATTATAACGAAAGATCATAGATATGCAGAAGAGAAAAGCAGATTAGGATATCGTGTATTTTGTAAGCGGGAAAAAAATATCTACAAGTGTTATCATTGATAGTTTTCGACATTAAAGAAAAATTGTAAGGTTAGAATGCCGTAAGTCCCAATTATACTTTATTTGCTGTTTGATATGGATTGAATGGTGGATTGCCATAAAGTGTAAACTCATGTAAACCAACAGCTGTTAGTTTCATTTTTTACTCCAAAACAGCAAAAATATTACGATAATTACAACAATTACTATTACAATAATGAGTAAAAGACATAAAACATACTATGTAATTACAGAGACGTATGATCAATATGAAAAATAATATTCAGACTATCAGAGAATACAGAGAAAAAATGAATGAGATTATTCTAAACGCCGATAATAAAAACATAAAGAGATTTTTTGCAATTGATAGTAATGTCTACGAAGAGGGAGCATTAGATAAGAAAACGAAAGAATTGATAGGGCTTGTGGCCTCAACAGTATTACGATGTAATGACTGTATCTTTTATCATCTAGATCAATGTATAAAAGAAAAAGTTACGCCAGATGAACTTTATGAATCATTGAGTATTGCATTAATTGTTGGAGGTTCAATAACCATCCCCCATATAAGATATATATTTGAGTTATTAGAGGGGATGTCATTTGGAAAATAGTTATTTTTTTAGATGAAAAACATACAATGTGGGAATTCTTTTTTTCTTGCCGGTCCAATATCCGCAGTTAGAACATCTAAACTCGATAGTAACTTCTCCACCCCAGATAGTAAGATTCTTTACTCTTTGTAATGAGTTACTACAAACAGGACATCTGGCAAGTATTTTGTGAGGATCTCCCTCTCTGCTATGAATTTCTATACTTACTAAATCACTTTTTAGAACGATGTTACGTAACCTACGTTCACTAACATGAAATTGTTTTTTCTTAGTTTTTAATTCTTTTTCTACAAGTTCTTTTAACTTACGTTGTGAAGAAACGGTGCGATATTTTTTAAAAACCTTTTTAGCGGATTTTCTGACTTTTTCGTCTGAAGGAATATGGTAGGCCATAATATAGTAGAATTGTCTTGATTACTTATAATCTTTTATAAAGATACTGTCTTCAAAAGGTCGGTTCTGGTAACAATTCCAACAAGAACATTATCTTTTATCACAGGTAGAGCCCCAACATTATGCTTGGTCATAAGTTTTGCTGCATCAACAGCAGTTACTGATTGTGTTGTCCAAACTACAGGAATCTTCATAACATCCTTTACTAACAATTCATCAAGTCGATGTTTCTGATGTCCTAAAGAAAAAGATTTTTTTAATGAAGCAAATGCAAAAACAACTTCAGCATCAGATATAATACCAACAAGTTTTCCCTGGTTTAGAACAGGTAGGCGTGCAACATTTTCATTTATCATAACCCTTCTAGCATGTACTACTCTATCATCTGCCGATACAGAAAAAACATTTCTCTGCATCAGATCACCTAGAGTTTTTTTACTATCAACGAGATGCAAAAGATCGGCCTTCGTGATAACTCCTACAAGCTTATCTTTATCTACAACCGGAAGTATAGTTGGTCCAGGCTGACCGACCATTTTTAAAATCTCTTTAACATCAGTACTCGGAGAAATTGTAACGATTTCTTTTTCAGTAACTGATGAGGCATGTAATCTAGAAGTAGAAATGCCTCTTTTTCTTATTGATCCCAATTTATATGCTATGACATTGTCAGTTATAATGCCAAAAAGTTTTTTATCTTCTACAACAGGAATTTTTGTAATATCATGTTTCTTCATAAGGTCAAGAATGTACTTTAAATCCTGGTCTTTATCAACATAAATAACGTCTTTTGTCATTATCTCTTTTACTTTCATTATTTCATCCCTTATCAATCAAAAATATTATTGATATTTTAATGCATCCATGCAATTCTCACATAACAAACGTCCGTCAACATTTTTTAGGTTGGTAGACAGTGAACTACAATCTTCACATTTACCAGAAAAGATCTGAGCTCTAAGATGAGATTCATCTTTCTTGGCTATATTATACCACTCTCTAGCTATCTCATTTAATATGGGAGAAATTCGTGTTATATCTTTATGGGTTATTATACCAATTAATTCGCCGTTTTCAACTACAGGTAGCCTTCTAATATTACATTTACCCATTGTTTTCATAGCTTCTTCAACTGGGATATATGGGTCAGTCACTATAATCGGCGTGCTCATGATCTCTTTCACCAGTATCTCATTTGCATTCTTTCCTTCAGCTACAATCTTCTTTAAAATATCACTTTCTGTTAATATGCCAGTAGGCTGTTTTTTTTCTACAACTATTACGTTTCCGATTTTTTTTTCTCTCATAAGTTTAGCTGCTTCTAAAACTGTAATTGTAGGTTTTACTATAACAGGATTACTTTTCATCGCTTCCTTTACAATGACTTCCTTCTTCATTTGATAGTCACCTTATAATCACTTTAAACTCAGAGTAAAGAACTACTAGCCCAAACATTAAAAGATTTCCAAGTATTTTACCTTTTTCGTATGATTGATAATTGTGAACAAAGATTTAAAAGTATACCAGAAGGAGAAGAAGAAACTCTTTCAAAGACGAATACATCTTATTCTGTCATATGTGTGGATTTGGATTAACTGTAAAAGGTGAAAATGAGCATGGTGACATTTGTAATTAAAGGGATTCCAAAGGTAAAGAAAAGACCTGTGTTTTCTACTCAAGGTGGAAAGGTCAGAACATACACTCCAAAAATAACAGCAACGTATGAGAACTTAGTAAAACTCAAAGCAGAAGAACAATTTAAACATCCACTCGACGGTTCGATTAGTTTGGCTATACGATTCTATCTCCCAAGACCAAAACGATTAATCTGGAAGCGAAGACCCATGCCCGAAGTTTATTCGGACAAAAGACCTGATATAGATAATCTTGCAAAAGCAGTAATTGATGGATTGAATGGCGTTGCCTTTAGAGACGATGGACAAATAGCAGAGTTACATATTACAAAAAAATTTCACGCGGGGGATGACGAACCAAAAACAATAGTTATAGTTAATAACGTCAAAGAAGGTTCCAATCAATCAACACTAGAAAGTTAAAGTCATCTTGGATAATACGAAATCTTTTTAGAATAAGATATCGTATGAACCAACCACAATCTTTTTAGTAAGTTGTATATTACTACTCCTTTGATTACAATGAAAAAATTACTGATTGCCTATGATGGCTCAGAGGCTTCAACAAAAGCTATTGATATGGCACTAAAATGTTCTAATAAAGAAGACGAAGTAATACTTCTTACAGTGATACCTGCTGCACTGGTCGAATCGGCTTTTACGGACATGCTGCTTCCAACGATTGATCTAAGCTCTGTAGTAAGATCAGGTAGTTTTAAAGAAAAAGCCGTGGAGAATATGAACAAAGTTGCAAAAGAGATGGAAGGTAAAATAGATAAAGTAGATATTGTCGTGGAATCAGGCGATGCTGCAGATGAGATACTTCTGACTTCAAAAAAACATGAAGTTGATATTATAATCATTGGATACAAAGGATATGGAAAAGAAGGGAGATTTCTACTTGGCAGTGTTACCGATAAAGTGGTAAGACATGCAAGCAGATCTGTTCTGGTTGTAAGATAAAAAATTGTGATTAAATGCATCCTGCTGACGAGATACGCGGGATTAAAAGCAAGAAGCTTTCTAAAAAGAAGATTGTTCTTGGTGTAACCGGAAGTATAGCAGCTATTGAATCAATTAAATTATCACGAGAATTGATTCGTCATGGTGCAGATGTTTACCCTGTTATGACAAAAGCAGCAACAAGAATTATTCATCCCGATTCTTTAGAATTTGCCACTTCCCATAAACCAATTATTGAATTAACTGGAAAAACAGAGCATGTTTCATTTTGTGGCCTTACGAAAGACCGCGTAGATCTGTTGCTAATTTCTCCCTGTACTGCTAATACCATCTCAAAGATTGCACTTGGTATTGATGACACACCAGTGACAACTTTCGCAACTACAGCGATTGGATCAGGTGTAACAATAGCAATTGTGCCTGCCATGCACCTTTCTATGTATAAACATAAAATCATACAAGAAAACATCGATAAATGCAAAAGAATGGGCATATCTTTTATTGACCCTGTTATTCAAGCAAACAAAGCCAAGATGCTTGGTGTGGATAAAATAGTTGAACATACAATAAGAGTGATTGGAAAACAGGATTTAGGGAAAAAAAATATTCTAATTATTGGTGGGGCTACTGCCGAAGCTATAGACGATATAAGGATACTTACAAATAGAAGCTCGGGTAAAACTGCTGTTGCTCTTGCAAATAACGCGTTTGAGCGAGGTGCAAATGTTGAGTTATGGTATGGACATGCAAAAGAGGTTGTTCCTTCATATATACCTGTTAAAAACTTTGAAACAGTTGAAGATTTATTGAATTTATTGAAGAATAATGACATAAAATTTGACATAATCATCGTCTGCGCAGCAATTGCAAATTATCTTCCAAAAAAACAAAAAGGGAAGATTCCCTCTGGAAAAAACAAGCTTGATTTAGAGCTTTCTCCTGCACCAAAAATTATTCAAAAAATTAGATTAATTGCATCGAAATCCAAAATTATTGCTTTTAAAGTGGAAGAAAACAAGAAAAATTTGAAAGAAAAATCATATCAATTACTAAAGAAAAATCAACTTGATTTTGTTATTGCCAACACTGTTTCTGCTTTTGGTAAAGATGAAAATGAGATTTTGATTATTGATAAAAAAGGCGAGAGTGTTCTTAGAAAAGGGAAGAAAGAAGAACTTGCTGATTATATTCTAGATATTATCAATCAATAGAATATATAATCAACAACTATATATACTGATAATACATTCTTTTTAATGATAATATGACAGAAGGAAACGAAAAGAAAATACAAGATTATTGTGAATATAGGCTTGATGAGGAGAGAGTGGAAGAGACCACAGTTAAACTCAACCGCCATATTTTAACTAAATTTGCAGAGACATTGGATAAACCCTTCAAAAAAGCTACTCACAAGGACATAAGGAAATTCTTAAATTCCTATGCAGATAGAACAAAAGATTTGTACATTATAGTTCTGCGGAGGTTTTATCGTTGGCTATTTAAAAGCGATGAGCTACCAGAATGCATCAAAGGCTTTAAATTGCAGAGTAAGAGGTCAAGGGCACAACAGGATAATGACATAACACGAAAGGAACGCATAGTTACTCCAGAAGAGTATGAAAAACTGCAATCTGTTACAAAAAATCCACAGTTTAAGGCAATTTTTGAAACATTATATCTATTCGGTTGTAGAATCTCCGAGCTTACGAGTATGAAAGCTACAGGTGTTGATGACGATGGAGAAATTGTAACGATAGACCTTAGAGACTCCAAGACAAAGCCCAGAGTGACAGGAATTAATGTGCGTCCTAAGTATCTGCTTGACTGGTACAACACATATCAACCATACAAAGGTCAGAAAGACAAGCCGTTGTGGGTATCTAAGAAAGGCACACTTATAAATAAGGGAGTTGTCAACAGCGAATTAATGAGATTTAGCGATAAAGCAGAGATCGGCAGGAATATCTCCCCACACGACTTCCGACATACAGCAATCACTAGAGCATTAGACAAGGGAATGCCGACAACGCATGTGGAAGAACTATATGGTTTTGAAACAGGCTCTGCTGTAATTTCTGTTTATGATCATAATGACCAAAAAAGTGCAATGCAGTATCTTAGAAGAGCACAGGTTAAGCAAAGACCTCCGAGCTACAAGGAATTAAAAAAGAAAGCAGACTTAATCGAAATACTGGAACAAAAAGTAGCAACATTGACAGAGCAAGTGGATAAAATGACGAAGCATGAGACAGATGTCCAAAGTAAAACACTGATTCTCAAACCAGAAGATCATCAGGAGCTGCGGCTTTACCTCGACACTAAATCTTGGTTTAAAGAGGCAATCAAAGAAGCCGATAAAGCCGATCAAAAAAAGTGATAAGATATGAATATTCAAAATGTCTATTCTTTTTTTGTCTAAAAATGAGTACATTAACATTAGCTTATTATAAGGAGCAGGAGAAAAAGCATAATGTCCAAAAAGAGGGGAACCCCATGCTAACCTGTATCAAAGTCTTTATAAACCTATAATCATTACATTTCTTTAAATAATCAACAGGAGAAAAGGGATTATATGATTTACACAATTGGATATACCTCACTGGGCTTTAGGATATATCAAATAATCCCCAAACTTAGGCAAATAGCAGATGAAAAACGAGCAACAATTGTTGATATTCGGTCAAGACCATACGGTTTGGTAAATCTAAATCAACTAAAGAGGGAACTGGGCGCAAGGTATGTTTGGGTTCAGGAATTGGGTTTTCCGCAATATAAAGAGAATGCAGAGCGGGTAAACCTTCCTTATAATAACATAATACTCATGTGTGCTGAAAAGGACTATAAATGCTGTCATAGGGCTGATGTAGCTAAAATATTAAGAAACATTCGCAATGATAATGAGGTTATAGTTCATCTTAATAGTGCGGAGGTCGATGGAAATACAAATAATCAAAAGAAGTTGGCTTTGGGTTGTTGACACTTATCCTGTTGAACAGGGGCTTTGCACCTAAAGTCCATTTTGCACCTAAAGTCGAAATTTACAGGAGTGGTGTTTTACAAGAAGAATTTAAGATAAAGCTGATTATAGAATATTCAAATTTAATGGAATATTTTTATGAATAATTTTTTTGAAGATTTTGTTTTTCAATTAATCTTCATCTATGCCGTTAATGAATTCGAGGACTGTGTCGATGCTTTCGCTTATCTGTTCTGCGACTTCATCCTCAATTTCATCCAAACACAAATGCATTCACCTCCTGTAATATCATTCTTTTATTTATATAGCGGTGGGTCTACCGCTCAAAAGAATTTACAATAAGTCTATCCCTCACTGTTCTCATTGAAAATTCTCTTTAAAAATAATAATATGATCAACTTATATATAAACTTTATTTTTATTAATAGTGAAAATAAATCTATTGTTTTATGTCTACTCTTAAAAAACGAATAAATTGAATCAAGCTCAGCAACCCAATAATAAGTGTTATCCCACCTTCTATCTGGTATCCTCTGACTATGAGTCCTATTCCTCCAAATGTAAAGAATCCAGCAATAGCACCTAAGATATATGTTAAAGGTCTCATATATGAGATAGACAAATGGCTAAATACTAGATAAAAGATTTGACAATAGAGGAATATGTATGGAACCCAAAGAAGTTGTTAGATATTTAACATCACTAATTGAAACAAGAAAGGAAATTTTTAAAATTGCCTATTGTAGGGGAAAGGATAAAGGAAAAAGAATAGAATCCTGGATTAACACAGAAATGTTGGCAAAACTGTTGGAATTAAAAGAAAAAAATGAAGTTGAAGAAGTTGAGGGGGAACATGTATATCATATTCCAAAGGGAACATCCCCAAGAAGAAGCTATGAGCATTGCGATTTATGGTGGTTCATTAATAATGAAGAACACTGGTTAGAAGTAAAAACCCTTGTATTCCACCGCAATTCTGATGGGTTAAAAGATAAATATAAAAAAAGAATCAAAAAGGATTTGAATAAAGTTGATAGATTGAGACCACCATATAATTTCTATCACCTATTGATGATTTTTGATGATGAATATTACTATACGGGTGAATGGATGGAAGATGTATATGCTATTTATCAAGATTACAAAATGAAGAAAGAAGATAAATGGAAATTTGATGTAAATCAAAGAAAAACAGTTTATGCATTTTTGCATTATAAATCGGGAGATAATCAGTAACGAATTGGATTTAAAAACTTGGTATCTTAAATAATAGATAAAAGATTTGAAAATGAGGGAGAAATTATGAGCAGAAATTATGTAGAAGAACTCGTTTCAGAATATTATAAAATCCATGGCTATTTTGTGATGAATAATTATTGGTTTCCTTTTACTAGTGAAAGAAAAAGAATTGTAAAGGGAAAAAAACAAAAATTTACTGCTCAAAGTTGGACAGATATTGACATAGTTGCAATCAACTCAAAGGAGTTGCTACTTATTCAAACTAAGGCAATAATTAATACAAAAAAAGTTGCAGAAAATATTATAAAATTTTTCAGGAGAGTAGATGCTTTCTTAGCTAAGGGTTTAGCTTTGGATCAAAAATCAGAAATCAAATGGTGGAAAAAGAAACGCACGATAAAAAGAATTGTTATATATGAGACTGGTATCCCAAGTTATAATCGTATTGTTGAAAATGCTGGAATTAAAACTATTGATTTTAAAGAGATCTTGGAGGACATCATTAAATATATTTCAAAGAAAAAAGGCGTTAAGGAAGGAAATCCGATCATGAGATTGATAACTTATTTAAACAACAAGAAAATCGTAAAGATATGAAAAAATATTAGTTTTAGATTTGAAAATGGAAGAGGTAAAATGGTTGGTTTTTTCGATAAGAAACAATTTTATGAATTTATATTTCCTATTGAAAATTTAGAGATTACCAAAAGAAGTTTTACAGTTGGCAAAGTAAGGTTTTTTGAATATAATAATTATCAATTTAATAAGATAATGAAAAAAATTAGAATGAAAATAGATCAAAACCAATATTATAATCAACGTCCACAAGCAAAGAAAAATGTAATTGCCACATTGAGAAAATATTATGAATTAAACCTTAACGATAATGGCAATAAAACATGTGCGATTGCTGAATCATATAGTCATATTGATGACGCAATTTTACAAACATTGCATGATGTGAAAATCGCTGTCAATGTTTTAAAACTATATCGTTATCAAAACGATGATTTTTACAGAACTTATTTTGGTATTCAAGGAGAAATAATTCCTAGGAATGTGCGAGCAATTCTCGCTAAGGCATCTCGATCAGAAATGTATCGTCCTTCCGTTGAAACATATGGAAGTAGTTATCCTTTTAGAGTTGATGACCGTAGAATTAGTTTCATGGAAAATAATGGTTTTAATATCCTTGATAAAATGTTGAAAAAAAAGAAAAGTCAATTTAATGCATTAGACAGAAGAATTATTTCAGCAATAAATTGGTTTGGCGAGAGCTTTAATTCAAATATTGCTATAAGAGAAAAGTACAAATCAATATATCAGACTAAGCGAATAGGGACAGGGAAACCTAAGAATTATGGTCTTTCTGAACCTGAGAGATTAGTTTTTTGTATTACTGCATTGGAAGGATTATTTCTATTCAGTAACAGAGAAAAGCATGAAAGAGTTGGTGAGAGAATTTCAAAAATTATCGGAAGGAACATAACTATAAGATATGAAAAGCTGTATAAAATCAGATGTAGTATTGTTCATGGTAGCAGGAGTTATGTAGATAAAAACGAACTTGATGACATTTTTGGGTTGACTAGGTCAGCAATAATTGTATTAATTAGAAGAAAAGGTAGATTAGGTATTAAAAACGTACCAGAACTTAGAAATTGGTTAAAATGAAAATATAAGTGCAAAGCTAAAAATATTTCTTCTCCTGTTACTTTTGAATTTTTGTGCAGAATTAGTATTTTTTGTGCAAAAACGATTATTTGTGCAAAGCCTAAAACCTTTGAAAATTATATCGATACATTGGTTAGTTAGGTTTTTAAATAAGGAGTAGGTTACAAGAATGTAATTTTGGAGGAGGCAAAGGTTGGAGGATATAGGTTCATCAAAGAAATTAGGAGATTTTATCAATAATATTGAAAAATATAGGAGATTAAAACTTATTGGATTTGTTCTAACTCCCATAGTTATTGGCTTTTTTATTTTAAGATATTGCAATATTAAATTAAATGAACTAGAAAAAGAAATAAGAGTTGAAATACAACAAGAAATGGAAGAGATAAGAATCACACATAGAAATGTTATAATAGATGATACTTACCTTATATATTCAAAAAGAACCGACCTTCTAAATTATTATGATGCTCGTATAAGATGGATAACCCAATTATCATCTTATAAAAATTGTTTTAGCTCCGGATTAATCGGGTTAATAGAGGAATCAGAGAAGGAAATAAGTTGTATTAGACTCAAAATAGATAATTTCAACAAAGAATTTGTCAAACGTAGAAAAAATGAATATCAATATTTGTTTGATAAAGTACCTTTTCCATTAGATGAAAATCAGAAAAATGCAATTATAATAGACGACAAACATAATCTTGTTGTTGCAGGTGCAGGATCTGGTAAAACAGAAGTTCTCATCAACAGAATAGCTTATCTCATTGAAAGAAAACCTGATACAGTTAATCGTAAGAAAATACTTGCTTTAGCCTTCCAGAGAGATGCAGCAAGACAAATGAAGAATAGATTGAAAGAAAGATATAATCTTGATGTTGAAATTCGAACTTTTCACTCTCTTGGACTTAATATTTTAAAAGAAATTGATGAGAGATATAAATTATATGGTGGGGATAATCATGAACAAAAATCTATTCAGCTTATATCAAAGTTAGTTAACGATGCTAAAAAAGAAAGAGAGTTTCAGAACCATCTTATTAATTATATGAAATGGGTAGGAACATCAGAAAAGACAAAAGATGAAGCTGACTTTAAAGAAAAAGAAGAATTCTATGAATATATGAGAAATTTAGAACTGACTGCTTTAGATGAAACTAAAGTTAAAAGCCATGGAGAACTTGAAATTATTAATTTTTTCTTAACCAACAAAATAAACAATAAGAATATCAAGGTTTTATATGAAGACTATGCTGAATGGATGGAATATGAAGATCCGGATAAGTTAAAACATACTCCTCGTCCTGATTTTTATTTGCCTGATTACGATGTATATATTGAGCATTGGGCAATTGACGATGATGGAAGTACATGGGAAAATGATTATCTTCGTACAATGAAGATTAAAAAGAAGAAGTTTGCAGAGCATAATAAAACATTGATTGAAACAACATATGGGGAATTCAAGAACAATAAAAACTTCATTGAATTATTAAAGGAACGATTACTAAAAATATTACATGAGAAATATCCAGATAAAGATTTTACAATTACACCAATTGAATATGAAGAACTTGTTAAGAAGGTATGGGATGAGTGTAAAGTATACATTGATAATCTGCCAAAACACATAGCTAACTATATTAAAAATGCAAAAACCTATTATCTAACTCCAGAAAAAATAAGTGAGCGATTATCCAAAGAGAAGTGGAATAGAGAACAAATAACCTTCTCGCAAGTAGCTTTAAAAATCTACGAAGATTATCAGAATGAGCTCAAATCTTCAGGATATATTGATTTTGAAGATATGATAAATATTGCTATTGAAAGCTTAAAAAATAGCCCTGAATTATTAAAAGATAATTATGACCATATCCTTGTGGATGAATATCAGGACATTAGTCAGCAAAGATATGAATTAATAAAAACCATCGTGGAGAAGAATCAAAATTGTAAGTTGTTTTGCGTTGGTGATGATTGGCAGAGTATCATGAGTTTTGCAGGTTCAAATCCTGAATTTTTCATTAATTTTGATAAATATTTTGACCATCCTGCAAGAACTGATTTAACATTTAATTATCGAAGTATAAAATCAATCGTTGAAACTGGAAATGAAATAATCAAGTATAACGGTGACCAACAAATATCAAAAAAGGTCTATGCGAATAATGAGCAGATAGTACCTATTGATGTTTTTTATCTAATGCATAAGGAAAATTATAAATGGAAATATTATAAACAGATGGTAGAGGACTGTATTGACCGTATTAAATACCATTTAGATAACGGATATGAATCCGAGGACATTATGGTCTTAACTCGAATTACTAAAAATCCTATATATAAGGAATTTTTTTATGAGTATGTAAACAATAATAATATTTCATTTTCCTCGATACATAAGAGCAAGGGTTTACAATCAAAGATTGTCTTTTTACTTGATATGAAAGAAGGTGTGTATGGGTTCCCATGTCAACTTCATAATCCAGTAATATTTGAACCAGCTCGTATGGAGGTAATATCAGATAAGGTCGTTGAAGAAAGACGATTATTTTATGTTGCTGTTACACGAGCTAAAGAAAAACTATATGTTTACTCACAAAAATCTAATCCCAGCAGATTTTTATCTGAAATGGGAGAATATGTTAATCACCAGAATATTGGTTATTGATATGAAGTTGAAGATTTGGAGGAGGAAAAGGAAATGAATAACAATAGGGGATTTCTCGCAACAGGTATAATACTATTAATTCTCGGAATATTTTTCGATTTTCTTTAAATCTTTGATTTCAATGTATTTATTTTTATCAGAACTTGCATCATTGTATTTCATGCCAGTAGCAAATCCAAAATTAAATAGTAAATCTTCTATCTTGCCGTGATAATGGCTATAAGCATTTAAACTTCTATGTGTTTTTAGTTCTTGTTTTAGTTTATTATCAAGTTTTTCTATCAATTTATCCTTTTCTTTGGTTGGTATTGCTCTAAACATTAAAATCAATTTCTTGATTGATTCGATTTGTTCCGCATGATAGGAGTGAATAGCAATTAAACCTAATTCGTGATAATAAATTCGGTTGTCCGGTAAATCAGACATTAAATAAACTAAGAATTTGAAGAATTTAAGATTACCCCATACCCAAGTGATATTTACTAATCCAGTTGTATAAATTGAACGTAGTCTAGATACATCTGTAGTTGAGGTTTTAACCAACTCATATCCAAGAGCTGTTATTTTATATTCACTTCTGTTATATTTTTGTATTAGTCCTAATCGTTCTAAATAATTCTTATGTTGACGAATAAACCAATCTCTTTTTTGTTCTTCTGTATATCTATGTTTATATGTTATACCTGCCTGTTTTATTATAGAATTGACGTATCTAATGTCTTTTCGACTCGTTGAGAATGATGCATATCCGTCACTTTTGTATTCTTTACTTTTGATAATTAATTCTATAATTTTTCGTAGTTCCTTTAATTTATCTGTATTAATTATTCCATGTCCTGGTAATAAATACCAACCACGCCATTTTTCCAAATTTACAATTTTTTTATTACTTTTAATATATTTTATCCAATCATCTACAAATGTGAGGATTGTTTTACTATTCTCACCGAAATTATAGGTTCCATCCTCCTTATATTTGATTTTAATATGTTTGGTTTTCTCAACATCTTTGTAATTGTCAATATATTCATCATCAATCAATAAAGATTTTTCACTTTCCCATAATTTCCTAAAATATTTTATTTGCTGTTTAATGATCGTGGTTTTTCCCTTAATTATAATGTTTGCTTCAATGTTTTTTTCTAATGCACCTTTACTTATATTTGATGATCCAGTAATGGTAATTATATTTGGTTTGGAATGAAATATCCATAATTTTGGATGATATGTTTTTTGTGGATCTCGATATACTTTGAGTATCACGCCCATCTTCAATAATTCTCTAAGAGCAGTACTCTCAGAGATATTCATATCTTCTCCAAATAATAATTCAATTTTTCCTCCATCCTGAATAAACTTTTGAAATGTAGGCTTTAAATAATCAACACCAGACCTCCTGACAAATGAAATTCCCATTTGAACCTTTTTCAGATTTTCTATTTCAAAGCAATCTATGATTGCTTTTAATGTTGTTTGCCCATTGTCGTTAAAAACAAATACTAAATCCTTCACTCTATTGCTATCTTAATATTCTTTTATAAAGATTGTGAACATGAATTTTATGATATGCAACATTTTGATAATCCTTTTAACTTTTAACCATTGTTCTATGTTTATATTAAATTTTTTTTGGAACAACATCCGAATCTAAAAAGGATCACCTATAAAAACCAATTATCTAATCTAAAGTGTTGTATACCATTTATCCTATTATGACCAAACTCCTTTTCTTTTTGATAAAGAAATCAGGATTTCAATATCTTTGTCATCAATTTCAAGGATATATCCATTCATATGTTTACTCGCTTTTAATAATTTGGAAGAAATGTTTGGATGTTGTTTTACTAATTTCAACGGAACTGGATTTTCTAATAGACATGTATTTGACAAATCAATTATATATTTTTTACCATTATCATATACTTCAGAAGTCACGATAGATTTGGCTACAAATGCAGATTTAAACATTTTTACTAGAGTGTTTTCTTTTTTAAGATAATGGAAAATAATGTCACCTTTTTCCACTCGGCTCATTATATAAAAAATCTTTTTATTTCGAAATGATATTAAATCTTCCTTACCTTCTAGCTTTTTCTCCAGAGAATCTGTGCCACATTTAACTTCAATCCAAGTTGTCATGTTTTTACCTTTTTTTATAATTATATGACATATTGAAGATGAATAGTTGGTATATAGGAGAATGGATAAACATATTGGTATAATTTCTTATTTTCTAGTATTTATATACTCATTCTCTTTAGCTCCTGTTAAAAATTAGGTTTAGTAGTGCGAATATATTAAATATCTCCTTTTAGATTTGTGAATTGGAGATTTCATTTTTTCGGTTCCGAAAGTGCATCGAAATTTCCTGTCTAGGGAGATCTCAACCAACATTCCCTACGGCCCTTATTAACTTATGTTTCTACTTATCTTATTATCTCATAAAATATGGTGTACTAAAAATTTTCCGGAATGAGAGTTTCCACATGGCAAAAAATTAAAAAGAAAAAATAACGATGAATTTATATCTTTGACAATTTACTTAATTTCTCTTCTGCTTTTTCAACTTTAGCTTTTAATTCATCTTCATTCAAATCTGGATGGAGTTTCATCATAAAATCGCAAAAATCGATAAATGATCGTTGATCGATGTTTGCAATTCGAGTATAACTACCATCTATTGCAGCTCTACCGATTTTACCTGGAGTATAATAACTTACAATATCAAGATTCTTGTTATAATTTGCCATCAAACCTCGTTCTAAAAATGTGGCATATCCCACAACAACAGTGTCAATAAATTTTTCATATTCAACATATATTTCATGGGCAGTTAATTCAACGTTAAAAATATCTTCTTTAGTCATACCCTTTTTCTTTGGATATGGATGAGGAACATCGTCAGGCATTTCAGGTCTATGAGTGATCAAAGTTTGAAAAAAGCTATCTTTCATAATACCAGTATCTGCCACTTTAAATTCCATAAAATATGTGTTTTCTGGATTTTTAGAATCAATGATAAGGACATCTGGCATATATCTGATGAACTGAACATTCTTAGTATGAGTATCCTCTAAAAGTTTATGAATCTCCTTAGTTAGTATTTCTATCCCATATCGAAAAGCACAAAGGGGTTTAATAGTAAGAACTCCATCCAACATAATTTGCATCATTTCTTCTGATAATTTCGTTCTTTTATCAAACCCATCTGAAATCATTATACATTCATCTAATATTTTCAAATGATTTAAAACCTTTTAATATATACTTTTGACATTCTCATAAAAGAACTTATTAACATTCATTGGGATTATCTTTAGGGGAGCAACAATAAAATGGTCAATGAAACGATCATATCCGCAAACAATAATTATTCTGAAGAAAAAGAAATAGGCGAAAATAGAGTTGATCCAAGAAATAAACTAAATGAATTAAACGGTAGAAACTGGATTAAAGCAACAAAAAGCATATGGTATAGCAGACCCCCTCGACGGGACGAACTAAAAGAACAACATCCTGCCACATACGCAGAAAGTGATATTGAGCAATTGATTAAATTTTTTACAAAAGAGGGACAAACTGTATTAGATCCTTTTCTTGGATCTGGTAGCACCTTAATTGCTTGTCACGATACTAAAAGATTTGGAACAGGAATTGAACTCATTGACAAATGGGTTGAAATTTCACAGGAAAGAGTTAAGCAAGTTGAAACTCAGAAGACATTAGATTCATTTGCCATAGAGCAAGAAACAACTCAAAAAATCATTCATGGTGATGCTGAAGGGGAATTGAAAAAAATAGAATCAGAATATTTTCATTTCATTGTTACCAGTCCGCCATATTGGGGGATTTTAAATAAACCACTGGATCATAAGACAAAAAAAGAAAGAGTTGGGAAGGGTTTAGATGTTAGATATAGTGAAGATGAAAAAGATTTAGCTAATGTTGAGAAGTATTCAGATTTTTTAAAAGCATTACAAAAAACCTGGAAAGCATGCTATAGAGTTTTGAAGAAAAATAAGTACATGTGTATAGTAGTTTCTGATTTCAGGCATAAAAATAGATTTATTCTTTATCATGCTGATATTACAAAATCTATGGAAGAAATTGGATTTATTCTAAAGGGAATGATAATTTTAGTTCAGGACAGCAAAACACTCTATCCTTATGGGTATCCTTTTGAATATGTGCCAAACATCCATCACCAAAATATTTTAATCTTTAAAAAGGATGAAAATAATGAAAAATTAAAGGATATTTCAAATGGTAAGAGAGGGTGAAGTTTGTTGCGGTGTTGTTAAATGGCTTGTTTCTAAGCAACAAGAACTAGATCGAGAAACAGGTAATAAAAAACATCTAGCTTTTTGGGCAGATAAAAAAACCTTTGATGGAATAAAGAGGCATTTAGGGATTTCAAGTACTTCTAATTTAGACCATACAAAAACTTCAATCTCTAACAATTTCAATGTCGATTCAGACCTACTGGAGAGGTGTTGGCTTGAAATTGAAGATATTAGGATCCCTTATTCTACTTCAAGTGATGTTCTGCCAGATTTTGTGGCTCATATATTTGACACATCTTCAAATATTTCAGAGACATGGGCTATTGAGGCAAAACCTAATGATATAGCCTCCATTCAAAGAGGTTATTTCCAAGTAATTTCTCATGCATTAGGTGTTTCAAAATCATACATTGCCATTCCTAGTGATTTAGAGGAGGCTGTTAAAAATCTTTACTATTACAATTATGGTATATTATTATATGATCCCACAAATCATACAATTGAAGAAAAATCAAAGCAAATCATTACAAGAGCCAATCCAGAAATTATGGGCTACCTAACTAATTATCTGAGAGATTATCATTTTAAGAATCCGTCACATTTTCAAAGTCCATATGGCATTCCTTTTAGAGTTTCAAGAATATCTATTAGTGCTCGGGACAGCCTTTTGGTGTTAGCATTAAAACTATATTTTGATCATAATACGGATAATATTACCAACAGGGAGCCAAAAATTTTTGATTTGAAAAGAATGAGTTTTATTGATAAAAATGAGAACATAACTGATGATGCAAAATTCTTTTTTGAGATACTAGAAAAATATATCGAAGAGAAAATTACTTATCGACCAAGGGGAAGAACAAGAGCAATAGTAAATTATTTTATTAATAGCATTCCTTCTGTACAAGGAATGAATTTATTATATGAGGGGAATCCTTTTGGAAATTTTGTTTCGAATATTTTACACATGTTCTTAATATCGAACAATAGCTTGAAAGAATTAATTGGATGGATTAAACAAGCGACAGAAGAATCTGGAGGGGAGCACCCTATTTTTTCACATGTATTTACTATAGGGCTTAAAAGAAACCCCCTTTTACTTAGAGATATGATGCTTTCTCCTCATTTAAACACTACCACTCCTACATTCCATAATCCTCTAACAAGAGGAGGGAATGTTTGTGTAAATTGTGATCATCAGGATAAGAAAGGATTTTGCTTTTGTACAAATATTAGTTTAGTAAATCATGTTGATTTTCAGAAGAAATATGGTGATTTCATTGAGATCTGGAGAAAACATGTACCTTATGAGTTCTTTACTGATCCTGCCTTACACAAACGATTTATTAAAATTCATACTTATTCAAATGGAAGAGAAGTTGAAATATTAGCTCCAGGATTTGTCAAATGTCTGATTCATACTGATACAAATAAAACAACAGGTATACTAAGACATTCTAAAATCCTAGGTAAAGATGTTAGAAGCGGTATAAAAGCAGAGCTTTGCACTAGATTTGATCCTTATTATTTAGAAACCACATAGATATAGAAAGTTTATTAATACCTAAGACATTTTACCTTGGGGGTTGAATGGCAATAGAGCATAAGTTATTTGGAACTCAGCAGAAATATGGTTATGTATGGTGGAATGCAAAGGATAATGATAAATTCAAGAAAGTTCTACCAAAGGAAAAATTTGTGTTATATTTTCATGAAAAAAAAGTTGGTGAACGCATGGTTGATTGGAGTAGACGTCGATTTATTCTTGGAAAGAGGGTCATGCGAGAACATTTGAAAAAGAACGATACCATAAAAATTTCTAATCCAACTGGAAATAAAGTTGTCATAAGCAAAAGATAATCCGTAAAATCTGCGATGTAAACGAAACAGATAATCCTGATGGGATTTGCGATGATTGTAAGTTTTCGATAATTAGTAATGATGATATACCACCAGATATATAACCAAAAAATTCCGTGATTTTGCTATATCGATTTTATAAGGAATATTCCTAATTTTAATTATGAAATTAAAAAATTATGATTTGAAGTACAACCGGTGTAAGGCATCTCATAGCACTTTCATAAGCCTGAATATTTACATCAGATGACGTAAGTGGAAATTTTTCCTCCAATCTTTGATGATGTTCCTCTCCGATTTTCTCAATAATACTCTTGAGTTCTATACTTGATATACCAATGAGATTCTTTCCCCCAAAAAAAGAAATCATTACGTTTGTATTTTTCATTTTTTTTATTTTTGAAAGGTCTATCTCTTTAAAAGTTCCATCTCTATAAACGAAATGTTCAGAATTTGCATCCTCTAATACGTCTCTGCTCACTTGAGAAAATTTCTTTATAAAATCTATATAAAATATTTTGTTTATTTTATATACAGGGGATTTCTTTAAACGTTCTTTTCTAAGGAATTCGATTTTATAATGTGTCATCTTATTTAGAAGCTTGAGCATCTGCCTTTTTGAAGAGATGCTATTTGGATTAATTCTACCATCATCGATTAATTTCTTCAATCTCTCACGATTCTTTGAATTTTTAAAAAATTCTATAGTTCGGTTCCAAAGTTTTAATTGTGATTGATTATCATTGTATATCAATTTATTAATATCTTTATCCTTGACCATAATCTGTTCAATTATTGCTGAAGTTAATGACGTATCATGAAATTCTTCAAAAAGGTGAAATAAGTCTTTATAATATGGTTTTGTCATTATATTCTTTTTTGTTATTGTCATATAAATTAAGATATATGGTGACCATTATTTATTTATTTTGGTGTTTTTTAGTCACTAAATTTAAAATATAATTAATTCATATTAGTATTTATTGATTAACATGAAAAAAAGAGTTGTATTCACCGTCGATAAAAAAAATCTTGAACAACTCGATGGAAAAAGAGGGCTAATACCACGTAGCACTTATGTAAATTACCTTATCGAAGAGCACTGCAAATAGAATTAAACGAATAATTTGAGGAATTATCGAATGACTGGAAACACTTTGTACGCACAAAAAGTCCAAAAGTACCTTTTTAGTACGCAAATCCCTCCTATAAGAGTAAGTAACGTAGTAAATAACCTATATTATATACGTATTATTTACTTAAAGTTCCTTACTACATTCTTTACTATCCCTCCCTATATCTGCGTACAACCAAACGCCTTTTTAGAAAATCATGCGTACAACCATTTTGTACAGGGGGTACTGTGAGCATCTACACCTATTTTACAGATACAATAATACATACGATATTCCCAGACGTAAAGAGAGTTCGTCCCCTAAACCCAAAGGCTAATGCCACTCTGCTATACACAGAGGAACTAAAACAAATCATTTACATCAGGGAGAGCAAGAATAAACAAGCATTGAGGATAAGGGATTTACGGAAGTACAATGAAAGGGCAGTCAGGAACATGAGACAGCTTATGAAAAACAAATTTGGTAAAAAGAGGGGGATCAAATTATATAATGAAGCAGACAAGATCAATGTTCTTGTAGTGGAGAGAACACTCAATACCATATGGAGATTGCATAGAGCGTTAAACCGCCTAGATAATTCCGCGACATACAACAAAAAAACGATTCATATGATATTTGACAAGACAAAAACAAAAATCCCAGAAGAGAAGATGGCATCGCTTATCTATAAAAGCTTGTACACTAAATTTGACCGATACAAGGAAAACATAGAAACCAGCATGAAAAAGAAAAACAAGGGCAAGGATAAAGACAAGCAGATAAAGCCATTCAATGAACTAAAAGAAAAGCTCGAATCCTTAGACTGGACAGTGAGAATGCTAAATCATGAATACTGCAAACTTGCAGGAAAGACACTGATCCCCAGAAAGCTAAAGTCAGAGATAGACTTTGAGATGGAGAGACTACATAAAGCCAGTATAATCAAGAACGATAAAAGCTCAATTAAGTATGATAAAGAACCCTATAAAGCGAATACGGAGGTACAATAAGAAAATGACACCCAACCAACAATGGAATAACGACCATACAGCCCTTATCACAGCCTCTACGCTGCAAACACAGACACCCAAATCCCACACATCAAAGACCGACAACACCCCTCAAAACATGCTACAGAGAATCTTGTTAAAACAATATGAGTATGGTTTCAAAGATGAACATTGGAGAGGAGAGAAAAAATCATTCGATTTGATAAAAAAAATTGAAAGGATAAAAAGAAAATTCAAAATATCGATTCTGTTTTGTACAGAATGTCCAATATTACTTTAAGCATTATAAGGAGAAAATAGAGAAAAATGCAATACTTTTCAATACTCTATAAAAATGTCCTAAAAGTGTCCTAAAAGTGTCATGTTTTTTAAGAATTAATGGAATTTTCGGAGTCTATAAAAAAGAGATGTTTATTCATTCTTCCAATATTTCTAAGGTTCTTTTGTCCACCTTACAACTAAACCAGTGTTCTGTTTCTCCATACCATAAATCCTGACGGTAATAATGTACTACTATGCTATAGTAACTTCCCCTATCCATACATTGCTCAGATACCACATTCCCATAATCAACATATAACACACCATATTTGTCTTTTAGATAAGCTATACCTACACCTAAGGCTATGTCCTTGTTTGGATCATATTCTTCAGGTTCCTGTGTATTCATGCATCCACTCAACTCAATAGCCAAAAGCAGAATGATTATTCCAATTATCAATATCTTTTTTCTCATTCTTATCTTTAAATAATAATCAGTCTAATCCTATATAAAGTACTACTAAATAGGTAGTACTATTTAGTTTAACAGTGGTATTTGTACTGATATATTGTTTAACTATCGGTAGATACAAATGGCACTACAAGGTAAGGGCACTATTTATCAGCACGTTAAGGGTAAGATGTATGTTTATATTCCATCTGTTGTCCGTGATGACAGTCAGTTTCCTTTTAACCGTGGGGAAAAAGTGAACGTTAGTATCCATGGAAATAGGCTAATTGTAGAAAAAGAAAAATCTTAATAATTTTTAGACAACCATTTTAATTCTAATGAACAATGTCCAATAAGTATCAAAATCACAATCAGTTTTCTCAGTATGTGCTTGTATAAAAGATCATTGAAATTACTCCTGTTGAATAGGAGGTAGAAAGCAGGTTTTTTAAAGAAAAAGATGGTTATTCAATATTAATCACATATTTTCCGGAATATCATCTGAACTTATAATAGATACTTTGCAATCATCGCATATCCCATTGGAATTATTAAAGTCTATTATTTATGATTTTACCAGTTCACGTAACAAGATTTTATCCTTCTCTGAATTCAATGCATGCATTTTTCTATGACAATTTGGGCAAAGGGCAACAGTATTATCGATTGCATCATCCCCACCCTGTGACAACCATTGAATATGATGACTCTCGAGAAAGGGTTCACCGTCTTTTTTGCTGAAAGGAGCAGCATTCTTGCATAATTGACAAAAACCGTTTGCTCTACGTTTGACAAATTCTACAACATCTTGATTTCTATCGTATTGTTTGGAAATAACGTGTCGGACTCCACATGTTCTAGGTGCAGACTGGACTTTTTTCCATAATGATTCGTCTGATGATTTTTTTGCTTGTCTCTCTCTTATAGTTAGTTTTCTATGAAAAACGTCTTCAGTAATAATTGAGGATGTTGTATGGTCAATAAGTTTTAATGGAAAAATCCACACTTTGCGAATGTATTGTTTTACATCTGGTTGTTTTTCAACATAAGGTTTAGTAGCCAACATGACCCTACCTTGATAAACATATCTACCTGGGTCAAAAACCTCAAATAAAAATACATCCACTCCGTTAGTTTGAGATTCATTTAATGTTCTGTTTTGTGCAAAAGAGAGACTTTGGTCACCTGTAAGTCCCATACCTGTATAATGAAAAACATCATTCTCCCATCTATCCTCATAAATAGATTTAGTATGATCTGAAACAATGACAAGACAGTTTTTTCTTCTACTTCTTCTCATCCCTCCTTGTGGACTACATTTGAATATCCGACAAATATCATCATTTCTTAGTATATCACCTTGTTTTAGTTCAGGGTCAAACTCCATTCTATATTTCCTCCTCCAAATCTACAATTTTGTAATAATTCCTACTTTAAAAACAATTACACCGTTATTTAATTACAACTATTTTGAAAACAGTTAAGGGAATTTATACTCCAATCTTCCTGTTTTGTTATACTGTTCAATGAGATATAAAGCAGATTTTGGATGAACTTGAATTGAGCCACAACCAAGAAATTCCTGCAATCGTCTTCCATTACTGTATGATTGAATAAAGGGTTCTAACTTCTTTGGTATACTTGGCTTATATTTTCCATTCAGTCTCTGTATCCCTACAAATGCAAATTTAGGAGAATTTTCAGATACCACTATTTTGTTTAAATCATCGAATAATGCTTCATAATAATCTAAACCAGCGGCGATTAAGACAATATCTTCTGAATTTGAGATATTAACTAACTCATGAATTGATTTAGGGTGAGAGGTCTCAATTATACCAGTATTACTAAGAAAATTCCACCACTGTTTTTTTACTTCGCCTTTATCTGAGCCATAAAAATAGTCCTGGTTATTTACTGAGTCATCAACTCCCGATTTGAACGTAGCATGATAACCAGATATTTTTTCTTTGGCATTAATAAGACCAAATCCACAAGATACTATCCATAATTGACTTGGTCCATTAATTCCTCTAAATGCCTCCATTGATGCATTCCACATAGAGCCTTTGTATATACTCGATGCTTCAGGTAAAAATGTTGATGAATTCATATGATTGGTGAGAGTATTTTTCCATTCTTTAAATAATTCTTCAGTATCATTTCTAATTTCCTTTTGAAGTAAATTATCAATGGCATTCTTAACCGAAGGTCCTTCATAATTTTTGCTACCAACACAGGTGACTATTAAATGAAACATAGAATAATCCCCCCCTAATGCTCCAATTTGTCCAGGATTAAATAATACCTTAATCCTCTACCAACTTTTCTTGATTCGATATAAGGCTGCTTTGAAATGAGTGTGAATGAAACTGCGGTATGCCTATTTTGCCCACCATGTAAATCCTTCTGCAAGTATCCTGCTGAAATATATTTTGGATTTTGTAAATCTCTGAATATATCTACAAAATCTCCCGTTGGTATATCCTCAAAAGGAAGTTTGCTATCCTCTCTTTCAACACGAATATGGGAGCCTGTTACACCTTTTACCCAAAACCGTTTCCTTTGAGAGTTCGTATACATCTCGGTAGCATTTTCACGGATTTTCCGCTCAACAAAATCTTTAACATCGTTCCAAAGGCGTTCATTATCAATATTTCTTTCCATTTTATCTGCTCCCAACCCATTCTTTTGTTTTAGTTATAGCGTTTGAGATGGTTATTTTATCCTTTTCATTTATTTCATCATCCATAAGATGCTGCACCAACCATAAGCCACTTTCCTTAATTTTCTGAATGGGCGAATAATTTCCCAACCAGTTATTCGATGGTCTGCAAAAAGCACAACTTGCTACAGTCCCAATAAGTGAACTTTCTAACCCCGTGCCACCCATTCTTTTTATCTGACTATCCATCATGATGAATTTAAAGGAAAAATTCTCCCTTAATATCTGCGTGACCTCTGATTCAATTGTCTTCTCTTTCTGAATATCTCGAAGATGCCCATAACGCTCTCGATTCTCTCTCGGTGTAAAATCTATCTCCCAGATTTCCAAATAATCATCCTTCTCTTTATTTAACAATGACCGCCCTATATTTTTTCTAAAGATGCTTCTATCCTTTGGTGCCGCTTTCATCTGATTAAAACTCATTTTCCTATCGTTAAACAAAAAGTGGTCGTTTATCCTGCTTCTAAAATTGTTCCCTTTGTGCGTTCCAATTCTAACCATTCTTGGTAAATTGCCACCATGTCCCCAATTTTCTCCGTCCTCATAGAAAAAGTAGATGCCGTTTTGCGGTAAATCCTCTAAACAGAATGGATATTTAAAAATCGGCAATGCTTTTAATTGACGATGTAGCCATTCACAACTATTCGTAATTACCATTCTCCATTTGATATTCTTTCATCGTGTAAGACAGCCCATAAATAAGATGGACCTCTCACTATCTGGGAAATCTGACCAGGTCCACTAATGGGCAACAGTTTAGAGGCTTTCTTAATATCAACCTTCGATATAGCGTATTCAGTTCTACTTGGAATAAACATGTTTCCTACTATCTTATATGTAAATGGTAATCCCCTTTTTGTGAAAAACTCTTCTCCAGCATGTTCTATAATTCGACCCCATACCTCTTCAAAAGATGTATTTGATATGCTAATACCTCCTTTTTATTCTCATTATCTAAATGTACATTTTTAAATAATTTTCGTTCGCATTACTGATATATAACAATATATATACAATCTAACCTACAAATATATATAAAACTTGAAATCAATCACATATTTGGTAGAATATCATCATCACTAATTATTGAAACCTTACAATCATCACAAATCCCGTCAGGGTTATCTGTTTCGTTTGTGCCACATATTTTGCAGATCATATTTAACCAAAAACTAGTCTAATTTTCCTATATACTTTTTAGTAGCCTTCTCTAAACTAATCATAGCATCTATCATTTTATCTTGTATATCGTCCCATCTGTCTTCATCTTTTAATCCTATTTCATCAAATGTATAAGAAATTCTTGATGCCTTCCTATCATCAAGCTTCTCCCACAGTAGTTTTTCACCAAATTCTTTTTCAATTTCTCCCTTATGTTTAAACAGTCGATCAAATCTTTTTTTATTAATTAAGACATCCTCGTCCTCTTTTCCTTTATCAAGATAGATCTCAACTCTCCCATTCTTATACGTTACTTCATAAATATATGCAATTCCTGATTTACCTGCTCCTGTTGCTATCCAAGAATATTTACTTGGGGAAACATTAGAAAACAAATTAGTTTTATCTTTAGATTTCGTTAATAATTTTGTCCAGAAATCTTTTCTAAGTTTATATCTTTGTGCAGATTCTATCCTCTCTTCACCAAGTTGTTTTGCTTCAATAGTTGGACCGGTTACAATAGTAAATAGAGGTGCAGCTATCGGTTGATCTCCGATTTTAATTGCCTCAAGTTTAACCAAATAAAATAATACGTCTCCAGGAGTATATTTGTTTAACCATTCAATAACCTGAACATGTTCATCTCTTGGTTCTTTTGTAATCCATATTGCAGTGTTTGCTTCGAGATTTATCATGTATGTAAGTATCTTTCCTAAATGATCATGATCTGTTTTTTCTAACTGATTCTCGATTATTACTTTATTGTCATTTTCATCCTCAGCAAAAAGGTCTAATTTAAAAGGACCAACCTTTTCCTCTCTTTTAACAACGTTAAAATTTTTGTCAAGGACATCGTTAAGATAATCAATATTTTCTTCTAACCATTTTGTAAATTCCTTATCTTCCTTTTTCCAAATTTCTCTTAAAGGAACTTTCTTGATTTTTCCAATTGGATTTTCAAATTCCATTTCTTCCTCCTCCAAATCTACAATTTCATTTTAACTATCAGGATGGTTATTCATGTTTATCCCAGAAAAGTATATTCTTTAGTTATTGGGTCAATTGCAGTTTTTTCTCCAGTTATTCCTGCATCATAACCAGGAAATCCATAGTCACCAGCAGTAGGGTCTAAGACCACACAGTTAACACCATCTATCCTGTACGAGATTATTTCTTCCTCCCCAAATAATTCATAAAATGAAGGTCTAAAATAAAACTCAATAAACACACTAACAGATGCATCTTGCCATTTCTCGTTAGAAAGTATTATCCCACCATATTTATCCAAGTAATGACAGGTGTCGGTAACTGTTAATATATTCTCACATTCCCAGTCAGCATATTGAATAAAAGTTTTACATTCATTCAATTTATCAAAATCATCCCTTGAAGGAACTACATATAAATGCAATGGCTGATTTGAATCAATACTGTAACTTATATTCAAATAATTAAAATAGTCTTTCAATGACGAACCATTTCCTCCATAATACCAATTATGACCTCCCTCAAGAACAAAGGATTGCTCATGAGTTTGCCTTATACTCTCTCCCAAATCATTTTCAACTTGTTCTAATAGTGAAGGTTCAACATAGTTCCATAGCTCTCTTGCATTAATGTCATATGCAAGAGCATAAGCATGGTCTTCAGTTAATACTAAATATGCTTTAATACCGATATTTTCTAATAAAGAGATTAATAGTATTGAGAGGTCTTCACAATCCCCTCCTCCAATATCTATAGTCTCTTGTGGGCTTTGGATGAGTTCAACTCCAACGGGGTCACTTAGATAATTAAAGTTCTCTACGATGTGTCTGTATAATGCATTTACTTGACACTCTCTATCACCAGCAGTACAATTCTTAACGATAGAATTTGCATATGCTCTTAGGTCAATATCATTTAGAACAATTTTGTTGAGATATGGTTCTGCACCTTGAAGCACTGGGTCTACTTCAATCTGTTCAAATAACTCATTACATCCACTCAATCCAACAGATAAGAGCAGAACAGCTATTCCTATTCTCACTAATTGTTTTTTCATATTTTCTTCTATATATTAGTATTTGAGCGGTGCACTCTTGAAAAGTATATCACCCATGCCCTTATCGGAAAGTGTTAAGACGTAGGTTCCAGAATATGGAGCAGTTACTGCAAAAGTATCTCCTGGATTTACATAGTTATCATTGTTGTTATCGTTAAATGTAAGTGTCGCACCAGTAGCACTTACACCGTTGGTATCTGACAAAGTCCAATCATATTCGTCATCTGCAACTGTTCCTCCTTCAACTTGAGAAACCATCCAAATAACTGAGTACGCACTAGTATCTCGGTCAAATATATTCAATGCTAATGTAGTCGATTCCGGTGGTTCCGTTGGTTCAGTTACAATAATTGCTGTTGTTGCAGTTAATGTTGTTGTAGCATTTACTGCTGTGAGTGTATAGGTTGTAGTTTCAGAGGGCATAATAATTCGTGTTCCTGTCACACTAACATTACCAATTCCATTGTCTATACGTACTGTTATAGCACCTGTTACATTCCAACTTAGATTTGTTGTTTCACCCATGTTTATAATACTTGGATATACATCAAAATTTATTATAGATAGTTGTATAGAATCCGTAGAGTTTTCTAATTCATTACATCCGCTTAAAAATCCTACACTAACTACCATCAAAGCAATCAGTGTTATTTTTATTTTTTTCATTACTTTGCCTCCTCCGAAAACTAGGTTTACTAAATCTAAATATTATAGCTTGATTTAAATCTTTTGTAAAAAATAATTGCAACATCTGTAACAAAACCAATTATTGAAGGTGGGCTGATATCAATTCAACAATTCTCTGGGTTTTGTGGGGAGGATAAAAAGGGATTGAAAAATAGGATTTGAAAACCTTAAGATCTATAATGTATCCAGACGTGTAAAACCTGATTATATACTAATTTCTCTAATACTATTCTAGATGTAATTAGGTGAGTTTAACCATATCAATCTGTTTCTTATCTTGCAATGGCTGCTATAACAAAATACCAAAGATATTTTAGAGCCACCTCACAAAATACTTTTCTTGTTTTCCATTGACTGTAATATGATTGAGCAATACCTAGAAAAAATTCAAAATAGTGCTTGTTTAAAAAACCAATCTTTATTAATGAAATATGGTATTTATCTATGGAATCATACTGATTATAATCGGTGGACTGGGCATATACTCGTTAGAATACTCGAACAACATATATAACGCCTATCTATTAGTTCTACTTGGAATACTTAGCTTAATAGCTGGGGCATACTTTAGTGAAAAAAGTAGATTGTCTCCTATTAGACTCTGGGACAATAATGAATTTAGAATACTGGAGTAGGGTTATAAATGAATGAAGAAGACAAAAAGGAATTCCTAGAAGAATTCGGAAAGGCAGATGGGCCAAAAAAACTTGATATGTGGTACTACGCATTGGAACAAGAAGTCTTATGGGACCAAATGCTGTCTGAAATGTCGGAAATAGCGAAGGAGCAGAAAATGGACAAAAAATTAGATAAAATGATACAAGAAGAAATGAATGATATAACAGATAAATAGATCGTGATTAAATTTATAGTACTATCTTACGATAATTATAACATAACCATGAGATTGAGTTAGACCTTCTTTTAGATCATATGAGAAGCTGTTTGGTTTCATCATTCAGACTTTGAACAAATATGGTATGCTTTTTGAATCTAAGCCTAAGGGTTATAGCAATGTAGAAATGAAATCATTAGAGTAATACTGGGTTTTGAGATAGTATTATAATCTAAAATCTCTTGTAGGTATTGAGGTGTTTTGATGAATGAGAGAGGAATACAGGGCTTTGAAGATTTACCTGCGGAAGAATATAAAACATTGGAAACAAGATTATATGGAGAATTGATTAGATCTTGTCAGAGATATGGTACTAAACTAAGAATAATATCCATTCTTGGCATCCTTGATTTTGTAAAACAAGAGATTATGGATTTTGAAAAGGAAAATATGAAATTTATGGATGATGAAAGTCCTGAAGAGCAATCAAATATTACTTTTGATAAATGATAACAAAAAAGGGAAACTCTTCTTTTTTTATTTCATATAGTAATTGTTGAAATGAAATCTATTTAATAAGAATTAGAAACGAGATTTGAATACACTTTTACTGGTAAAAATAACTTTTAAGAATTGTTGTGGAAATGAAATCTGTCCACCAACCTTGGTTTTGTTACAGATGTTATTAAATATAAGATAAAATATATTTAAATTTGAAAAGAGGTAAAATAATGAAGAAAAGAATAATACTGTTTGTATCTGTTGCTATTGTTTTGCTGATAGTTTTCCCCATTCATGCAGTAGAAGTATGCAACGTGCCACCGCCAGATGAGCCAGGCCCATATCATATTGGCCACTATAGAGTATGCTTCACTGTGCCGCCATATGGTCGTTATTGGGCAACGATACGATATCCTGCTATACGTGACGGGTGGTTTGCCCCAAAAGATGTCTCCGGGGCTCCTTACCCAGGTATTGTCGTTGCAAACGGCTTCGCTGGTTCTGAGTGGAATATAAAATGGATTCCGAAGCATCTTGCTTCCCACGGCTATGTGGCGATATGCTTTACACCACCTCATAAACTATCAGGCGATACAACACAGTGGGCTTATGGTTTTCATGGAGGTATCGAAAAGCTGAAATCTCAGAATAGTTTGTGGTTTTCACCAATATATGGTATTCTGGACATTGAAACTTTTGGCGGAATCGGTCTCTCTATGGGTGGAGGAGGATGCATAGAAGCTACAGGAGCTAATGATTCAGAGATTGACGCAGCTGTTCCCCTTGCACCAGCAGGCTCGGATTCTGCTAAGGAGGCAGCTCAGAACATCACAGTGCCAACTCAACTCCAGGTTGGAACTAATGATGGCATGGTCCCTCCTGAGCATGTTTTACCTTTCTACTCTGATCTCATACCAGACACATCGGTCAAAGAGTACTTGTCGATTACTGGTGGCAACCATATTGGTTTTATTGACGAATTCGTCGCCAAGTTTGCTGAATGGTTTGGCATAGATAATCCACGTGGCATTGAATTCGAAGAGCAGCGGCGTATATCCAGCAAGTACTTCACAGCCTGGTTTCAGTATCACTTGAAGGGCCTTACCGAGTATTTTACCTATATTTTTGGAGATGAGGCTCAGAATGATTTGGATGCAGGAATTCTATCTGATTTAAGGTTCAATATCCCTTAAGGAGATTTATTACTTGAGTTTGAAGGGATAAAATGAAAGAAATATGCTCTATTTGTGGAAAGGCTTTGGAAACAATAGATGAGATGGAACAAGAGATTTGTAATGATTGTTTAGCATCTACTGTCCTTAACCCTGAGGTTCATCCCAACGAAGAGGATTTCGTCTAATCTTATCCTTTTTATATTGATCAAAAATCTGTACCATAAACCATATTTGTATCAGAATACATAGTTATTGTAGGGAGAAATCATATTTTACCCCAGTAAGAAATGAGAGAAGGGTATTATTTTCCGTTTTCCTCCCATCCCTTCTCCCAAAAATACTATTGAATTGAAATCAGTCCACAAACAACAATATTGGTTTTGTTGCAGATGTTGCTATAATTATTTTATACCAAACATTTAAATTTGGTTACCTGATATTAAATAGTATAAAGAGGAAAAAATATGAAGAAATTAATACCAATATTGGTAGTAGGAGTTTTAGCCCTAAGTGGGCTTGGAGCTGTTGCACTAGGCAGTGACATAGAAAAACTTGATTTAGAAACTAGGGATTATGAAAAACCATCAAGCAGCACATCTTCGATGGAGTATACGCATACAGTTTTAGTTGAAGTTGGAACTCGTACAACATGTTCATCGTGTCCTGCGTCCAATCTTGCGTGGCATAGCATTTATGGGGGCGGTAACTATGATTTTGAATATACTGAATTAGTATATGACAAAAACAGCGTAGCGAATGCAAGATTTAGTGAATTTAATCCTATGTGGGTTCCCACTTCATACTGGGATGGCGGAGAATATGTGCATCCTGGAACAAACTATGGCACATTTTACAACTACCTAGATCTATCAGGATCACGAGTAGTACCTGACCTAGTTGCAGACTTGGAAGTAGAATGGTTAGGAAATGCAAAAATGGAAATAAATTACACCGTTGAAAACAACGAGGGTAGCAATTATCCCGGGCGAATGAGAATATATATTATTGAATTAGAATCTACACTATGGAATGACTATAATGGAAACCCATATTATCATGCATTTTTGGATTTTGCTGTTAATCAAGTAATTAATATCCCGGCAGTTGATTCAATTTCAGATACCATTATATGGGATGGAGTAGCAGAAGGATACCCAGGTATTACAATTGACAATGTCCAGGTAATACTATCTGTTTTTGATGATGAAGGTCACATATCATATTCTGATCCTCCAAGTGGCAACCCATTCACAGCATACTACGCGGATGAAACAGTAGCAGCATTACCTGAAGGCGGTGAAAACAATCCACCTGAAACACCAGAAATAGATGGTCCAACAAGTGGAAACGTGGGAACAGAATATGATTACACGGTTTCTACAACAGATCCAGAGGGAGACGACTGTTATTACTGGATAGAATGGTGCGGCGAAGGCTGTACTAGCGGATGGATGGGGCCTTATCCATCAGGTGAAGAACAAGTATTTAGCCATACCTGGGATGAACAAGGAGACTTCACAATAAAAGTAAAAGCCAAGGATACATATGATGCAGAAAGCGATTGGGCGACATTAGAAGTAAGCATGCCTATGAACAAACCGTTTAACTTCAACTTTAATTTGATAGAGTGGCTGTTTGAACGGTTCCCAAATGCATTTCCAATACTACGATACGTCTTAGGGCTATAAACCTGCACTAAAAACCTCTCTTCTTTTCTTTTTTAATTCCATAATAGGCAGAAATAACCCTCTAACGCATTTGCTTTCTTTTTAAGTCTATAATGGGATTGTAGTGATGAATTTCAGCCAGATGAAATAGACATCTGTGATAACTGTAAAAGCAGTATTATGTGGAATGATTTCTATACTTGCTAGGAGAAATGAACGGTTTATTCCTTAGAAGGTGCTTGAGTGACATCTTATTAGGCGTGATACGAATTAAAGGTGTTTGTTTTGAATGTACTTTTTGACGTGTACATTTTATATTACAATTGTATCAAATAAAACCTCATCAGAACATTTAAATTTAAATATCTGATAACAACTATTCCAAATGTTTTTCGGGGTAGGTAAAAAGGATGAAAAAGAGTATAGTTAGAAAAGGAATTGCTTTAGGAATAATTGTATTGTTTTTTGGGACAAGTGTTGTACTATCAACTGTACAGATAGTTATTTAAGTAATATGATAAATATAGTGTGGGGAACTAATTATGAAAAAGATACTATTTGCTCTTTTGGCAACTACGCTGCTATTAGCTACCGGAATCTTTGTAGCAGACATATCGAGTACTATGGAAAAAATAATTGTTGATGATAAAACATGGGTCTCATTTTATGGATCAGATCCAGGTGAAGAACCAATCTTGAATGTTTTAGAATCATCATCAGGAAGAACCGTAATCGATGTTACACTTCCCGGTTTTTGGATAACTGATATAGCGATTGATGAAGACATTTACCAAGAGATTACAATTCCTAGCCACTCTACCACAATGGATATTGGAGAACCCGCCATTCCTATCATACGTTCTCTTATTGCAATTCCGGAAAATTGCGATATTGATACCACCTATACTATTAATGATCAAATAACACTTGAAGACTACTCAATTACTGTATTTGAAGAACCGTCGACTGATAATACGAACCATCAATCACGTACTAAACCTGGAAAGATCTATACTACAACACCAGATTTTGTGGTCCAAACAACTGAACCAGGAATATGGAAAGATATCAATGTGATAACTGTTGAAATTGCACCGATGAGCTATGATTCTACCGAACATACTCTCACTATTTCACCTCAAATGACCGTCGAACTTTGTTATTTATTATCTAATGGTGGAAAGCCGACCTATGCTGATACATCGGTCAGCCCACAATTTGATCAAATGTATCATAATTATGTAATTAATTACGATCATCTTGATATCCCTATTCAAAGGGTAAATAACCCTGGCACTAAGTATCTCATTATTTCCCATCCAGATTTTATTTCAGCTATTCAACCACTTGCTGATTGGCATCACTGCGAGGGTTTTGAAACAGAAGTGTTGCCCTTAACTACTTCAAGTTATTCTGATGTAAAAAATGAAATCGATACTCGGTTTAATCAGGGTGACCTTGAATATGTTCTCCTTGTTGGTGATACTTCATATATGCCTATAGCTACTTGGGATGGTTTTTACAGTGATTATTATTATGCGTGTATTACTGGTGCCCCTGATTTCTATGCAGATATTGCTGTTGGTCGGATATCAGCAACGAGTAGCACCGAGGTGACAAATCAAGTTAATAAGATATTGAAATATGAACAGGATCCGCCACAAGATTCATGGCTCAATAAAATCATTCTTGTTGCACATAAAGAGGGTGCTCCAGGAAAATATGTTGGATGTAAAGAGGAAATTCGAAATGGGATTATTCCACAACCACCATTTGTTGTTGATACGGCATATGGCAGCCAACCTACAGGGACAAACGCAAATGTAGCTATTGCAATTGATGAGGGTAGAAATATCGTCAATTATCGAGGTCATGGTTCTAATACTGAATGGACAGGATGGAGTTATACGAGTGAATATTGGGATATATCCGATGTAAATGCTCTTTCCAATGGAGATAAAACACCAATTGTCTTTAACATTGCCTGTCAAAATCATTACATATTAGTTGACTGTCTTGGAGAAGCATTTATGAATAAATATCCTGGAGGAGCTGTTGCTTCTCTTGGTGCGACGGATCCATCATATACCATTCCAAACCATGACTATGATAAAGAGCTTTTTAGACAATTTACTATGTATGGAGAATATAGAATCGGATGGATGGGTAATGCTGCGGCAACGCACATTATTAATGGTCATGGCTCCATCGGAATAGATAACGCTCAGATGTATCTTTGGTTAGGAGATCCTGCAACAGAAGTTTGGACAGATATACCAGGAGCAGTTTCAGTGGATTACCCACCGACTATACCCTATGGACAAAGCATTGTTCAAGTTACAGTAGAGAGTAATAGTAATCCAGTAGAAAATGCACTGGTCTGTCTTATGCAACCCGGTGGTTGTTACGCCAGTGGTTATACAGATGCAACTGGTATGGCTGAGCTTGAGGTCGATGTACAAAATCCCGATGAAATAACACTTACGGTTTCAGCCCACGATCATCTTCCATACACCGCACAAATTCAGATTGGAAATAGTCTCCCACCATTACCGCCAAATGTTGATGGAACACCTGTGGGAAAACCAAACAAAGAATATTCCTATACCGCTGAAACCACCGATCCAGAAAATGACCAAATCCTCTACAAATTTGACTGGGGCGATGGCACCACCAGTGAGTGGCTTGGACCATTCAACTCAGGAGAACCTGTAACCGAAACACATGCATGGACCGGCCTAGGCAATTATTCTGTGAAAGTACGCGCAAAAGATATTGAAGATGCCACAAGCTATTGGTCCGACCCATTTACTGTCTATATGACACTGCCAGTTATCGATTTAGGTCTAATTGAAGGCGGCTTATTAAAAGCATCTGTGAATGTACGCAACTACGGTCTCGCAGAAGCAGATGAGATATCTTGGTCAATCATCCTTGAAGGAGGATTTATACTTCTTGGGCGCGAAACTACCGGTGTTATTCCAACCATGGAAGCAGATGGAGTCGCAACCATTAGCACTGGCCCTATCATCGGATTTGGATCAACACGAGTAATCGCCACGGTAGAAATCGATGAAGGGAGCGACTATCGATCTCAAGGAGCAAACATACTCTTTTTCATTGTATCAATCAAACCAGGTGGCGGCTAAAAGACATCACTTATAATAGTGATTTGAACTTTGAATCCACATCTCACCACCCTACATTTTTTCAAAATTTTGTTGGGATAAACTAAACCTCAGATTATTATCCAGCAGACGGCGTGATTATCCTTTTTTCTCATGTTGGAACACATGGACCCTGCAGGGTTCAAACTTTCTCAACAGATATACTTACTTTGGGTTGAAACCAAAAATATGCTCAACTCAAAGTTCAGTGCTTTCTCATTAAACCTCTTCTTTTCTTTTTAATTCCATAGAGTAATTGTGGAAATGAAATCAGCTCTCTTCAGCCATAAGCTCGCTTATAATATGTTTGAATAATGAAATGGTATCTTCTTTATCTAGAGTGTCATTACCTACTTGCTTTAGGCTATAACTGCATTTTTCTTCTTCTTCATCTCTTTCGAAATCAACTATTACTCTGCCTTTCATAATTCCTTCCCTCATATAACCTATACATTTCCTAATATTTAGGTTTTAGCCAGAAGAATCCGTGATAAAAATTAGTGAAATGAGGCGCAGATCACACCAAATTTTATTATTAAAGGGAGGAGGTTAGAAATAAATTCAAAATAACTCCCAAAGTAATCTTACGCCTCAAACTAACTATTAATATCGATGCTCTTATATACTTTTCGTATACACTGAGCAAATGTTTTATAAAAGTGTTTAATTCTCCAATATGTCGTTATCTCATCGTTACATCTGTAATAATATCTGGGACTCACAAAAAATAAAACCTATATATTCAGATGTTCGACAAGTTACAGATATTGCAATAAAATTACCATGGTGTAATGTCAAGTAAGATCGGTAACATT
>JAUXAU010000029.1 GCA_030619765.1 Thermoplasmatota archaeon
TACCAATAAATACTTTTCTAAAATCTACAATTTTTTTTCTAACAACTTCTCTTCTTATAAAATCACTAATTTTGTATTTCTAAAAAATGTAAACGAGTTTGATGAAAGCTTGATTTTTTAATTTTTCAACAGGCTAAAATATTAGTATTATATAAGGGGATTAATAATATGAATAAAAAACCTACATGTATTTTAATTTGTATGCTACTTTTTATTACCGTATTACTACCAATTGGTGAGGCTATGAATGGTAGTAAAATTGATGGAGTAAATCCTCGTGGATCCCTTGACATTGATTGGTGGCCGATGTTTCGCCATGATTCAGAGCATATGGGCTTTTCAACATCAACTGCACCGGATACCAATCAAGTGCTATGGTCATATCAAACGGATTTTTTTATTTCGTCGTCCCCTGCTGTTTCACATGGAAAAGTGTACATTGGATCATGGGATAATAAGATTTACTGTTTCGACATGAATAATGGAGACATGCTATGGAACTATACAACAAATGGCGAGATTACATCTTCTCCTGCAGTTGCAGATGGTAAAGTTTACATCGGCTCAAAGGATTCTAAGATGTATTGCCTTGATGCTATTGATGGAAGTCTTATATGGGATTATGATACCATTTTTATGGTTGAATCATCGCCAGTAGTCAAAGATGGTAACGTTTATTTTGGTTCTAGTGATGGCGCTCTATATTGTTTAAACGCTGACGATGGAAGCCTTATTTGGAGTTATCCAACAGGAAACGTTATTTGGTCCTCTCCAGTTGTATTAGATAACAAAGTATACTTTGGCTCACTTGACGGGGTTCTTTTTTGTTTGGATAGTACTGATGGAGATCTTGTTTGGACTTATACTACAAGTAGTGGAATATGGTCAACTCCAACTGTTTCTAATGGAAAAGTTTTTTTTGGATCAAATGACAATAATGTATATTGTTTAAACGCAGAAGATGGTAGTTTTATATGGAGTTATGATACACTTGGGGAGGTGCATTCTTCACCGGCACTTGCTTATGGATATGTTTATATCGGTTCTAGTGACCGGGGGTTGTTTTGTTTAAACGAAGAAACAGGTGAACATATCTGGGATTATCTAACAAATGGCGGTATTTGGTCACATCCTTCAGTCGCAGATGGTAAAGTTTATTTTGGAACATATCCTTGTTGTGGTGCTCCTAGCTATTTAGCCTGCTTCGATGCTCTTGATGGAGACGAGATTTGGCAGTATCATCTCGGCACTGAATTAGGAATGAAATCATCTCCAGCTATAGCTGCTGGCAAAGTATTCATTGGATCAGGCGATGGGAAGGTAATAGCATTTGGTGAAGACGAACTCATTGCTGATGCAAATGGACCTTATTACGGTTTTGTGAATATGCCAATTCAATACACAGGCAGTGCATATGGGGGAATCCCATCGTATTCATGGTTTTGGGATTTTGGAGATGGCAATACATCAGATGAACAAAATCCAATTCATACATATATCAATACTGGGAATTACACCGTTACTTTGACTGTTACAGATAATGAAAATAGCATATCAACAGATATAACCCAGGCTTATATAGAAATCCCCAACATGCCACCAGATAAACCAACAATAACAGGCCAAACGAACGGAAATGCAGGAAAAGAGTATAAATACATAATAACTGGATCAGATCTTGATGGTGATGATATTTATGTAATAATCGATTGGGGGGATAATACAAGCAGTGGATGGCTTGGTCCTTACACCGGCAACTATGAAATTTCGGCAAAACACATTTGGGATAAAGAGGGAACATACACAATAAAGGCAAAAGCAAAAGACATTTATGGTGTTGAGAGCGAGTGGGGTACACTCGAAGTAACAATGCCTGTAAACCAACAATTTAGTAACGTCTTAAGGAATTTAGAGAGAATTTTCAGCCATTTTCCAGTGTTAGAAAAACTGCTATTAATCTTTATCCAACTATTTTTTGTGAAAACTTAAGATTAATAGATTACCTTCGGTTTACTAGCCAAAAACTCGACTCGTTAGTTAAACGAATTAATGGTCAACAACCTACCGATACCATTTTATAAGCACGAAAGATACCGCTCTGACAGACAATAGTCAATTTTAACGGGGGCAAAAGATCTTGACAATTCAGCCAGCAGATGTCCATAAAACATTATCCAAATACATGTTAGCTGATGGGCTTGATTTTGTTTTAGATCTGAAAAAAAGTAAAGGCTGTCGCATTTATGACTCAAGTAAAAGAAAATATATGCTAGATTGTTTCTCATTTTTTGCTACTTTGCCTCTCGGATGCAATCACCCTAAACTTACTACATCTGAATTTATCAAAAAAATGGGTGAACTCGCAGTAAACAAACCTACCAATTCTGATCTTTACACTACTGAAATGGCTGAGTTTGTTAAATCTTTTAAAAAATATGCAGTTCCAGATCATTTCCAACATTTGTTCTTTGTCAGTGGTGGTGCACTAGCAGTAGAAAACGGATTAAAAACTGCGTTTGACTGGAAAATGAGAAAAAACATAGAAAAAGGAAACGGAGACAAACTTGGCACACAGATTATTCATTTCAAAGAAGCATTTCATGGAAGAACAGGGTATACTCTATCACTTACAAATACGTTTAATTTCAATAAGATAAAATATTTTCCTAAGTTTAATTGGCCCCGTATCATTAACCCAAAAATTACATTCCCGCTTACCGAAAAAAATCTCGAAAACGTGAAAGGACTCGAAAAACAAGCACTATCTGAGATAGAACAAGCTCTTTGTGAAAATCCAGATGACATTGCCGCTCTCATTATAGAACCTATACAAGGTGAAGGCGGAGACAATCATTTCCGAAAAGAGTTCTTTTTAGAACTAAGAAGGCTTTGTAATAAACATGAAATGATGTTTATACTCGATGAGATACAAAGTGGCGTAGGGCTAACTGGGAAGATGTGGGCTTATCAACATTACGATTTTGAACCAGATATTATAGCGTTTGGAAAGAAAACACAAGTTTGTGGGATAATAGTTGGAAAAAGAGTAGATGAAATCGAAGACAATGTCTTTGCAGTTTCAAGTAGATTAAATTCAACATGGGGTGGAAATCTTATTGATATGGTTCGCTGTCAGAAATACCTTGAAATAATGGAGGAAGAAAGACTCATCAAAAACGCAGAGATACAGGGGAAACATCTCTTAGAAGGTCTTGAAGAAATAGCGCAGAAATATCCTAATAAAATATCTAATGCACGTGGACGAGGGCTCATGTGTGCATTTGATCTTCCTACTCCTGAAAAGCGAGATGAAATCAAAGAGAAATTATATGCTAATGATTTGATTGTTTTAGGTTGTGGTGCAACCACTATACGATTTCGCCCACCTCTTATTGTTTCTTCAGAAGAGGTTGATGAGGCCCTTACTATCTTAGACAAAGCGGTTAAAATGTAAATTATTTGTCCCGATTAATATATTTTTAAATAATAAGAATCGATAAGTTTTTAAGATGAAACCTAGTAATGAATACCTAGGGGACATGATATGAATAAAAATACTAAATTAATAACCCGAAGTTTAAAACCTTATTTTATTACAATGATTTTATTGTTAGTGCCTCTTTCTATGTGCGCACCAGCCAGCAGTTTTCCTACAGATGGTACGATACATACAACCTATTCATTTCAAAGGCCGTTAATGGAAACCATTGATATCGAGGGAACTGTGTACGATAGGGTGTTACTTGCTGATTGTTCACCTGCAGGAAATACTGGGGAACCTATGGTACCGTCAAAGGGAGCGTATATTTTGTTGCCTCCAAAATCAAAGGTAAGCAACATATATATCAAATCCGGTGAGAAAATTGCCCTTGGAACAGAATTTACTATCGAACCAACAAGTAAACCGATTCCACTCTCACAAGCAATATATCCTTCAGTACCGACGCCAGATGCAACGATTTATAATTCTAATGCTTTTTATCCTGGAACGCTGTACACTGAAGTTGGAACCTATAGGTTTAGAGGATACAACCTACTTGTTCTTCTGCTACATCCAATCCAATACAATCCCGTAACAGGTGAGCTATTTTATTATAGAAACCTGGAAGTCTTAATTGAGACAATATCTGATGATAATTCAGTAGATTTGTTTAGGGGGTTGGAAAAGGATAAAATGGAGGTAATGAAGAAAGTTGACAATCCTGAGATTTCTGAAAGATATCATGAAAAGAACGCAAAACCGTCATCCAGAAATGAAGACCATGATCTCCTTATAATCACGACAGATTCATTAAAAGATGGTTTTGAACCATTAAAACAAGCCCATGATGCAACAGGTATTGATACAGTCATCAAAACATTAACTGACATTGGCAGCAGTAATCTTGAGGACATCCGTGGCTACATAAGAGATGCATATATGAATTGGGAAATCGACTATGTTCTCATTGGTGGTGATGATAATATCATCCCTGATCCATGGTTATGGGTATTCGGATTGGATGAAAATACTACTCCGTATGATACTTATATGCCTTCTGATCTTTATTATGCATGTTTAGATGGACCATACAACTATGACGGTGACAACAAATGGGGAGAACCAACAGATGGTGAAAACGGAGGTGATGTTGATCTCATTGCTGACGTATATGTTGGACGGGCATGTGTTGGCAATGCTGCCGAGGTAGATAATTTTGTAACAAAAACAGTAGCATACATCAATAAAGACCCAGGTGATGTGTATTTGACTGAAGTTTGTTTAGCTGGTGAATATATGGGAGAGTATGGTATCGCTACTTGGGGCGGAAATTATATGGACCAACTAATTGACGGTTCAACTGATGACGGATATACTACTGTTGGCATACCATCCAGTGAATATACTATTACAACATTATATGATCGTGATTGGCCTGGTAACTATTGGCCAACATCAGAAATCATTACCACAATAAACAACGGCGTCCATATAATAAATCATCTGGGACATGCATCTTATGGATACGATATGAAAATGGATAATTACGATGTTAATACACTTTCAAATGATAAACTCTGTTTTGTATATTCTCAGGGTTGTATGGCAGGTGGCTTTGATGACGATGATTGTATTGCTGAATATTTCACCGTAAAAACAGATCATGCTGCTTTTGCAGTAATCATGAATGCGCGATATGGATGGTTCTGGTCATATAGTACAGATGGTGATTCACAACGATTTCACAGGCAATTTTGGGATGCAGTATTTGGCGAAAATATGCCCGAAATTGGCAAAGCCAATCATGATTCAAAAGAGGATAACCTCCATATCATCGGCCGGTCATGCATACGCTGGGTTTACTATGAAACAAACTTATTTGGTGACCCAAGCCTTAGTTTTTATGAGACAGGTGTAAATGACCCGCCAGAAACACCTAGAAAACCAAGTGAAAAACCAGGGGAACAGTATACATATACTACAGACACAACAGATCCTGATGGAGACCAAGTATCCTATATGTGGGATTGGGGCGATGGAACAAATAGCGGATGGATAGGGCCATACGACTCTGGAGCAACTTGTGAAGTATCTCATTCTTGGACTGAGCCAGGAGATTACGAGATACAAGTAAAAGCCAGGGATATTTATGGTGGTACAAGCGACTGGTCAGAACCATTAATGGTAAATATTAAGTTGCCTATAATTGAAATAGGCGGCATCACTAGTGGATTACTCAAAGTAAAAGCAGTCATCAAAAACACTGGGACTGCCGAGGCAACTGGTGTACAGTGGAATATCAAACTCAGTGGAGATTTCATACTATTTGGCGGTAATACATCTGGTAACAATCTCGATATTTCTGCAGGAAAAGAAGAAACAGTGAAATCGAGTTTAATATTTGGTCTTGGCAATGTTGAAATAATAGTAACTGCAGAGGAAGCAGAACAAACAGCAACTGCCTTTATACTAGGTCCATTTGTAATAATGTAAATTAATTTTATTCAAAATTCAAGTCTTTTTTGAAAATAGGAGACAAGTTGTCCTAGTTTCATCCGCTCTTGTTGTGTAGTATCACGATCTCGAACTGTTACTGTATTATCTTCTAATGTATCATGATCAACGGTAATGCAAAATGGTGTGCCTATTTCGTCCATTCTTGCATATCTTCTTCCAATAGTTCCACCATCATCATAATAGGTTTCAACTCCTGCATTTCTTAGATTCTTATCAATATCTTTGGCAATATCGACAAGTTTTTTATCCCCAATCAGAGGAAATACTCCTACCTTAATAGGAGCCATTTGAGGAGTCAGTTTTAGAATTCTATATTCCTCTCCTTTTTTCTTAATTTCAGCATAGTTATGTTCAAGAAGGAAGTATACTACCCTATCAATCCCAAAAGACGGTTCTATAACGTGGGGTACGAATTTTTCACCCATCATCTTTTCCTTCGTTTCTACTATTTCATAACAATTTTCAGGTATCTCTATGATTTCGCCGTCTACCTCAACAGATATCTTTTTTGTATCTTTTACATCTATTTTTTCTAATAAATCTTTAATCTTTCCTGCTTTATCCTTAAAAAATGGTCCCATTACATTCATTTTTGGCACAATTTTCTTTACTTTTACTACCTTAGGTTCGTCAAATTTTTTCATTGCATACATATCTACATTTGTAGAATCGATATGTGCATTAAGATCATAGGCAGATCTATCTGCGATACCTACACACTCTATCCATCCAAATCGCATGCTATAAAGTTCCGTGTCCCAGCACTCAGTTGCATAATGTGCAAGTTCACCTGATCCATGTTTTCTAAATCTAAATTTCTTAGAATCAACACCTGCCGAGAGTAAAAAATCCTGAGTAAGATACATATAGTATGCAAGTGCCTGATTATTGATTATTTTTTTATCAACCGCTTCTTCTAATGATATCTTGAATTCTTTTTCATTATCAAAAAGAAACAACTCCTTATCTTTAACACTATCAAAATTATGGTGTTTTTTATCTTCTGGGTCAAAAAAAACCTCGGCTTCGGCCATAGAAAATTCTCGCAGCCTTAGCATACCTTGTCGGGGAGATATTTCATTTCTATATCCTTTACCAATCTGAATAACGCCGAAAGGAAGCCGCTCTCGATTATATCTATAAAGTAAATGAAAATTTGTAAAAATGCCTTGGGCAGTTTCCGGACGCAAAAATGCAGCTCTTCCTTCGCCAGCCCCAATAGTTGTTGAAAACATGAGATTAACAGGATGGGCATCCTTTAATTTTTTACCACAGGTTGGACATTTTATTTTATCTTTCCTTAATGCTTGTTCAACAGAGATATTATCATTGATAATATCTTCAACTTTGTATGATCTTTTGCATTTTTCACAATCAACTGTAAGATCAGTAAACTCTTCAACATGTCCCGAAGCTTTCAGAACATCATGAAGGGTGATTGTTGGAGTGTTTATTTCTATACAATTATCTTTCAAAAGAAAAAAACTTCTCCAGAGGTTCTCAACATTGTTTTTTAATTGAGAACCTAATGGCCCATAATCATAAAAACCGGCTACACCACCATAGATTTCAAAGGAGGGATAAATATATCCTCTCCTCTTAGCTAGCATCATAATTTTATCATAGATATCTTGAGGCATCAGCAAAATTCTCCTGATTTACATCTCCAAGAATTAATTAACAGGATTTAAACATACATGACATAAGATCAATATCTGTAACCATGCCTACTAGTCTGTTTTCTGAATTTACTATAGGGACATGACTAATGTTATTCTTGTACATTTTTCTGGCTATCTCAGAAATTGGATCGTTTCTGTATGCTTTTATAACATCTGTAATCATTACTTCTTTTACCGGAACGGGAGGTAAGTCAACAGTTGTTGTAGAGTAATACAGTCTTACCGTATCCCTTATTCCTTCCCAAGTCCAAACATCTTCATCTCCGCCCATTCCCATGTCAGTACGGGATATACTTTCACGAATGTGACTGAGTTTAAACAAGTCCCCCTCACTTGCAATACCAACAAGTGTCCTTTCATCGTTTAAAACAGGGAGAGCGGTTTCGTTTGTAATGTTGATAATTTCCATAATTATTGTTATGGGATTATCTTGGTAAACTGGAGTGAGATTGGAGGTATAGTAATTCTCTACAACGTCATTATATTCATCTGGCAAGTTTTTTAGAATATCTGTTGGGCTTATTATACCAACAAGATTTTTTCTTTTGTCAACAACTGGCAGACCATGCACTCTTTTTTCATATAATAACTTTGCAGCATCCACTATATCTTTATCTTTGTTAATAATACTGGGATATGTACTCATTATCAAAGCAAGTTGCTTCTCATCGGGATTTTTAAATATATCATTTCTCGTTACAACACCTACAACTTTTTTGGTATCTTTTTTTAAGATAGGCATACCAGAAACATTGTGTTTTGCTAGAGTTTTCAGAGCATCCTTAATTGTACCTGGTAAATATCCAACTATTAATTCTTTTGACATTGCATCTTTTACTTTCATGTTTCACCTCTTATTTATTTGAGATATATACTGATTTTAGGGATTTTCTATCCAAAACTACAAAGTTACACGATGAGTTGGGACCATGAATACAGTCATCTAAATTTAAAGCTTTCCTTGGAGTATATGTTATCATATTAAGTAGTTCTTGAGTGGAAAAAACTGTAGTTGAATTTTTTAGATATCTTAGTTCTTCCAAAACATTAGGAATATTTAACATGGCATTATCTGTACCAAGCATCAAATCAACTCTTGTTTTTTTCATTAGTTTTAGATTCATCTTCAGATTAAAAAATGCATTAGAGCGAGGACAGATAACGACTGATATATTTTCGTCTTTAACACGAGCGAGATCTGATTCTGTAGCTGAAACCATATGAACTAGAAAATCAGGTTTAAGATCCAAAATAAGGTCAATATCTTCTCTTACAGCTTCACTAGCATGCAAAGCAAATATTTTCTTTTCCCGTTTAGCATGTTTTGCAATCTTTTCAATTTCTGAATACTCCCAATCAGAAATACTACTAAGACCAATGCCAAAAGAGTTTTTTAAAAGCAGGTCCACCTCATTTTTATCATAACTCATTTGTTGAGGTCTTGATAAAATAATGGAACCAATTTTTCTGTTTTTTAAAGCATTACTTAGTTGATAAACTCCGTTGATACCATCTTCTCTAAAATCGCAAAAATAAGAAGTGCCCGCCCCCATCATCTCGTCGATAGAGGTTTTCATCCCATCTATTATCTCTTCTTCAGATGCTTTCTCCAATAATCTATGTTTCAATCCATTGGGCGGTGCAACAAGTTCCTCTACATTTCTCGGGAATTTAATTTTTTTCTTTTTAATAAACGAATCACCCACGTGGGTATGAGCATTTACAAAAGTTGGAACAATAAGTCCCTTGGCTAATGGTTTTTCAGGTAGTGATCCACTTCTCAAGTCGATTATCCTATTCTTTTCAAAACCCAAATAGCCCTTTTTAAAACCATCCTGGGTTAGTATATCTCCCTTGACATATTGCATTTGAAATAATGTAATAAAGAATGTTTTTAAATTCTCTTTCCAAGTTGAATAAGTATTTTTTCAATATAGAAATATTTTTGAATATCAATATTGATTTCCCTTGTCTTTTCAAATTAAAGATATGAGGCGACGTAAAATATGTTAGATGATCTCGAAAAAATTTCAGAAATAGATAAATCAAATATGTTGGATACAATTGCTCAATTTCCCAGGCAGATTAAAGAAGCCATTGAAATAGCAAAGACTGCAGAGATAGATGATTTCATTAAGATTGACAATGTAATTATAACTGGTATGGGGGCCTCAGGAATTTCTGGAGATATTGTAGCTAGTTTATTTAGAGGTAAAATAGATGTCCCAATATATATTAACAGAGAATATGATCTGCCAAAATGGGCAAAAAAGGATACGCTGACAATATTTTTTAGTTACTCTGGAAATACTGAAGAGACATTGAGCTCATTTAAAATTGCAAGTCAGAAAAAATGTAAAATAGTGAGTATATCATCTGGTGGAAGATTACAAGAATTGTCGGAAAAAAGAGGAGTCGCTCACATAAAGATACCCTCTGGTTTTCAGCCGAGAGCTGCAATAGCATATTCATTATTTGTCTTGATATGGATCCTTAAAAGAACCGGTCTTTTGAAAAATAATATTGAGTCAGATATTGAGGAAACCATTACCGTAATACAAGATCTTATAGATAATAATAAAAAATCAGTTGTTGAAGAAAGTAATCTTTCAAAACAGATGGCAAGAAAGGTACTCAATACCATACCTCAAATATATGGATGGGGATTTTATTATCCTATATCAACGAGATGGCGCCAGCAATTAAATGAAAACAGCAAAGTCATTGCAAGGGAAGATGTCGTGTCCGAAAGTAATCATAATGACATAGTTGGCTGGTCTTCAAATCCGGAAACATCAAAAAATTTTTCTTGTATTTTGTTTAGAGACAAAGACAATGAATCTCTGAATATATCAACACGTCTTAACTTTATGATAAGTCTTTTTGAAGACTCTGTTGCAAACATTATTGAAATACATCCAAAAGGAAAAAGTAGACTGGCAAAAATAATGTATATAATGTGTTTAGGAGATTTCCTTAGTTGTTATCTTGCCATTTTAAGAAACATTGATCCCACGCCTATAGATATTATAACAGAATTAAAGCAACGTCTTGCTGAAATATAACCTCTCTCAATTTGAGTTAGGTATACTGTAATTTTGACATTTTTACACGTTATATTTATATATAATAAATCACAGAGTATAACATGTAGGATTTGGTGAGGCTTTATGAGGGCAGCAAACGGCAATGAATTTTGCGAAGAACTTTGCCAAAATAATATGATACGGAAATATTTCTTATTATATGGGGAAATATCTGAAATTACACTAAAAAAGGTGGTGGATTAAGATAGAAAAGCATCAAAGATTTCACATTTGTTTTGCGTTTTCGATTTGTATATTACTGTTAACTAGTGTTCTTTTTTCATTAAATGCCTTAGCCCAAGAAGAAAATACGCTTTTTATTGTCGTCCACGATTCAGAAACATGTCTTCCAATAGAAGAAAATATATTTTTAGAGGGTAAAAAATATGACATAGCAATAGGCTGTGAAAATCAGTATGGATATGTCTATAATGTTACTGTAAGTGTGCCTTGGGAGGTCCCGTGCATAACTAGTGAGAAATTACCATGGATAACCATAGAAACGCCAGATTTTGGAGAATATCCTGAGTTTGTTATAACTGCATTAAAGGATGGATACACTTCGGCTGAACAAGAAATTAAGGTTTTAAAGGGAGAATTATCGGTTACGACAGATCGTGGAACGGTTAAGGAGAAAGAGAGCTTTTGTGTGATTGTTTGGGATCAGAATAGCAATAGGGTGGAGGGTTCCACTGTATATTTGGATGTAGATGGTTCTGAAGGCGACTCAGATATCACTGGTTCAAATGGCATAGCATATCTTACTGCACCAGACGTTACTGATGATGTCGAGATCAATATTAAAGCCTTTAAGGGAGGATATTTTGTAGGCTCAACTACAATACGTGCAGAAAATGTGCCGGAGAGTATATTCATGGATGGTTTAACGCCTATTATCGCGGCGGTACTTGTCCTCATGTTTGCAATGTTGTTTGTAAGAGTTAGAAAAGAATTCCCAAAACCGACAATTGAACTTAAAGTTGATACTCCTGAGAAAAGTATTAAAAATAAAAAAGAAAATTTTGCTAACGAGGCCTATCCAATAAAGACACCTTCAGACGCAAAAGCTAAAGAAAAATTGCCGTTGCCAGAAAAAGAACCACGGGTAGAAGAGATAAGGATTCAAAGACCAGAAAAAAAGAAGGAAACAAAATATGTAGTAGAAAAGGAAGAAGTAGAGAAGGTCATACCCTACCATAAAAAGGACGAATATGAGTGGTTTAAAGGAAAAGATCATATGAAATATAAGATAAATGAGTTAACTGGAGAGATTGAAGAGCAAATGGAAGATAAGTGGTTTGAAGGAGTATACGATATTAAATCCCATGTCGATAAAAAATTAAAAAAGAGTTCTAAAAAGAAAGATAAAAGTAAATAGCTTTTAAATACAACTTTGGGCTTTATGGTTTTATCATGGCAAAACGATTGATTCCTGATTTCTATAAACTCACTGTAAAACAGGTGATGGATAAAAGAATATGGGATCTGCCCATAATTGAAGAAAACGAAGATATCCATCATATCCTAAATATATTAGGTGCCAGAAACCACATCTGGGTTGTAAAAGATAAAGAAAAAAAAGAGCTCCTAGGTGTGATAACAGAACACGATGTTCTTTCAATACTGGCTCCAATAAAATTCCCATCATATGTATTTGGTATGCCTGATGTAAAATCGATTCACCATGGTACAGCAAAAACCGCAGCAGATATTATGTGTGTACGGCTTGTTACCTGTAATCAAGATGATAAAATTGTCGATGTCCTTCAAAAGATGACAAAACATCGGTTACGAAGACTTCCTGTATTGGAAGGTAAGGAGATAATAGGGGAACTTACCCTGCATCAGTTGATTAGAAAATATTATGATGCCACTCAATATCATTCGATAACAGAAAATGAAGAAGGTTGATTTTGACGGTATTTGATGTTGTATTATTAATTGCTTTAGCTCTCATATTTGCAAGGATTTTAGGGTATGTATTTGACAGACTCAAACAGCCTGCAGTGATAGGTGAAATAATAGCAGGTATAGTTCTGGGCGGCCTGGGAGTAGTAGTTTTTTCTGGACAAAGTTTTTCTTTTTTAAATTTAACTTTTTTACTACCTCAATTGAATTATACTTCTGAGGAGTTCAAGTTATTAGCAGAGATAGGAATATTATTCTTGCTGTTCATATCGGGGTTACAAACAAGTTTGCCCAAACTAAAAAAGATGGAAAAACCGTCGTCGTTTGTAGCTGTCGGCGGGATGGTTTTACCATTAATATTAGGTATTGTTGTTGGCATGTTTTTCGGCTTTTCGCAACAAGATAGTATTATTATCGGCCTAATCCTTGTCGCTACTTCTGTTGGTGTAACGGTAAGAACATTGATGGATTTACACGTTCTCGATTCAGATGTTGGCACAACAATTCTTGGTAGTGCTGTCATTGATGATGTTTTAGGTATTATTCTATTGGCGTTTATTTTGGGAATAGACTCACCAATTTATATAGGGATAAAAATAATTGTTTTCTTCATAATATTCCTATATCTTGGATTAAAAATTGTGGATAAAATCTTAGATCTTGGGGAAAAAATACACCTTCCAAAAGCCTTGTTAAGTATTTCTCTTGCCATATTTCTTTTATTTTCATTTTTTGCTGATAAAAGCGGAATAGCAGGAATAATTGGTGCGTTTGTTGCCGGACTTATCATTGGACATACATTAAAATCTAGAAAGATTATCGATGATGTACAGGCTATAGGATACGGATTTTTTATTCCACTGTTTTTTGTATGGGTTGGGGCCAATTTATGGATAGGCGCTAGCCAAGACCTCCCTTCGTTTGTTGCCATCGGGTTACTGGCGTTAGTAATTATTATCGTTGCCATCGTGGGAAAAATTGTGGGCTGTGGAATTGGAGCAAAACTTGCTGGCATGAAAAACAAAGAATCTTTACAGATAGGAGTTGGAATGATTCCACGAATGGAGTTGGCACTGATAATTGTAAGCTCTGCAATTTCTCATGGGATACTTAGTAGTCCAAAGGTTGAACATCAGATACTTGCTGCAACCATTATGTTAACTATTGCAACTACTTTGATAACACCGTTTTTAATTAAAGCTGTATTTAAGAAGCGTTAATAAATGAGATCATCGATTATTAAGAAATCAAAACTTAAATCCATCATTGAGACACTGAACAAATATGGTATGCTTTTTGATAGTCAACCTCAAGGTTATAGTGACGTGGAAATGAAATCAGTACACTAATACGCTTTATTTTATTTCTTCTAGGCCTTATTCAAAACTTGTAGAGTGATTAGAAAACTCATCAAGAGTTAGCTGCATATCAACGGTCATATCGTTAAGTAATCTATCTATATGTTCATTTTTAAATTCTCTTACCCCATCAATCTCTGAATATATTTTTCCTAGATATTTGTTCTCATCTCTCTTTATCTCAATATTATACAAAACTTCCTGCATAATAGCACCCTCATCCTCTTCTATATATTTATACAACGAAATGGATTATTATTTATTAATTTTTTGTTCTCCATTTTTGAATATTCCAATGTAAAAATGAAATCAGTACAATAATTACTGCCAATTTGGTTTTAGCTAGAAGAAATTGTGACAGAGGATAGCATTTATAAACCCTCCCATCTATAGATATAGTAAAAATGTAGGGGAAAAGTTAAACTAATAATATGTTCAATAGAAAATGGAAACAAGCACAAGGAAAATTCCATGACACACAAAATAAAATTAGTAAATCAAATAGAAACCAGAAAAAAGAAAATGGAATGGAAAGCGCACAAAAAGATGCAGAAAGGTTAAAACGCAAAAAGAAAAGACTTACATTTGATTGGTTTTTCAGGCCTCAAGGGGATTAAAATTATTTGATGAAACAACCCTGTTGAAATTAGTCTAAAAACAGTACAAATAAACCCTCTAACGCATTTTTTTCATTTTTAGTAATAATGCTATTCAAAGGGCTTAGAAAATGTTAAATTGCATTATTTTTCGACAATTGTCGAAAATAATTATGCCATTATTTAAATACCTCCAAAAATATAAATAATATGTAGGCAAGAAGGAAGGGAGTTATAGGATTTTTCCTGTCGTTTATCGAATATATGCTCCCATCCTTCAAAACATTTTTATAATGTTTGTTGGAAAATTGACAATAAGGTTATCTTTATTAACCAAAAGACTATAACACCCGCTAGAGGGGTCAAACCTTTTGAAAATGATTTTTTTCCATCATTTTCCTCCCTTCTGACCCCTTTTACAATATCACATCTGTATCTTATTGCTTAGGAAGTGGAAAATAAAAGTCAAGTGATTATTTAGATAAAAAGACTACTTTTGTTTCTTCTTAACTTTTAATGGATAATACAAAACATAAAATATACAAAAAAACTCAATATTTGCTGCAATAATTATGTAGTAAGGATGGAGCCCTTGATATATATGAAAAATGGCTAGTAACAAGGCAATTACTATTGCAATAATTACATATATTGTGATTAATTGCCGTTCACTTCTATTTTCAAACATTAGATATGAAATATCTTCTTTGATATATTAACATTTTTGGGGGTTTTCACAAGTTCGTATTTACTATTCTATATCATATTGCTTAGGTATGGCACTTCTTTAAAATGTACTTCCAGTTATGGGAGAAGACAGGTTTATAAGATAGTAAATTATTTCAAACATTGGGAAATTGGTAAATTAGGATGGATGTGCGCTCTTGGACTTAGATGTAATTGAAAAACTAAAATCGATCCAAAAAAAGATACCGCCAATAGAGAAATTATTTGGATGTGCTTGGATAATTTGTTGGTTTACCGCTATTTGGATTTATCATATTCAACTTATCATAACTGGATTATTTTGTCTCTTCCTTTCTTATGTTATTTTTGAACGTACAGATATAAAAGGAAAAGAAAAACTTCCAGTTTTATTTTCAATGGATAAAAACACTAGAATCCTAACTGTTCAAAAAATATATAATTCTAATTTGAACTGGGAAGATAATGAAATATGTTCGGGAAATGCAACGCTCCCATCTGGACCTATCAAAGAAGGAGATGTTGTGGTTAACTGTAACGGTAATGTGGCACTTAGACATATACCAACAAATACTCTTATGGGTGCATATAATTTTAAATAACCTAATATTTCACGTTAAAACCCATTTGTGTATATTGCTTAGGAATTCTTATTTAAAGCAATATTTAAACAACGATAACATTTGGGATATTTGTGAAATTGCTATTTGAATTATCTAAGGAACATAACACACTGCCTAAAGATGAGGCATTATCTTGCTTAAAAGCCGAGGAAGTTGTTTACAATATTGTTGTTTCAAATGAAAATGTACTTGTTATTGATTCAGATACTACTTATGATAAAATAGAAAGACTTGCTGAAAGATTATCTTTCACATTTTTTATTGATGAACTGTTGTTTTCTTGTTCTACTTCTCTTGATGAAATTAAAAAATGCACAAAAAGTAACATAATAGACAGGGAAGGATCAATTGCGATAAACTATAAGAATAGATCAAATTCCGTTGATTCACAGCCAATAGTGAGAGCACTGGCGGAAACATATACTAAAGATAACCCAGTAAATCTAGATAACCCAGATATAGAGATGCGTGTATTAATTACTGATACCAATGTGTATGTCGGTTTAAAAATAGTTGAAGTAAAGAGAAGTTTGTTTGAAAAAAGAAAGGTGCAGCATAGGCCATTTTTCTCACCTATTTCTCTTCATCCAAAATTGGCACGTACGTTAGTAAATTTATCCTCTATCAAAAAAAATGAAAAATTGTTAGATCCTTTTTGTGGCACCGGCGGTATATTAATTGAAGCAGGACTAATCGGTGCAAAGATAATTGGTAGCGATATAGAAGAGAAAATGATAGAAGGTTGCAAAAAAACTCTGGATTTTTATAAGATTGAAGACTACGAACTCTTTTGTTCTGATATTGGTGAGATTAACAACTATATTAGTGATGTTGATGCTATTGTAACAGACCTGCCCTATGGAAAATCAACTACAACGAAAGGGGAGAATATTAATGGGCTTTATGATCGTGCGTTTGAGAATATCGCAAAAGTATTGAAAAAAGATGGAATAGCAGTAGTAGGTTTGTCAAATAAAAATATGATTCCCATTGGTGAGAGGTATTTTTCACTATTGAAAAAATATGAATGTAGAGTTCATAGAAGCTTGACTCGTTATTTTGAAGTATATCGGAAATAACCAAAAATATTTTAACTTTAAGATAAAAATATGAACAACAATAAATAGAAAAACAGGTTTTTAAATAAAGAGATATTACGAAATTGTAGTTTGAGGGTATATAACTATGAGAAATAATGGAAAGGAGCTTTATATTTTGGGCTTTGTCCTAATAATAATAGGAATTTTAATTATACCTGATGTCGCAGTATTAATATTTGGGTTGGGCGATACTTGTTATCATAAGAATATATATTTAGCAGGATTAGCAATAATATTAATAGGAATAGGTTTTGTATATTTTGTGTGGAAAAAGAAAAATGAATAAACATCTCTTAATACTCGGAATGGCTGTTCTGCTTTTGACGGTTGGGTTGAGTGGGTGCGTTAATGAAGGGGGAGCAGACGTGAGAATTGTATCGCCTGTAAATATTTCTGAATACGAATACATGGCTCCGTTACCGTATAATCCAGAGTACAACACAACTTTTGTAGGTTATAATGTGACATTTGACTTGAAAGATATCAATGATGTTGGAACCGATGTAGAGGTTCGATTAAAACTTTTTTATCATGGTTTAACTGAATGGGAAAATATAACTTACTCATGGGGATTTGATACAACAGACTTTTATCTTCCTAAAGGTGACATTACTACTATTACTTTATATGTTGCAGATATGAAGAGAGAGAATGTAGAAAGAAAGATAGAAATTGACGTTTGGACAGTATCAGAAGATTATGTAAGAACACTTACCGAAAATTATAGTGAGATAATTTAACAATTGTAGATTTGGAGGAGGAATAATGGCAAAATACTGTGTGAATTGCCGTAAAAAAATTGGCTTTTTATCTGGCTATCATGAAAATGAGGACGGTTCATATACATGTGATATCTGTTTTGATAAACAAAAGAAAGAAAAAGAGATAGATGAAGCAATTAAAAAATTATGAAATTGTAGATTGGGCGGAGGAAAAATGGTTCGGGGAATTGGTAAAACTAAAGTTAAGAAAAAACCATGGAAGACAAGGATGGAAAGAGACATAATAATGCATAAAGACATAAAAGAAGCAGGTCTTCAAGGTGGAAAAGTTATTGGAGATAAATTATCATTACTTGCATTTATCATTGGAATACCTATGTTAATTATAGGACTGTATTCACTATTTAATATGTTATTTGGTTTTGGATTCCCTATAAATATGGCTATTATAATTCTAATTTTATTGGTTAATGTTGTTGGTTTGTTATTAATTATTGGTGGATACTTTATTTATAGGGGCAGTTAAACCTCTTAAAAATAGGATTTATAAAGTATTATTTATTGGTAAATTGTAAATTTGGAGGGAGAAAAATGCCAGAACTACTCATAGAACTCTTAGTATTAACAGGCGTGATTGTGCTATCTAACCAATAGGAGAAGTATATATTCCTCGATAAACCTCAAAATATATAGATGATTATCAAAATTATCGATGAATCATCCAGTGGAAAATATTTTTAGGCCATACCTTATAATAACCAAAATGCTTTTACCTAATGTTAACATCCGCCCTTTAAATGACACAACTAAGAATAATATTTCTTGGTACCGGCGGAAGCTGGCCAACAATAAAAAGAAACGTATCGTCTGTTGCAGTAAAAAGAGGCAGTGAAATAATCCTTTTTGACTGTGGAGAAGGTACACAACGACAGTTTCAAAAATCAAATCTTAGTTATATGCAGATATCTAAGATATTTATTACTCATTTTCATGGAGATCATTTTTTAGGTATACCTGGTCTTATTCAAACAATGCAGTTAAATGATAGAGAAAAACCCTTACATATTTATGGACCACATGGTATGGACAAGCTAGTATCCCAGCTTTTATCTCTGGGCTATTTTAAACCTTCTTATAAAATAGTTACGCATGAGATAAATGATGGGGACGCTCTAGATTTTGATGGATATACTATACGTGTGCTAGAGGTGAGACATAACGTTCCAGCACTGGCATACTGTATTGAAGAAGAAAAACGTCCTGGAAAATTCAACAAACCCAAAGCATTAGAGCTAGGTATACCAGAGGGACCAATGTTTAGCAAACTCCAAAGAGGCCGTTCTATAACTTTAAACAATGGTAAAAAAATCAATCCTAGTAGGGTATTGGGTCCACCTAGAAAAGGAAGAAAAATAGTAATATCTGGAGATACCATTCCATATGAACAGATAATAAATCTTTCCAAGGGGGCAGATATTTTAATCCATGATGGAACTTTTGATTCGGAACTTGAAGATATTGCAGGGGATTATGGACATTCGACAGCTTTTCAGGCTGCAGAGATTGCTAAAAAAGCAAAGGTAGAAAAGTTGTTGTTAACTCATATTAGTCCTAGGTATTTGGATCATCGAGTTATTGAAAACGATGCACGAAAAGTCTTTAAGAATTCGTTTGTCCCGAAAGATCTTCAGGAGTTTGAAGTAAAGTTGAAAAAATAATTTCTCTGCTTATAAAATCATAATTTTATTAAGGTCTAGATCGATTCTGATTTTATTACAATGCTAGAAAAGCTAGGGAATGATAGGCCACCATACGATGAATACTTTATGGAAATGGCTCATGTCGTATCAAAGAGAAGTACCTGTTTACGGAGGAAAGTCGGAGCCTTACTTGTAAAAGATAAACATATTTTAAGTACAGGCTACAATGGCGCTCCAAAAGGTTTTAAACATTGTTCTGAAGTAGGTTGCATAAGGGAAAAAAAGGAAATCCCACCTGGCGAAAGACATGAACTTTGCCGAGGATTGCATGCAGAGCAGAATGCAATTATTCAAGCAGCTGTCTTTGGTGTTTCCATAACAGACTCTACATTGTACTGTACCAGTACACCATGCGTTGTTTGTGTTAAAATGCTTATAAATGCTGGCGTAAAAGAGATTATTTATTCTGGCGAGTATCCTGATGACCTTGCAAAAAAGATGCTTAGGGAGAGTAATTTAAAAATAAAAAGATTTAAATAATAGAGTTGCATATAAAAATTGGCCTAAAATTCAATAATAAAAATCTATTAAAAATTTGAAAAATAAGAAAAATATATATAGTCGAGAATTGATTTATTTCATGAGGAGAAATCATGAAACGAAAAAGATCATTCGTGTTGGATGAAAAGGATACAAAAGCTGTCAAACTCTTCGCTGAGCTTGGTATGCCAAAGAATCTTGCTAAGACATTAATGTATATCTCTCAGGTTGAAGAATGCCGCTCTGCAGATGTTGAGCAAGCGGCAGACCTTAGACAACCTGAAGTAAGCGTTGCTATGCAAGAACTAAGGCGGAGAGGATGGGCAAAAAAACGAGATATTAAAAAGAAGGGGAAAGGAAGACCGGTACATCTTTACAAACTCACACAAGATTTACCTGGCATTTTAAAGAGTTTTGAAAAAGAAAAGATGAAAGAAGTAGAAAACATCAAGCAAGATCTCACCCAATTGAATCGCCTAGTTTCTACTATCGAAAAAACTTAAATGCATCTTAACTAATCCCAGAATTACTTCTTCTTTATTATCTAGTGGTAAAAAGTACTCGATATATCTATCTGGTGATATCTTAGTGAAAAATAGAGCCAAAAATATTTTTAACATAATTGAAAAAAATTTAGATGCAATTGTTATAAAAAATGCTGCTCTTCCATTTATCGACGACAATTTCTTTTATATAACGGGCCTGGAAAAAGGGATTTTTGAAGGATCTCTTCTTATTGTATGCCCTGATGGCACTCTTGATCTTTTAGTTTCTGAACTTGAAGCAGAAAGTGCAAGTAAAGCAAAAGCAAATATTCATGTGTTTAAAGATAAAGAAGACATAAAAAGTATTATCAAAACATCTTTTTCATCTCTCAAAAATGTCGGTGTGAATTATACTGGTCTTTCACATAGAGATTTTTGTAAACTAAAAGACATGTTTCCGAAATCAAAATTTACTGATGTTTCAGAAGAACTTCTCAAAACAAGGCTAGTAAAAGACGAAATGGAAATAGAGATTATCAAAAAAGCATGCATGATATCAGACAAAGTTATGGAAAAAATACCAGATATGTTGTATGAAGGAATGTACGAATATGAAATAGCCGCAGAGATAGATTATCTTATGCAAAAACAAGGTGCAGATAAACCTGCGTTTGAGACTATTTCCTCTTTTAGTAAAAATACTGCAGAACCACATTACAGTCACGGTAGTACCAGATTAAAAAAAGGCGATTTTGCCTTGTTTGATTTTGGTGCATGTTTTCGAAAATATAATTCAGATATGACACGAACGTTTGTCTTTGGAAACGCAGACAAAAAGCAAAAGGAAATGTATGAAACAGTGTTGGGGGCACAAAAAGTGGGTTTTGATTCAATAAAACCAGGATTACAAACAAGCGACGTGCATACTGCCGTCAGTTCATATATCGATAACACGAAATTCAAAGGTCGTTTTATTCATTCCACCGGTCACGCTCTTGGACTTGCCGTTCATGAAGGAGTAGGATTTGGCTCTGATAGTCATGTTGACTTACAAGAAAACATGGTGTTTACTGTTGAACCCGGTGTGTACATTCCTGGGTTTGGCGGGGTAAGAATAGAAGATGATATCTTAGTAAAAAAAGATGGTATGGAGCTATTGACAACGAGCTCTAGAGCTTTGTTAGAGATCTAATTTTGTATGAAGGAAGCGTTTAATATTACCGCTTATCTCTTTTATATGTCCAATTGATCTCGTTGTTGATTTTCTTATATAGCTGTGCACCTCTTTCTAGTGTTTTATGTTCCATCATGACATCTAGTGTTTCATCTGCCAAAATCTTCAATGCTTCTCTTATTTCCGTTCTGTTGGATTTTACAAGCCCAATTCCGACATTTAAGAGTTCTTCGATAATCTCTGAAATATCTTCTCCTTCTATGCTAATATTTATTTTAACCATCAATATACCTCAACTGCTGTTTTTCTTTTAAATATAGCTATATTTCCGTACGCCGCCATAAAAACTGTAATTTATATACCTTTTTATGATATACTTCTCAGTCTCCATTAATGACGATATGATGTATTCATATATGTATATCATTGTATATACAAAACTATATATTCAATTCTTTTTTAATACATTTCGTTTAAAGCCCAATAATTAATCTATGTTTTCCATTACATTTTTATGAGAATCACTTATTCAGCCTCTTGTGATTCTTATGAGTTGGTTTGAAGAGGCTGAATATATTAGAAAACAGGCAAAGAAAAACAATGAATTTTTTTCTGACTCTCTTCCTATGATCGCTAGTGAAAATGTTTTATCTCCTCTTTGCAGAGAAATGCTTATTACCGATTTTCATGGAAGATATGCTGAAGGTACTCCAGGTCATAGATACTATGAAGGATGTAAGTTTTTTGATTTAGTAGAAGAAAAGGCAATGGAACTTGCAAAAAAACTTTTCAACTGTTGCTATGCCGACGTAAGACCCACTGCAGGAACAACTGCAAATATAGCGATTTTAAAAGCTCTCATAAAACCAGGAGAACCTGCAACAGTTTTAGATCTTGCCAATGGTGCCCACATCTCTTTTGGAAAATGGGGTGCAGCAGGAGTTAGAGGCGTTGAACTCATTTCGTACCCATTTAATGATGAAGAAATGAACATCGATGTAGATGGTGCCATAAAACTTATTAAAAAAGTAAAACCAAAGCTTGCATTAAATGGCCGGTCTGTCTTTTTGTTTCCAAGTCCAATAAAAGAAATCGCAGAAGCGGCACATGATGTAGACGCATATCTTATCTATGATGCAGCACACGTTCTTGGACTTATTGGAGGAAAGCAATTCCAAGATCCGTTACGAGAGGGTGCAGATGTGATGAGTGGCAGTACTCATAAAACTCTGCCAGGACCACAAGGCGGAATAATTGTATCAGACCACAAAGGTGATACAGATAAAGATAAATCATTTCTCAGAAAACTAAGCTTTGGAGTGTTTCCAGGAGTTACTTCTTCATATCACCTTCATCATGTTGCGGCAAAAGCAATAGCATTTGCCGAACACCTAGAATTTGGTAAAGCATACGCCAAACAGATTATAAAAAACGCACAAAGCTTAGCACAGTCACTGTATGAAAGAAACTTCAAAGTATTTGGCGAAAAACTAGGCTTTACCAAATCACATCAGATTTTACTCGAAATTGGGTCAGGAAAAGGAAAAGAAGCATCCAAAAAACTCGAAGATGCAGGCATTGTCACCAATATGAACACGATTCCTGGTGATGAAGACCCGTTAAACCCATCAGGCCTGAGAATAGGAACACCTGAATTGACAAGAATAGGAATGAAGGAAAAAGAAATGGATGAAGTTGCCCATTTCTATGAAAGAGCACTACTTAAAAACGAAGATACAAAGAAAATAAAAGCAGATATCAAAGAATTCAGAAAAGATTTCCAAGAACTTCACTACTGTTTCAAGGAAGGATTCCGTGGATACGACTACCATAAGTTGATATAAAATGCTTGCTGCTCTTTCTGGCACTCCAGGAACGGGAAAAAGCACTATCTCCGCTCTTTTACAAAAAGAAGGATACACTATCGTTAGCTTGAACGAGCTTGCCATGAATCAGGGATTTGTAACCGGCATTGACACAGAGAGAAACTCAAAGATAATTGACATCGATGGATTGAACGATTACATCGATGAGTATTACAAAACCGATGACCTTATTTTTATTGAGGGACATGCCTCTCATCTTTTAAAAACAGCAGATAAGGTGATAATTCTTAGATGTCATCCCAACAAGTTAAAAAGCCGTCTAGAAAAAAAGGGATGGAAACAAGAAAAAATCAAGGAAAATATAGAAGCAGAAACAATAGACGTTATTCTCTGTGAAACTGTTGAACTTCATCCTGAAGAAAATATTTTTGAAATAAACACCACCAACAAAAACATCAAATCTGTGTTATCATCAATTGTTGAGATTGTCAAAAGCAACTTTGAGTCGACAAAAAAGTATAAGATAGGAAAAATTGATTGGTCTGAAGAGATACTAAATGATTTCTAACTATGGGAGAATAAGATGGTACTTGACAGAAAAAGGGATTCAGTAGATCCTTTGTTATCGATTGTTGCAAAACGTTTTTCAAAAATAAATCCAAATATTTTAACATGGACTGCACTTGTTTTTGCATTTTTTTCTGGTTTATTTTTTTATTTTTCCTCTCCAGAATTTGAGTTGCTAAACTATTATCTTTTTTTTGCTGCATTTTTTGTTTTTTTGAATGGATTTTTTGATGCAATAGATGGAAAGGTTGCCAAGTTGACGAATAAGGCATCACTGAGAGGGGATTTTCTTGATCATGCATTGGATAGGTATGCAGATGTTTTTATGGTAGGGGGCCTTGCACTTAGTTCATGGTGCAGCAGACCAAGTATTGGACTACTTGCGATTATTGGAATGTTACTTACTAGTTATATGGGAACCCAATCCCAGGCAGTAGGTTATAAAAGGGAATATTCTGGCTTGTTAGGACGTGCGGATAGACTAGTGTTGTTAATAATATTTCCTATAGTCCAACATATTGGACTTCGTTTTTCCGTACAGTTGCCATGGGAAACAACGGTCTTAGATTGGGTTTTAATCTATTTTGCTGTAGTTGGCAACATAACGGCTATCCAGCGGTTTTATAGTACACTAAATTGGTTTCGAAAGGGCTTTAACAGGATAAAATAAGGAAAAAGAATAAAGCAATATGACGAATATGGATCACTTGCAGAGGCATGGTGATTACAATCGACTCAAGAATATTTACGCCACAAGATATAGTCTTACGGGATGATGCATTACATAGGAAGGGGAGCTTTGGTCGTGCAGAAACATGGTATTATAACGGCATATTTGACAACAACTATAGTATAATAACGCTTGTGAATGTTATTCATATGGGTTATCTCAGTTTTGTTTTAGCAGGACTGTCAATTTATAAAGACACGAAATTAGTAAAACGTCTAAGGAGTAGAAATCCTTACAAATGTTTCTACGGATCAGAAAAAGAACCACTTATAAAGATAAATGATCAACAGATAATAAAAGGATATATCAGCAAGGACACGAAGAGATGGATATACCAGATTTCTATGGGAGACGACAACCAAGGCGTTGATTTAGAGTTCATTAAGACAACAAAGGCGTGGAAGGGAAAAACTTTTTTGGGTGACTGGCTGGTCATTCCACGATTTGAAGTAAACGGAAGAATTTATCTCAATGGAGATGCCATTAGTGTCTCAGGTGAAGGGTATCATGATCATAACATCTATCCTATTTATGCATCATTGGTAAACAAGGGGTATCAAAATGGAAAAATACCGATTGATTCAATGAACATCACATGGGCCCGCGTCATGAAAAATCGTGCTAACGAAGAACTTATTGTGGTTTTAAACAGAAACCAAGAGTATATAACAATAAACCCCAAGGATGTACATTTCACGATTGAAAAGCAGGTCATGGATCATGGTAAAAGAATACCAACAACGTGTTGTTTAAACGTTGAAAATGATCTATTGCATGTAGATGTAAAAATGGAATCGATAAATTTCCATCGCATCAGTATACCCACGGTTAATTACTGGCGGCATCATGTAAGAAACACTGGCACGATTCAGATCGATTCTGTTTCTAAAAAAATAGATAATATCGAGATTTCAGAGTATGTGAAATTTTTGTAAACGTAACGTTATATATGCTAGGAGAAAAATCACGGTTTTTGACAATATTTTAGATCCAGAAACAATCTAAAAAACGTATAAATGAAGTAATGATAATGATTTTAGTACAATAAAGAGGTTTAAGAAAAAATGAATAATCATGAGAAAAACGCGATAATTGTATCTCTCAATGATGATATTTCAGAAATAAGCGAGTTAGCTGACTCTTTGGATTATAATGTAATAAAAGAGTTTATTCAGCATAGAAAAATTCCTGATGTTAATTTTTACGTTGGTTCTGGTAAGGTAGATGACATAAGGGAGTACATTGACAGCTCTTTAGAAGATATCAATCTAATTATTGTCGATGGGGAGTTAAAGCCGTCTCAGTGGTTTGTCCTTGAAAAAAGATTACAGGTAGATGTCTATGATAGAATACGGCTAATTCTTGCCATATTTGAAGAACGTGCAGAGAGAAAAGAAGCCAAATTGCAGGTTAAACTTGCTCGGCTCCAGTATGAAAGGCCATATGTTCGTGAACTTATTCATCGTGCGAGAGCTGGTGAACATCCTGGTCTTATGGCTGGAGGTGAGTATCAGGTAGATGATTACTATGAAATGATTAAAAAACAGATGAAGAAGATCAGAGGAGATCTAAAAAAAATCAGAAGTGATAGAGAGCTTCATAGACAAACCAGATATAAAAGCGGTTTTTATTTGGTTTCATTGGCAGGGTATACAAATGCTGGAAAAAGCAGTCTTTTAAACATTCTTTCTGGGGAGAAAATCAAGGTAGAAGGAAAGTTGTTTTCAACCTTATCTACGACAACACGGAGAATTCAAAATAGAGTAAATGGTAAAAAAGCCCCTATTCTCCTTACAGATACCGTTGGATTTATTGAGAACCTTCCATCGTGGATAATAGATGCTTTTCACTCAACACTTGAGGAAATTGAAGTAGCAGATGTTGTTGTACTTGTTGCTGATGGGAGTGAAGAAAAAGAAGTCGTTGAAAAAAAACTCCAAGTCTCTCTTAACGAGTTAACAGACCTTGGTGTAACTGCCCCGGTTATTATTGCTTTGAATAAAATCGATTTAATCGAAAAAGAAAAGGTTGACACTCTCGTATATTATCTTAACCAACAAGGACTGTTGAATGATAGATTGTGTGTTCCAGTCTCTGTTAAAGAGAAGAAGGGTATTGATTTACTTCTCGAATTTATATACAAATCCTTACCACATGTGGTTGAAATGACACTAAAATTACCCCTTAATGGAAAGTCTCAGGCTTTTGTATCTCAATTGTATAAAAAGACAAGAGTTTCTCATATCAATTATAACCATTCAATTACTATAAATATAGAATGCAATGCAAAAATTAGAGAAAAAATACAATCAAAATGCAAAACTCTTCAAGGATCTATTGTTTGATAAAAAAACAAAACATTTATACGCCAACATTTATTCCAACAAAAAAAAGGGAGGCCATTTATGAAAATAGAAAGATTGTCTGATCTAAGTCAAATTATATTGATGATGGGGTTAATAATAATTGGAACACTTGGTAGATATGTACTAGTTGAATTAGGAATTCAACCCTTTCCAAATTTTGAGATAATAATGGTAATAACATTTTTGGCGGTTATGTTTTTGAAGCCAACAATAGCCATTTTTGTGCCACTACTAAGTATGATTTTCAGCGATTTACTAATTGGAAATCCTATCTTCATAGGAAGTCAAATGAATAGAATAGTAATGTTTACCTATTCTGGATTTACGATGATTGCTCTAATAAACGTTTTTAACAGAGATAGATTCAAAAAAAGCCTCGGGGGATTTAGATTAAAAAATGCGGGAATGGCTGCTGGACTTGGAATTGGATTTGTATTAATATTTGATGTATGGACCAATATTGGATGGTGGTATTTAATATATCCACATAATGTAAACTCTTTAGCTGCTGTTTTCACTGCAGGAATTCCATTTATGATATATCACATGATCTCTGGCGTAGTAACATTTGTTTTAGTCGCTCTTCCAATTCTCGCATATGTTTCCAAAAAAACTAGCATTGAATCACCAATCAAGATTAAAAATATCCATAAGATTCCAGTTGCTGTTTTAGCACTTTGTTTGATTGCATTGTCTTTTACAGGCACTGCTATGCAAGTCCCAGAAAAAAGCGAAGTTTGGCTTGAAAAATCAGATGAAACAAGCGTAAAAATGATAGTGCTAGGTAATGGATGGATACTTGAGGATAATCTCATTGCATATGACGGCGATACCGCGTTCTCCATTTTAGAAGCATTTTCCAAGAGAAACGGAATTTCATTTGAATACACGTATTACGAACAATTCGACTCTGTATTAATCGATTCAATTAATGGTGATGTAAACGGTGTGGATGGAAAATACTGGCAGTACTATGTAAATGAAGACATTCCAATGATCGGTGCTGACAAATACACAGTTTCTAACGGAGATTATATCGAGTGGAGATTCGAAATAATACAGTATTAATTTTTAATAAACTTTAGTTTAGAAGAATTTCCAAACCTGCATTTCGATGCTTTTACTATACCCAAAGCTATCGATTACAATGGTTTTTATCGTATGTTTAAAGAATGAGCGCTCTCGCCATCTCCAACTATAGGGCTGAGTACTGATAGCTGACTTTAACACGTCGTCAATATAAAACTCAACCATATTTACTTCAGATATGGTACCTATTGCATCGACCTCTAGATCTATATAGCCAATTATCAGAGGAATGGGCGAGGATATTATCTTTTTGTTATTGATGTAAAGTGCATTCTCAGGTTTAATGAAATTTGCGTAGAGATTACCTATTATTACTATTGTTTTGTCGAAACTGCTGTTTTCCGTACTATCTGTAACGGTTAAAGTTACTTTATAAGTGTTAGCTATATTGTATATGTGTGTAGGATTCTGTTCGTCTGATATATCGTCGTCTCCAAAGTTCCAATGCCAAGTATATGGTGGAAAACCGCCAAAAGCATCCCCAAAAAACTGTATTACTTCAGATGTTATACCAATATATGGTCCACCTGATTCTGCATATAATTGTCTGAAAACTGTGGTATCTTCAGGATCGTTAGGATTGCTGTATGCATATCCAAAAAGTCCACCATTTATCTCATCATAATCTGTTGCACCATCTTGATCTGTATCCATGTCAAAAGGATTTGTAAAATAGACAAATAATTCATCATAATCTCCTACGTAATCGCCATCCCTATCGTAGTCCTGTAATGTTGTGTTATCTTCTAAATTCAAGATAACAAAAGAATATTGGTTTGGAAAAGTTCTCATCCGTGGACCATTTCCAATAGACTTAATAGTAAAATTATAAATCTCATCACCATTAAAAACAGCAATATTTGGATTGACAATTTGCATGGCTTGAACTAACCTATAGTTATCAACGACACTAACACATTCACTTGAATTGATAGTTATTGATTCATTTAAATAACTATTATGGCCACCTGATGTATAGTATCCCAATTCAAAAAGCTCTCCTTCGGTTGGAATCTCAGGAGCTTTTTGCCAAATATGATAATATATATTGAAAATGCTGTAGTTTCCTTGATAAACTGCCTGCTCATCAAAGCGAAATAAAATAAACGCTCCGCATAAGGTAACCTCGTTTTCTAAAGGTACAGTTCTCAGTAAAGAACCCTCATCAGCATAATTTAATGGATCATCATCTCGTAGATAATAAAGCCCATCAATCTCTATAGATACATCTGTAGTTTGTGGAGGCTGTAGATCTGTTTTTTTCATATAAAAATCCACATTTCCACCTTTGAGCCCTTTAGAACCATTCTCTGTATTTTCATAATCATTAGAGTTTTTGAAGGAGTGTTTACTATGGTTTATAGCGTTTTTTTCTACCATCATTTGTCCTGCCGAGGAAATGACACTTATTACAACAAACATAACAATTATGGCAAAAAACTTTGCTTTTATAAATGTAAATTTTTTTATTGACATATGCTTATAAATAATATATGAAACCAACGTTATATAAACGTTTTTATCAATTATTTGTACAAAATAGTAAATGTTTACGTATCAACATTTTTTCCAACTAAAAACTATCTAAAAAAAATAAAAAATTTATTAGATATAAATCAAGTTTTGTTGACAATGGATTAGTACCACTTAGAGTACTTTTATCAATAAAACATTCGAATATTTACATTTGGAAGTACTATTTTAGAAGAGCAAGTTAAGGAGTAAGGCTATTCCCAATACAAGAAAGATAACACCAATTAATCTCCCAAGTTTATTTTCGTCAACCTTATTAGCAACTATAGAACCAGACATAGCCCCTATAACAGCTGCACAACCAGCTATCAATGCGACATTAACAATTACCTCGTTGTTTAAGAAATGTACAACAGCTCCAGATCCTGCAATAAAAAACATCATAATGAGCGAAGTACCAATTGCTGTATGAATATCATAGCCCAATATAAAAATCAGAAAAAGTGCAACCAAGCCCCCACCTCCCATACCTGAAAAACCACTTGCAAGACCAATAATGAATCCAATAATTATGAAAGAAATAGTCTTATTATCTTTAAACAGTTTGAGGTTGATCTTTCCTTTAACAAAGTCTACGTTTCTTTGAACGCCGGTCACAATAAAATTCACACCAACAATGATTAAAAAAAGACCGATAAAAATACTAAGCCCTAATGGAGAAGCACCCGACGTGAATCTACTGCCGAGAATTGCACCGATAATGCCAGTAACAGCGAGTGGAAATCCTGATCGCATATCGACATTGCCATTTTTAAGAAATATCAATCCAGCAACCCCGCCGATAATACAATCAACTAGGAGACTTGTACCTATAGCCTGGTAAATGGAACGTCCAATAAAAATTGTTAAACAGGGAATTAGAAATGACCCCGAGTTTCCCGAAGCTATACTAACAGATATGCCACTTCCGAAACCGAAAATTAAGAGGATAATAATGGTTATATAGTCATCAATCACAGGGAGGCAGTAACATGTTTTTTAGATATATATGTTGCCTTTCTACGACAAGTATCCAAAAATACACTAAATTCAAAAATAGCTTTTTTCTAAATACCTAAAAGTAAGTTTTGTAAGATTTTAATCCTGTTTTATGGAAGAAATAGGTTTTGTATTTAGCTTTACAGAGCAAGAAATAAGTTTCTTAAGGAGTATTATTAATGACAAATAACAAAAGGCTTATATTTCATAACGATATAAGGGGTGAGAGAGGTATGTAATTTATGGCAATAGGTTTCGTACTGATAAGTGCTGCACCTGCACGTGAGCATGATGTATATAACAAACTTTCTAAAGTACCGGAGATTATCGAACTTCATCCCTTGTTTGGGGAGTATGATCTTATAGCAAAAATCGAAGCCGACGATTTCGAAAATCTGGGAGTTGTTGTAGTAAACAAAATCAGATCAATCGATGGTGTGATTGATACAAAAACCTTAACAGGAACAAAATTTTAGGGAGGTGAAAAAAGAATGTTGAACTATTTTTTGAGCATGTTGATGCTGGTGTTCGCAATTGCAAGCATAATCGCAGGTATATTCACTGCCTATTTTGGATCTGGTAAAAGCAGAGCAGTTGGAGCAATCTTAATAATAATCGGGTTGATCGTTGGAGTCTTATTCCTTTGGTTTGCTGGAATTTTAGGCTTTATGGGTACTGCACCAATATCATTTTCAGGATATGTTGTGGACGGTATAGTGGCAGTTATCGGTGCTGTAATAGGCGCATTAATCGCACTTGGAATCTTCCTACTTGCAATAATGAAAGCCTAAACAATCATCTCTAAAAAATATTCATGAATCCTGAGATCGTTTATAAGTTCAGGATGAAAAGATAAGGCCAGGAATTTATCTTGCCTGGCTGCAATTATTTTTTTATCTGTTTCTCCAAGTATTTCACATTTTCCCCAAACCTTTTTGATGATTGGTGCACGTATAAAAACAGCATTATATGGTTCAGAAAATCCCTTAATTCCAATACTTTTTTCAAATGATTCTTTTTGTCTTCCGAATGCATTTCTTTCAACTTGCATGTCCATTGCATGTAATAGTTTTACATCATTCTTTTTTCCAACAATTTCTTTAGCAAGCAATACACAGCCTGCACAGGTGCCCATTATGTAAAGTGTATCTTGTCGTAATCTTTGAAGGATAGTGTTGTACACACCTGATTTGAATAGAATTCTAGAAATAGTCGTACTTTCTCCTCCAGGTATAACCAGAGCGTTTATTCCATCTATGTCTTTTTTTTGTCTAACAAGCTTAGCGTTTCCAGGGGTATTTGTTTTTTTAAAAACACGGCGAATTGAATCTATATGCTCAGATACTGCTCCTTGAACAGATAAAACTCCAATGGAGACTATTCCTACCAGCCTCTTTCTTGCAATAGTTGTTCTTTAGGTATGTTTTCTATCTCAATGCCTACCATCGCATCTCCGAGATCTTTACTAACCTCTGCAATAACATCAGGTTCGTCATAGTGTGCTACTGCTTCGACAATTGCCTTCGCTCTTTTTTCTGGATTATCTGATTTAAAGATTCCAGATCCTACAAACACACCGTCACTACCTAGCTGCATCATTATAGCTGCATCTGCTGGAGTTGCAATTCCACCTGCAGCAAAATTTACAACTGGAAGACGCTGAATTTCTTTGATTTCTTTTAAAATATCAAAAATCCCTTTTTTTACATCACTGTATATATATTCTCCAAAAACAACGGTTTTATCTACTATCTTTTGATTGGTGAGTGTTTTTATTGAGTTGACATAGCTTTGTGAATACTCTTCTGCAAGTTTTTGTATTTCTGTTTTATCCATTTCCTTTAACTTGCTTATCATACTTGTAACCATTCTTTGATGTCGTATAGCTTCAACGATATTTCCAGTTCCTGCTTCACCTTTTGTACGAATCATAGCAGCTCCCTCCCATATCCTCCGAACTGCCTCGCCAAGATTTCTACATCCACAAACAAACGGTATGGTAAACTTACGTTTATCAACATGATAAAAAGGATCTGCAGGTGTAAGCACCTCCGATTCGTCAATCATGTCTACGCCAAGTGATTCTAAAGCTTGCGATTCAACAAAATGTCCAATTCTTACCTTTGCCATAACAGGGATACTCACCATCTGCATTATATCCTGGATGATCTTTGGATCTGCCATTCTCGCTACGCCACCATGGACCCGAATATCGGCCGGAACTCGCTCTAATGCCATTACTGCAACTGCTCCGCTTTCTTCAGCAATTCGTGCTTGCTCTGCATTGATAACGTCCATTATGACGCCACCTTTCTGCATCTTTGCAAATCCCTTTTTGACTAGAGCTGTGCCATGTCTTAATTTTGTAATATCTAACTCTTTCATAATTTTCTATCCCCATAAAGATAAAGATCAGAGAAGGATAATCAAATACCCTTTATTAAGAACTGTGGTTGTACATAAAGGTATTGGTGTAATAATTTTTAAGGATATTTGGCCTGACTCATTATTTCAGAGTCAATAAGTTATCAAAGGAGGCCTTAAATTTCAAACAAGTCAAACCTCAGATTTTGAACAAGTTAAGCAACAAATTTTGAACGTGAGGCAGGCGACACATTTTGAACAAGCCAGGTGTCGTATTTTGAACGAAGGGTAGGTGTCGAATTCCGAACGAAGAGTTATAAACATGGAGTTTTCAGGTGTCGGATTTTGAACAGAATTGAGCGGGTTTTTAGGTGTCGGATTTTGTACGAGTTGCGATGATGGTAAAACAATAGTTGATATGAAGAAAAAAAGAAGTGAAGTAGGTTGAAATATGAAATCATTGGAAGGTAGGAAAAGCGTCGGATTTTGAACGGAGTTGGGCAGGTTCTAAGAATTTGATGTTTTAATTAGCCCGTTGAAGGCTGTGATTAAAACAAAGATGGATAGGATGGATACTATGATGAATATTACGATAAATAAATGGCAAATAGGTGGCAAAGGGTAGGATTTATATATCATACCATCCTATAGATATAGTAATAATATGGGGAGGAAACGGCAAAAGATGAAGCATATCATCCCATTACTGGTAGTCCTGTTACTTCTTTCATCTGGTTTTGTAGGTGTTTCAAATACAGCAGAGGAAGTAACTGTTGATGAAGAACTGATGGATAATCTTGCTTTCTATTATTATGATGAATATGATTCTTCTAAATCGGAGTATTATAAAGAATATTTCCAGAGGAATAACTTGGAAATTGCTGATTTAGAAGAGATAACAATTCCTGTAGAATCACCACAAACAAGTATATCGTCAGGTCCGATGGATTCCCCTTGGCCGATGAAATGCCATGACCTTCGCCATACCAGTAGGAGTCCGTATAGTACTTCCGATGTTTCGGATCTTGAAAAATGGCGATATACATGCAAGGCTGGCGTGGATGGCAGTCCAATTATAGGTAATGACGATACAATCTATTTCGGAGATAAGTTTTGGTTTATTAATGCTTTATATCCCAATGGTACATTAAAATGGAGATATGAAACAGGTGGTGATATTACTTCTGCTCCTGCTCTTGCTGAAGATGGAACTCTCTATGTTGGTTCATGGGATGACAGTTTATATGCTTTTAATTCAACTACTGGAATTAGGAAATGGAGGTTTGGTGCAGGTGACACAATAGCATCATCTCCTGTCGTTGGAAATGATGGTACAATCTATTTTGGAACAATGGGAACAGGTTGCAATATTTTTGCTGTTAACCCAAATGGTACTGAAAAATGGCGTTATCATACTGGATATTATATCACTTGTGACCCTGCAATTGGTGACGATGGCACTATATATTGTGGCTCTGGTGACACCTATTTGTATGCAATGAATCCCAACGGTACACTCAAATGGCGATTCAAAACAGGGGATTATATAAAAGGTCCTGCTTCAATAGCTGATGACGGGACGGTTTATATTGGTTCTTTTGATGATTATTTATATGCCCTTTACCCAAATAATGGAACCATGAAGTGGAAATGCAAAGTAGGTTATGGTACATATACAAACCCCTCGATTGCAAGTGATGGTACCATCTACATTGGTGGTCAGAAACTCTATGCGATTTATCCTAATGGAACGATGAAATGGAGTTTTGACTTAGGTTCAGGTAGACATATCGCTAAATCTTCACCTGCGATTTCTGATGATGGTACTATTTATGTCGGGACAAATATTGGTCAGGTCTCTGGTGGTGATATTATCGCTGTTAACCCCGATGGTACTGAACGATGGAGAAAATTGATTTGCAATGAATGGGGAGATTCATCTCCTTGTATCGCTGAAGATGGAACTGTGTATATCGGGTCACAATGTTTAGGACGTGGTTATCTTCATGCATTTGGACCTGTAGAATCAAACAGCCCTCCAGAAACACCTACAATTTCAGGAACGACAAATGGAAAAGTTAGAGAAGACTATTGGTATACTTTTCGTGCTGTAGACCCAGATAACAACCCACTTTCTTGGTACATCGAATGGGGAGATGGCACAAATACTGGATGGACATCTGAATGGGCATCTGAAGAGAAATGCTACTATGAGCATAAATGGTTGATTAGAGGTGCATATACAATACGAGCAAAAGCAAAAGATACCTTAGGGGAGGAAAGCGACTGGGGTTATCTTGAGGTAACCATGCCTATGAACCAGCAAATGTGGTTTTTACAGTTCTTACTGAACCATCCACGGATGTTTCCAATACTGAGAGTTCTACTAGGATTATAACTGGGTATATGGTTCATACTTGGCAATAATCAAATAGCTATGATATGAATCTTGGTTTTTAACTATGGAAATAACTTTTTGTTAAGACTTAAATTTGACTAATTACCTTTTTCTCATTAGTCAAAAAAACCTAATTTGTTAGTCAGACCTGTTATAAAAAAAGAAAAAGTGGGTTTTACTCCCACCACCATTTATCTTTCCAACTTTGGTTCCACCATGACTTAATCGGCACACAAGGAGAAGTTTGCCAATTCTCTGCTTTCAATTCAACTAAATGTTTCCACACTTCATCCCAGTTTTTACCTTCTACCCAGGATATATAATCCCAGTCGCCGGGGATACTTGCACCGCTTGTCATCCAATTCCATTTTCTTATCTTGTCAGGAGTCTCATTTAACTTATTTTCTCTGAATAACACCCAGGAACCAGCAGGTTTTTCCCACCACCAGTTGTCGTTTTTGTATCCGTTATATACCTGATGCGAACTCGTGAATTCTACATCATCCCAATTTTTTATTTCGCCTACACATCTGTGTACTGTGTCCCAATCTTGTGCGTCAAACCAAACAATGACATCATATTCTCCAGTTACAATCCAAGCGCCTATTATATTTTCCCAATTTTGGAACCTTTGCCAGACATCGTGAGCTTTCCCTTTTGCTGTTTTTATAAAAACATAGGCAGATCTATTTTTCCAATCCATTCTCCATCTCTCCTATTGAGTAAATTACTTATATGTTAGTGGGACTTATATTTTTTGGTCTTTAATTGAATGATGAATTGTTTGATAATGAGTAGTAAAAATGATATGGAGACTAAATGGCGGTGATTGACTGTGAGACCTTCCATCTTGCACAATATTTATATATTATAAAAAATAATAGCAATATGGAGAGAATGAATGGCAAAAAAGAAAAATAATAAATCTTCACCTTTTTGCATAGTAAATGTCGGAAGTAAAGAACTTCCAATATTAAAATATAAACAACAAAAAAGGTAATATGGAAGAATAGAATTATCAAATAACTGCTAAGACTCCGTTTCTTCAAAACGGAGATCTACATTAGCTGACAGAGAAGTCAGCTAATGTCTTTTGTCTCTTGTCAAATATCGAATAACTGAATGGTTTTACGTCCTTCAATGCTTTATCCTGTT
>JAUXAU010000097.1 GCA_030619765.1 Thermoplasmatota archaeon
CAGGATAAAGCATTGAAGGACGTAAAACCATTCAGTTATTCGATATTTGACAAGAGACAAAAGACATTAGCTGACTTCTCTGTCAGCTAATGTAGATCTCCGTTTTGAAGAAACGGAGTCTTAGCAGTTATTTGATAATTTTATTGTTACAGATGCTGCAATAAGATTCTTACAGAAAACTTTAAATCTAGATGATATATATCTATTTTACCAAATATTTTTATTTGGTGGAATGGAGGCAAAAAATGAAAAAGAAATTGTTAGGTATTTTTGTATGTATGCTGTTGATTGCAACTGCACTACCTGCAGTAGGGACAATGAACAAAGATAATGGAAAGAATATGGTACCATTACAATCATCTGAAGTCGAGTGGGAGTACACCTATGGTGGTGACGAGTTCGACTGGTTCTATGATGTACAACCAACCCGTGATGGTGGGTATATTGCAACAGGATTAACTGAAGAAGATAATATCTATTATGCATGGCTTCTCAAAGTCGATGCAGACGGTATTGAAGAATGGAGGACCGTTAATTATGAATTCAATGGAACCGAGATAGACACTGATATTCTTGTCGAATGTGTACGACAGGCACCTGAACCTGATGATGGATATCTTGTTGGTGGATTTGGCAGATACTATTCCATCGTTCATGAAGTTTGGACCACAGCCGGGTATCTTTGGAAAGTTGATGCTATGGGAGTAACCGAGTGGCAAAATCCACTTGGAAATGAAACAGAAGGGTGGTATCTTGTACCTGGCGTATTTGAAAACTTTGATGACACCGGATGGATGTGCGGAGGCTTCTACCTTGGATATTTATCACCAACTGAATTCTATTTAGATGTTGCATTATTCAAAACCGATTTTGATGGAAATCTCCTCTGGTATCACCATTATGATTTGGGTCATGATTGGGAATGGGCTCGCTCAATCTGCCGTACTGAACCTGATCATGGATTCTTTCTGACAGGAACCTGTTATGACAATCCTGCTGGGGGTATCTTTGATTTCTGTATGATCAAAACCCTTAGCGACGGAACAATGGACTGGTATAAGATTTTTGATAGTGGTGGATTTGATTATAGCCCCGTCATGGGGTGTCGCCAGACAGATGATGGCTATATCATGAGTGGTATCACAGACGCATATGGTGCTGGAGGCACTGATCTTTGGATCTTTAAAACAGATAACAACGGTGATGAACTATGGAATAAAACCTATGGAGATGTCAAGAACGATCGTAACTATGGCATGGATGCTACAGAAGATGGTGGATTTGTTTTCATTGTCATCAAGGACGCCTATAGTCCCACGGGTACTAAGGAGGACACCTGGATCATCAATACAGATGATGAAGGAAACCCTGAGTGGGAATTACTATTAGAGGAAGAGGGAACCCAATGGATGCAATCCATTGTTCAAACAGATGATGGCGGATTTATTGTTGCGGGAAGAAATGGAGCAATGGATAGTAAAGCATCTGATGGTCTTATTATGAAGGTTGGACCATTTCCCCATTTAGACGTTGAGATAACAGGTGGTCTAGGGATTGAGGTATCGATTACCAACGATGGACTTGGTGATGCAATTGATGTACCCTATGAGCTCACGGTGACAGGTGGACTACTAGGTTTGATTAATAAAACGATAACTGGCACCATGGACATCAACGCTGGTGTAACGGAATCAATATCATCTGGATTGCTCTTTGGTCTTGGTGGTATTGAGATCACAGTCACCGTTGGTGTAAAGGAGGAGACATCTGAGGGTTTTCAGATAATCATCTTTACCTTTGTTAAGGATAAGGAGTAATAATCCCATCTCTCTCTTTTCCTTTTTTAATTCCATAATAGGCAGAAATAACCCTCTAACGCATTTTCTTTCTTTTTTAATTCCATATCCTAATGTCGAAATGAAATCAGCCCACTAACACTGGGTTTTTTACTGATGTTAATATAACATGGGTTAATTTTATATATTCGTTAATAATTAAAAACATTAAGGGGGAATATTATGAAAAAATTACTAACGATAATAGTAGTAGAAGTTTTGATCCTTAGTGCATTGGGGGTAAGTGCGATATCTGAACATGATAAAGAATCACTTTTACAGTCTTCATTTACTGATGAATATGATATGGTAATAATTGCACCAAGTACGTTTTCTTTGAATCTGCAGTCATTAATTGATCATAAAAACAGTCGTGATGTTTACACCATTCTGAAAACAACTGAAGAGATATATGATGAATTTCAAGGAAGAGATGAGGTTGAACAGATTAAGTATTTCATTAAGTATGCATTAGAAAATTGGAATATTACCTATGTAATGCTTGTAGGAGGAGCAGATCTGCTTCCTGCCAGATATGTACATATCTATTATGATTATGATTACCAGGACGAATGGGTTTTCTTATCTGATTTGTATTATGCTGACATCTATGATTCCGAAGGTAATTTTTCCAGCTGGGATACCAATGAAAATGATATCTTTGGAGAATACAATTGGGGTGCTCAACATCTGTATGATGATGTCGATCTATATCCTGATGTCTACCTAGGTCGACTAGCGTGTATCAACGAAAATGAAGTTACAATATGTATTAATAAAATTATAGCGTACGAGATTGAAAAGGCATACGCACAACCTTGGTTTACAGATCTTGTGGTTATTGGTGGAGATTCTTTACCTGGGGATGAAGAGCAGATAGATGAGGGCGAGTATGTAAATGAAGGTGTTATCGATAATATGGATGGATTTATTCCAAAGAAAATTTGGGCATCAAATGGAGAATTATATGATGCATCCAATATTCAAGATGCAATTGATTCTGGTGCTGGTTTTGTTTTTTTCAATGGCCATGGTAACCTAGATGTTTGGGCAACTCACCCACATGAAAGTTATGACTGGATACCGCCAGGCAGCTATACAAACTCACATCTCAATGCCCTTTCTAATGGAAATGAACTTCCTATCGTAGTATCAGATGCATGTTATCATTGTACCTATGATGTTACTAGTGATTGTTTTGGATGGACTTTTGTAAAGAATCCTAATGGTGGATGTATTGCATTTCTTGGTTCGACAGATATTGATGTTTCTCATGAAGGAGTAGATATTGTAACAAAAGGCATAGAAAAACTTTGTATTGTTATGTCTGAAAATTATATGGAGGGTGATCTGACATTTGGTGAGTTGTGGGGACATGGGCTATATGACTATTTAGCAACTGCAGAAATGGATGAAATGGACTATATAACAGTTGAAGAATTTCAACCATTTGGGGATCCTTCACTTGCAATTGCAGGAGAATCACAACCTCCTGAAAAACCAGGAGATCTCGATGGCCCAACATCTGGAAAAATCAATGAAGAATATAAATATACTGCATCAACCACCGACCCTGATGAAGATCAATTGTACTATCTCTTCGATTGGGGAGATGGTGAGTTTTCTGAATGGATTGGACCATTAGATTCAGGTGATACTGCTGAGGCAAGTCATATCTGGACCGAACGAGGCGACTATGAGATAAAGGTAAAAGCAAAAGATGAACACGGTGTTCAAAGCGATTGGTCAGAACCATTACCAATCACTATGCCAAAGAACAAACCATTCAATTTCAACTTTGATCTATTGAGTTGGCTGTTTGAACGGTTTCCAAATGCTTTTCCAATACTACGACACATGCTAGGGCTATAAAACCAAAACCAATCTCTCTTCTCTTTTTTTAACGGGCAAAATAGTTATTTTTTCTTGCGTGGTTTATAGAAGTATAATGGAAATAACAGTATAGAAGTTCCAATTAAAATCCCCAGAAGAAGCCAAAAATCTTCACTTTCAGAAGACAATGAGTGATAAATTAATAAAATCATTACAATCAGATAGATTAGGTAAGGTATAAGAAAAACCGCTAACGGAATATCATTTTTGAAAGGATTCACCCAATGCTAAATCTATTATTGAACATATTAACATTTTTGGAGGTTTTCGCAAGTACGTATTTACTATCCCATATCATATTGCTTACTTTCATAGGTTTTCGATTGTTTCCAAAAGTTGAGTATAGGGGGGGACTTGAGGATTTTATGTCTCTATTAAAATGTAAAAAATTGCCATAATCCAAGTAGGGACCCAAAAATTAGAATGATTATCCCTGTCCCAATCATAATCTTCAGGTGTCTTTTTTCTTCCTCTGTCAATATTCTGACCAGGGTTTTTGTTTCCTCCCTATAATAATCCCAAGGTTAAGCCCTATCGCAATACCAATTGCTATACCAATTGGTATACCAATAACGAAATCACTCATTTTTACACCTGTTGTAACTAAAGAAAAGTAGGATATTTAAGATTTATTATGAGAAATTTGTACAAAATAGCATTCCTTCTCAGATTCATGCGCCTGAAACACCAAAAATAGCTTAGTCTTTTTGCCTATTTCTCTCCAGTTGAAGCACGTTTCTTTGGCATTTTTTTGCATTCGGAGGTACTGATTATGATCTCGAAATATCTATTTTTCAATACCTTTTTATCCTCCCACAAAACCAAACACCATCTTTATTAACCAAAAAGACTATAATACCCGTCAGAGGGGTCAACCTTTTGAAGATAATTTTTTCCTTTGTCTTCCTCCCTCTTTGACCCCTTTTACAATATCCCTCCATAGAATATTTTAGAAATGAAACAAGCAGTATTATTGTTACAGATGTTGCAAATATATTTACATAGTAAAATTTAAATAACCTTTAAGTATATGATTATGTGTAGTGTAGGAAAGAAGGGAGGGTTCCTCCAAATATTTAATCCCCTAAAGTAATCCCTTCCTTCCATTTTTTGTAAAATGTAAAAAGCCTTAATTTCCCTCCTGTTGAATATCTATCATAATGCTTAGGATCATAAGTTTTCGATGCAAAGATAGGGGTAACAGGGTAAAAGTAGGGGAGTAGGGATATATATTTAAGGAAAGAATTGTTTTTGTGCGATGATCTTTCATGTCAGCGGAATCAATTGCAAAAACCGTTGGGTTAGTGGTACTATCTGTAATCATGATAATATTCAGCTTTATATTCAATGAAAGGGGTGAGAGTAATGTATCACTTATTTTATTATTTGTAGGAATTATTTTAGCACTAATCCTGGCAGTCTCTTTATTTTATAAAAAATAGTTGGCAACTACAAAGAACAGTGATATTTAATTGACGGATGTGAGGATGATTCAAAGTAGAGTTCCTATTCCACCAGCCAATCCTTTGCTAGCTCTACAGTGTCAAATGATTTTATTCCTAAACCTGAAAACATGTTGACAACTGTTAGAATAATGTCTTGGGTTTTTGTAACCCCAACAACTGCAGCTTTTTTAGTATATGGTTTAACCGCTGATGCATTATTTTTCAATGCGTCAACAGTCCACTTTTCATTGGCAATACTATTTCTAACATCCACTAATATAAAGAGTTCATATTTTCCAATTTTTGTTATAAAATCATTAACTTCTTGAGTCGCTTTTATAATCTCATCATCAAAAAGACCAGAATAGTCAACATAAAGGATTTGTTTTCCTTTGTGTTCAATCCAACTTATACGGTCACTCATATCTCCTTTACCAGTAAAGCTATAATTTTATAACTGTATATCTTTTAAAAACTTATCCTACTTTCTTAAATTCACCTTGTTACATTGTATTCTTTGACTTATGGTTAATCTGGGATCTCTTCAGTTGCCCACTCTTCCAGGACATCCTCTTTCTTTTCTATACTCACGATAATGCCAAATTTTCTCATTATCTTTTTTAATCCCATTATTATAATATTTCGCTTCATCATGGTGTTTTATTTTTTTCTGACTATTAATATTTTATTATACAGATGTTACCTATTTTATTTCCCTTATTTCTTCTACTTTTACCCCCAAAACATAGGGAGTTTGCATGGAGAACTACCATAGTTAAGCAATATAATGAGTATTTCTACATGAAAGGATATTGTGGAATAAAGATATAATTTGGAATATTATATGAAATATTGCTATAGAAGATCCTTCCTTCATCTAATATACCATAGTAATATATTCAAAGGTAATTTAAATAAAATTGTATAAGTAATTGCTGATTTTATATTGTTTTATATCTATGCTGTATTTTTTATGGGTAATCACTGTAAATTTTATAAATAATTAAGTAAAATTTATATATTATAAAGAATAAATATATACTGCAGGTGAAAAAACCTTGGGGGAAAAACAAGCCAATAAACTATTGAAAGATGCAATATACTGGCACTTGATACGTGAAGGATATTCAGAATATAAAGCAAAAGTAGAAGCAGAGAGAATGATGGCAAAAGGAAGATATTTAAAAGGAGATATATTCTAATCTTCTTTTGAACTGATTTTTAAACGTAGATATTAGGATATGTTTGATATAAAAAAACTACTGTAAAGAGGTGAGGAGATCTGGAAGAGTTAGGAGAGATGGAAGGAAAAGGAATTAAAATCGGTTCCAGATCCTCACATGCTATACTTTGTTATAAATAGTATATAAAGCTTTTGTCTAAATTTGCCAATTTGTAAAAATAACAAAGTTCACTATAGTCTACAAATTTTTACAAAGATCAAAGGCCTTTTCTACGGCCTCCTCTGCAGAGTTTGCAACGTGATATGTGGACTCTTCATCTTTCATTAGATTTCCGTTAATAATTTCATCAACACTTCCGCCAGTGCCTTTTATGAGTATCAATGGTTTTTCAAATATCATAGCAAAGGATATCTCATTTAATGTTCCCCATCTACCACCAATTGCAATAACTACGTCACTTGAACTGACTACCAAAAAATTTCTCTTATGCCCAATACCTGTAGGAAGGGCAATATCCACAAATTCATTAGCTTCATCTTTAGATTCTGGTAAAATTCCAATGGTTATACCATTCTCGTCTTTAGCACCTTTGCAAGCAGCCTTCATCACACCTCCTCGACCGCCACAAACAAGAACGCCTTTTCTTTTTGCAATAAACCTCCCTGTATTTTCAGCAGTTTCTAATGCATAACTTGTTAAGTGGGTGTCGTCTCCGTCACTTCCACAAACTGAAATAAGAGTCTTCATGAAACTACTTTATTATTTAGCTGCTTATAATTCTTTATCTATTTTGGTGTTGCATCTTTAGGTAGTTTATAACCCATAAAAATGGAATTATTTATACAGTATTTAAGCAAGAATGGTTTATAAAGAGAAGAGTGTTGTTAAATTGTAGATTTGGAGGAGGAATATATATAGTCGTAGGTTTTGTACTAATACATGTTTCACCAAAAAGTGAATATAAAGTATACAACGAACTATCTAGGGTATTGGAGGTAACCGAACTACATACTCTCTTTGGTGGATATGACCTCGTTGCTAAAATTGAGGCAGAGGATTATGAAAAACTTGGAGACATAGTTTTGAATAAGATTAGAACTATAGAGGGTGTAATAGATACAATGACATTAATGGGAACAAAGTTTCGATAAGTCAAAATCTTAGAATCGCGATTACATATGAATAACCCTCTTGATGATTGATGGGGAATTGTAGATTAGAAAACAGAGTTGAAAAAGAAATGGGTAAATTAATTGTCGGGGTTGTTTTTTGCCTTATCATGGCTTGGGTATGTTACGGATTTGAATTTTTTGTGGGCAGTACTTCAGTAATTCCTCCATTATCTCTTCTTGGACATGGTTTCACAGTTACAAGTATAGTGTTAGCACTTTATGATAATTTATCAGGAAGTGGTAAAAAATAAAATAGTAATGACGAAAAATAGCCATCGCTATATAGGTTGAAGGAAGAATGAAATACCAGGAAAACAAAGGAAAAATCTGTAGTGTACCTGGGTGTAACAATTTAGCCAGGGTGAAAGGAATGTGTACTGCTTGTTATCTTAAGAGAAAAAAGAGTGAATAACTACCTCTCGATAGATGTTATGAAAATGTATATTTTAAACATCATAAGCATATATTTTTTAAAATAGTAGTTGTTATGTAATTATAGCTTGGGGATGGGAAAATACAAAAAAAAGAAGTAAAATCACCTAGAGCAGTTGAGTTACCAATTTGTCCTTTTTGTGATGGCAAAGTGAATTATACTTCGTGGATAACCCACAAGATTTTTCAAATGGAATGCGAAAGATGTGGAGCACACTGGCGTACAGGATTAAAAGAACCACCTCAAAGAGATGTTTATGTAGAACTAACTAAATCTATGTCCAACGGTAAAGGTAGTGAGTTCCTTAGTCAAAAGCTTTCTCTGGAGTTTTGGCGGGATATGGTAAGAGAAAGGATACGGATATGAAAAACCATCTGCTTTCCTCCTTTTTATATTAATCAAAATCCTGTGCCATAAATCATATTTGTATCAGGATATTATAGTTATAATAGGAAATAGTCATATTTTTCCTCCTCAGTGAGAGATAAGAGAAGGGTACTGTTTTCTTATTTTCCTCCCATCCCTTCTCCCCAGTTTTTCAATATCATGTAACAAATGTATCAAATAATAAATCATCAGAACATTTAAATTATATAAGAGGATACAAAAGGGGCAAAGGAGGCAAAATTATGAAAAAGCAGTTAATAACACTTGGAATAATCGTTCTCAGTTTATGGTATTCCAGATACTTATACAGAAGAATTTTTAATAAAATTTTTCAAGAGTTCTACTGATGGATTTGAAAATGTAGATAGTGTCAAATTTGAACTCAAAGCATCATAGATTGGAGGAGGCAAGGTTATGAATAAAGACGATTGTATTAAAAAACTTGAAGAGTTAAACAACATAGGTAAATCAGTTTCACCAACAATTAAAGGGGAAGAAGAGGAAGTTATTGGCAAAATAGAAGATTTGGTTTCTCATATTGTAGGTGAAAACAGATATGAAATCCAGAGAATTAAGTTAAATGAGGGTGGAATAGCATATAGAATATGTTATTACACTTGTGATGCCAATTACAAAAAATTATATTATGGGGGTAAATGCCCAATTATGAATGAACCATATTTTACAATATTAATAAATGAAGCAAAAAAGAAAGGGTGGTTATGATATCGTAGATTTGGAGGAGGAAAAATGATGAAAAAAAAGATAATGGTTGTGGATGATGATCCAGACTTGCTTCATTCCGTTAAACAAGCTTTAGAATATATGGATGACAATTATAAGGTCACATGTGCTTCTAGTGGGATTCAATGTATCAAATTATTAGAA
>JAUXAU010000086.1 GCA_030619765.1 Thermoplasmatota archaeon
ATTTGGTTTGACAGATTTGGTGGAATTAGTCAGTGAGGTGGATATGAAATGTATGAGTATCTGGAAGAATTTAGGGAACATTTTCCAGAACGGAAATTCTATCAGTTGATAGATAAGGTATATGACATGAACAATCTTGAAGAAGCATGGAAAAAGGTAAAATCCAACAAAGGATGTGCAGGAGTAGATGCACAAAGCATTCAAAACTTTCAGGTACAGAAAGACAGAAACTTGAGAGAAATACAAAGAGCACTTAAGAACGGCAATTACAAGGTAAAACCTGTGCTTAGGAAACTTATTCCTAAAGGAGACAACAGGTTCAGACCGTTGGGTATTCCAACGGTTAAGGACAGAATAGTACAACAGGCAGTGAAGAACGTCATTGAACAGATATTCGAAATGAAATTCCTTGATTGCAGTTATGGATTTAGACCTGACCGAAGTACTCACCAAGCAGTAGAGCAGATAAGGGAATATGCCCAACAGGGGTATACATGGATTATTGATGCAGATATAGCAAAGTTCTTTGATACAGTAAACCACAAGATGTTAATCAGTTTTGTGGCAGAGGAAATCAGTGATGGGAAGGTACTAAACCTTATAGAGGCATGGCTTGAAGCAGGTGTAATGAATGAAGGCATAAAAGAAGAAACGATAGAAGGCACGCCACAAGGAGGCGTGATTTCTCCACTGTTAGCAAATATATATCTACATGAGATGGACAAACAGGTGAATGCAATAGACGATGTGATATTGGTTAGATATGCAGATGATATGGTAATTCTTTGTAAAACAAAGGAAATAGCGGAAAGAACGAAGAAACAGGTGGAAGAGATTCTGAAAGAGTTAAAGCTTCGGCTAAACAGAACGAAGACAAAGACGGTAGATGCATACGAAGAAAGGTGTGAGTTTCTGGGCTTTAAACTCAAAATGTTGGGTGGAAAGCTTTTGATTACTCCCAAAGAGAGTGCATTGAAGAAATTCAAAGAGGCAATTAGGATATTGACACGACGAGGACAACCGGTGAAACCACAAGAGATGGTGGTTAGACTCAATAAAACAATAAGAGGTTGGGGCAACTATTTCGGAATAGGAAGTGTTAAATGGTTATTCACAGTATTGGACAGGTGGATAAGAACACGAGTTAGAGCATTTATAGAGAAAAAGAAAACGAGATATGCAAATAGGAGGCTCCCAATTTATATCTTACAATCAGAGTACAAACTTGCTTCCATGGTGACTTTGATTAAACCTTACTCCTTGTAATGAGGAATCTACGAAGAAGGCCGTGTACGGGAAATCTGTACGCACGGTCTATGAGAACAGGAAGAGGTGGTAACACCTCAGCCTGATTCTATCATAGTCGTCTATTAAAAAAGAGGTGAACCAAAGTTCCTTTAACAACATTGACGGAAGAGAAAATTATGAACCAAATCAAAAGGGAGGTGTAAATAGAGTAGTGTGGAAAATGGGAAGCACTGAACAAAATATGAATGAATCTTCATATTTATTACCCCAAAATACGTTTTTTGCTTCTTGTCCACAGAACTACAAGGATAGATGGCTGTGGGCCTTTAGGTCGATCTCCATCACCTATATATCCCCTATGGATTAAAGTGTGCAATATCACACCATCGTAAACATATGCCAGGTGCAACTGTTTGGCTACGCTCCAGGTGGTTGTTTTCTTTCAAGCGATGTAAAAGTGGAGCTCTTGCCGGGCATACCACATCCAGTCTAAAAGAATGAGTGAGTGGAATGGTCTAAAAGGATATCTCCCTAAAATATATGAAAAATTTGTTTTTCATATTTTTTTTTGACCCCGTACATCGCAACCGTAGAAAAAGATGAGAGGATGAAAATATGTCTAAAAAAAGTAGTAAAAAACAAATTGATGTTGATGAAAAGAAGGTATTGACTGAGTTGCAGAAAAACTGTAGGGTAATTATCGACAAACTATCGAAACGATGCGGTTTTTCCAGACAGAGGGCAAGGAGAATCATAAAACAATTGGAAGAGAACAATACAATCTGGGGACACCATGCGGTAGTTGACCAGAGCAAACTGGATTTGAAAAGGTATCTTGTCCTCCTTAAACGACCGCCGAATCCCATGAAAAAAGAACCGCTTGATGCAATGATTAAGGGCAATCTAAAAGGCATGACGGAAATAGGAGTATGTATCGATTCCAGTTTCTTTGTCCATGGCTCATATGACTGGGTTTTGAATGTTACGGCAAACAACATTAAGCAGATAAAGCAGTTCTGTGAGGTACTAAAGAAAACGCTTTCTGGGCACCTCTCCGATATACAGGTGTTGGAAGTATTATTCCCAATAAAAGAGGACTGTATCGACAATCCAAAACCGGAAGGGATTAATGATTTTTTTCTTGTAGAAGGAGAGTAAAAATGGTGAAAACAATTATGGCGGTAGATGATAATCCTGATCTGACTCGTACTGTTAAACAGGGGTTAGAAACGTTAGATTCGGAGTATACTGTTGTCTGTGTTGATAGCGGCAAAAACTGTCTTCGATGGTTGAAAGAGAACCATCTTCCGGATCTTATCTTGCTGGATATTATGATGCCTGGGATGAGTGGCTGGGAGACTTATGAATGGATTAAAAAAAACTTGTTGTGGAAGAATATCCCAATCGTGTTTCTTACAGGGAGAACCGATGAAATAGCTGAGAAAGCAGGTCGGTTTTTTGGTGATGATTATATCGAGAAGCCTTTTGATATGGAAGATCTGAAAGAGAGGATTGACACGGTTCTGAATGAGAAGCAGAAGGTGAGGAGATAGAATTATGCCTGGAGAGGGTAAAGAACAAATCGATGAGAGAAGGAAGAACATGGAGCGTACATTGTCGTCAATGTTGGGAGTGAAGAAGCCCCATTACTCCAGTATATATTAAGAGAAACATGGAGGTAACTATGGATTATTGGAGCGGCAAGGTCGGAGGGGCGCAATTTTTTGCTAAATTCTCATAAAATATCCTATTTAATCCTCTTCCTCTTCGACCCCGTAGATCCAATAAAGAGGCGGATACACGTAAACATATGCCAGGGTGCAAGCGAAATAATTATCAGAAAAAAATAAAAAGAGAAGAGAACGGGAAACCTTAAAACGTTTTAAGGTTTCGATAGGACCAACTTATTTCTTTTTCAAGTAGGGAAGCCCCGTTCTCTTGTTGACACCAACAACCATATTGTCAGGTTTATCGCATGGCTCTCCGCTCTTCGGCTTTCTCTTACTGAAGAAATAGAGCCGAATAAAGAAGGGCGATTGCTCGCCCCCCCTCTTCTCAGAACGGTACGTGAAAGTTTCCTCTCATACCGCTCAAGCCTTTCATAACCCTTTTAGGGCAGCAGTTTACAATCCAATGGCTTTATATCGACTACTTATTCTCCGAATACGCAGTTTATTTCTGCGTACCTCAAAATAACCCTTATCCAAATAAGGGTTCCTAATTAATTTGAGGGGTATATGTCTCACAATTTTTGTGTCTGATAAAAGTTTTAGGTTTTTCCCTTCCGCTGAAAATACCCAATTCCGGGTTCCTTCTTTATGCCAGTATCTCTTGATAATCCATTTCTTGGCTTTATTTTCTGGATGTCTTCTTTTCGCCCATCTCCAGAGCATACTCCATATCATATGGTCTATTTTGTAGAATGCAGCCTTGGAGACTACCGCTTGATGGTAGTTTGACCAACCTGTAATAACAGGGTTTAATGTATCAATGAGGTCTTCCTGTGTCCATGCCTTTGCCTCTTTGATTATGTCACCAATTGTTCGAGTGACTTTATCCATAGATTTCTTAGATGGTTTTATCAGAAGTTTCCCTTTGTATTTCCTAAAGTTCCAACCTAAAAAGTCAAAACCATTATCTATGTGAGTTATTGTAGTTTTCTTCTCTGATAATTCTAATCCTCTATCTTTTAGGAATTGTCTAATCATTTCATTGATTTCACTTGCAGTTTCTTCCGAATCAGCAGTAATAATGACATCATCTGCATACCGCACAAAGTTCACTTTTTTGGGGTTGTATCCTTTTCGCCAGTGGTATTTATCGTCAATTATGACCGCTATACCATCTAATGTGGTATTGGCCAATATTGGTGATATAACACCACCTTGTGGTGTGCCAGCCTTCGTAGGATATAGATGTCGATTATATACGAAGCCTGCTTTCAGAAATTGTTTCAAAATCGACTTATCCATCAAAGTATTTACCAGTAACCAGTTGTGATTTATATTGTCGAAGCAACCTTTAATGTCTCCTTCCCATATCCACTGCGCTGAGTTTGGCGCACATGTGCAGTTGAATATTTGTTCACATGCGTCATGTGTGCTTCGATATGTTCTGAAACCAAAGGAAGTAATATCCGCTGTAGTTTCTGCCACTGGATTAAGTGCCAGTGCGTATAACGCTTGCATTGCCCTATCGTACATAGTAGGGATACTTAACGGTCGTTTCCCCTTCTTGCCATACTTCTCAATGTAAACTCTTCGTAATGGTTTTGCTTTATACTTCTTATCCGATAATGTAAGAACTGCATTTGTTTTCGCCTCCGGTGTTAACCACTTCTCACCATCGACGCCTGCCGTTCTTTTACCTTTGTTTTGACATACTTGGCGTACTGCTAACATTTTCGCATAATGCGAGTGAGTTAGCAGATATTGTAGTCTTTTAACTAAATTCCATTTGTGTTGTTTAACTGCTTTTGCAATCCTGGTTTGCAATTTGTTAACACTTTCATAAACTGTTTTCCAATCGGTATTATCCCATTGAAATTCAGTTTTCGTGTCTGTGAGTATCTTCCCTTTCGGTTTCATTGAACACCTCACATTCACAATTTTGCCTCCTCTCTTACAATTGAAACACCCTTGGTAAGTCAGCACCCTTTCAGGTTAAGGCAAAGTTGACCTTTATGCAACCCATTACAGTTGCCCTTCGCTTTTTACCATCTCCTCTACCCACTGCACCATCGTCTTTCCTCACGGATTCCTACCCACTATTTCTGGGAATGCATTGGGCTTACCAAGTTCCACACCACAAATATTTCCGAATACCTTAGGAGCCATCTTTGAGCCGAGAATCATATGTCCGTTTGTCACCATGTAGACAAAGCCATCGTGACCTAATTCCATACCTTTTGGTTCAAGTGTATCAGTCTCTTTCACTTGTTCGAAATAACGACTCTTACGATGGTTCATCATGTGCTTCTCCTTAGTACCCTTATCCTAACAGATGATTTGGGTTAGACTCCCAAACTTCTCCATATTGTCCTGAATGCCAACACACCCCGGCGTTACCACCGACGCATATTTCAGTAGGATTACCCCAAAACGGATGGGGTAGCCTCATGGCAATTTGTGGTGTCACTTCTTGTCGCAAGTTGTCTGATTTCGTCCGCCTTTTAAAACTACATCTCTCTTATGTAACGTCCAACCTTCATGCTTATAGGCCATTCTAATACACCTCTTGGGGGTATGTGATTATTCCATATATTAACGTTTCTTCTGACATTCTTCCATTTTGACGTTTTTACAAGATACCATTATATGCAGGCAGCAACAAATATTATTAATAACATACAATTGGGGAGCAAAAAGGGTTATGAAAACTGAGGAAGTAGGCCTAAAAAGAAAACAGAGGAACAATAAAAAGAGTGATTCCGACCAGAAAAAGGCAGAGTTGATGAAGGACCTAGTGTCCTATGTAAAATCAGGGGATACCATTGAATACAAGGGACAACTACAAAAATTATACTGGAAACATAGAAAAAAGGGTCTAAAATCCCAAGAAGCATGGGAACAAGCAAAAAGAGACATAGCTCTTCTATAAACATAAGTTAAACCCTCGAAACAGGGGACAAACATCGTTCCTAGACGAAAGAATGAAAAAATGACATGGTAATCCATCATTTCTTCCTTCTCTTCTTCCTTTTTTTCTCCTTCTTTTTAAACTCTCCTTTTGCCTTCAGCTCTTTTACCACCGTGCTTTTGACAAAAATATGTCCCTGGAAACGTAACAGATCCCCAGCACTAACACCATCAGGGATAAAAGGTACTTTCTCCCAATACCATTTCTTCTTTTCCATAGTTATTCTCCTTGCTACCTTATACTTGTTCTGTTGGCGTTTTCCAAGGCTCTCTTCCTTTTTTCAAACGTTCACCAACTTCTTTCTTCTGCTCCTCGGTCAGTTTCCGTTTCGTAATCTTTGCTCTAACAGTTAGTGCATTTTTCGGAATATAACCCTTCACTGAGAGGGGGCTTGGATAACAAGCATAGCTTTTGTTAAAACGTTCTTCTTTCAACTCAAAGAGTTTGTTCTTTCTAAGTTTACGGATCATCGGCTGTTGACTTGAATAAATGAAAATCTTTTCGTCGTCATCTGACCAAGAAATAATAGTCTCACGCTCTGGTGATGTCAAATAGATTTTTTCGTTGTCCTTGTTTTTCAAAATGATATCCTCCAAAATGCTGTTGGCAAAACGTTTGAAATGCGATTTGTGGCCGGGGGACCATACACGGGTAAATGAAATCCCAAAAAACACAGAGCGGTTAATGATAATGTATTAGCCAACACTAGTTTGTTTAGAATCTTTAACGAATCCAACGAATTAAGCGGTTTTTTCAACACTGCTAAAGCAAAAACTTTCAATGTTACCGTGTTCTCTTTCCCCGAAATCACTGTTTTTAATAGTATTTCTATCAACTGGAGGCTCCCTTCTATTACCTTTCTTAATAGTTCTAAAAATGGTGATAATCTATAAAAGGATGTGTATACGGAACCGACTACAAAAAATCCAAGTAGCGATAAAAAATAGATTTTTAGTGAGAATGAGGATTGAAATTAATTTATCTTCAATCAAACAAAAAATCACCTTACCTTTACTGTCCACTATCACCAACATCTTTATAAACAATGAAAGATACATATATCTACGGAGACTAAGAGTAGAGGTTTCAAGTTTTTTTGCATAGTCGCGAATAAAAACCTTTTCCTTTGCTCTTAGCTCCTTTTTGTTCTTTTTTTATATAATCTATATTATAATAAAAACAGGTGTTATAATTCGTCAATATTTATAGAATTTCTATGTAAAAACACCGTAGACGCAAAATTTGCACATTGAACATAATATGTATTTGTTTGGTCAGGAAAATCCTTTGGCGCTAGTTAAAACGAAGAAATAAAACAAAATTTGGACATAGCAGAATGCCAATTTTCTAATAATCCCTTAACATCAAAATACGGTAATTAAACACCCTTTTTCGATCAAAAACCCTTACTTTCCAACCGATAAACACAATTCCCTCGAAATCCTACGAGAAACACATTTTAACGCATTTTTACCACCATAGGATTAATACCCTTCGCAACACCGAGTTTTAACGTTATAGCACCGTTTCCGAAAGCCAAAAATACTTCTATATTAGAAAGAGAATAAAAAGAGGAAAAAGATAGGAAAAAGGCCCGCGACAAAAAAATTCTTTCTCTTTTTTTCTCCTTAACTATATTTTGGGGTATTGTTAAAGGGGTATTTTACGTGCATATAAGTAAAGTTGTATGCACAAATAAGGCTATTCTACGCAAAAACAAGAAAATCACAGGATAATATATCAAAAAACACCAAAAACTATTTAAATCCATAAAATAACTATAAAATATAAAAATAAAAAAATTAAAAAAAAAAAACAAAAAAAGTAAGCGACTATGAAAAAATATCTAATAGAAAAAATAAAAGAGGTTTTATATGAAAAAAGGAAAATTAGAAATAAGTCTTAAAAAGAATGCTGATGTAAAAAAAGACAAATATTTACAAGGATTTTTAGATCAGATAAAACAGGCAAAAACGGATAAGGAAAAACTAACGATTTTAGACAATATTTACAGTAACGGTTTTGAAGACGGTGCAAATGAAGAGAAAAAAACAGAGATGCATGTTATCGTTGGTATTTATTCAGGTGTTGTAAACGATGTCGAGGTTTTTACAAATGAAGAGGACGCGGATAAATACGAAAGGCAACTATGTAAGAAATACAAGATACCTTATGATGCGAAAGAACGAGAAGAGTATTACGATAGCAGCGGAGAACACGAAATAAAGCATTTCATAAAGAAGCTCCATTAAACAGAGAAAAAAGAGAGGACTAAAAATGATTAGTATTAACGAATTAAAAGGTTTCAATCTCAAGAAAGATTTAAAACTGAAACGAGTTATAAAAAGATGGCATAATAAAAATAAGTCAGGGGGGAATTTTGGTATAAATCTAAAGTGCCATGAAGAACCGCATTATGAAATAACAGGATATCATGATTTAGAGGGGAACATATACAATTTATCGGTTGGGGAATTATACCAATGCGGCACGACAGTTTTTAAAAGAGATAGTTGTATGAAATGGGATTATAAAAGACTTGTAACACTCTTAAATAAACTTCTGAATAAGACAGAGGAAACGAAATTATTTACAACAGAGGAATAAAAATGAAAAAAGGAAACATATTATCAGAGGTAAATCAAACACTGATAGATCAGTTAAGAGCGTTAAACCCTTTCTTTATTGCAGAGTATAATATAAAGTGTGTTATTCAGATGAACGACAACAAGGTAAGGTTACACAGCAAAAACAGGGGTAAGGTCGTTAACATAGATATAACCTATAACGAGGGTTTAGACCTTTACGAGATACAAGCATACAGGGTTAACGGTTTAGAGGTAAATTGTGAACAGATAAAGGACATTAAAGAGGTTTATGTCGATCAATTGCACGACATAATAATAGAGGTTTTGACACAATAGAAACATTTATAAACTTATAAGAATATATATTGTATTATAAAAAAAGGATAAGCGACTATGAAAGATGTAACGTTAAAGAAATATATAAATTGGCATAATCCACATTTTTTACTGAATAATAACAACTTGAAAGAAGTAACAAATATGAGAAATGGTCGCAACGGCAAAAACAACACATTTTTCTTTATGTTCCTCCCCCTGTATTTTATCCCTGTTTTTGCTGGGCAAACCGCGACCATTTCTTTATTTAAAAGAGGTAATGAATATGAAAAACACGATAGAATTGAGCAACAGCTTTAAGGAAAAAACATTCAAAAATTCCCATAAAGGAGAGTTGGACAGAGAAACAATTATAGAGAGGGTTTACAAACTTGGCAGCAACAATAGAATAGTAGAGGGGTTAATATTAAAACATCAAACGAGGGACGACGAAACGGGAAAGTTTTACGATAGTCAGCAACACCTTATCGGCTATCATTATTTTGTTTTACAGTCGAAAGAATACGGTAAAAAACGGTATACAGATATAGAGGGTTATCAAGGCCGGATAAAGGATAAACGACATTATCATTATTTCATTTATAACAAATTCCCTATAGAAATAGTAAAAGACAATCTGACATACGGACAGGCATTAAGTCTTTTTTGTAAGAGAAACAAATTGGAGATCAAGAATAACTATCAAAGGGTCAGACAGCTCGCGATAGAAAAGGGAATAATAAAGGAGAAATAAAAATGGTAGATGAGATTAAGCAAGAGGTAAAAGAATACCTGACTAACAGAGATAAGAGAATTATGCTTAACGGAGATCTCGATGTTAAAAATACGGTTGCAGACGGAAAAATAGACGATATTAAAGAGAGATACAACGATATGATTTCTAAAATAGAAGAGGTAAAAGAGAGATTAATTAACGATGTTAGAGGGGACAGAGATCAGTATGTAGAACAGAAAAAAAGAGAGATCGATAGTTTAGAACATCCGATAGAAGAGGTTGAACGTAAGGTTAAGTTTTTAGAGTTGGCTAAAAAGATAAAAAAAATTGATGTTTCAATAGATGATAGCGAAATGGGAGTTTACGGGACCGGAAAATTATATCGTAAAGGGTTTTTTTTCAAAGATAAGTATATGAACATTAAAATATATATTGCAGAGAATGATAAGCCGGTAAACAAACATACTTTATTTGCATGTGGGAACTGTGCATTTAAGGATTTTATGAGTTTACCATATGGCTATGGTTTACCTGTCTACAGTGATCGTGAGAATATAAAAACAATCATTAAAGAGTTGCCAACAATAGAAGACATTAATGCTTATTTTAAAAAGAATAGAGATAGGATTTTGAAAAATCTTATCGATACCTATAATACAGTGAAAAAAGAATATCTTGATATAATTAAAGGTTACCGGTTAGCTGATTTTAAACCTGTTTTAGAGGTTAGATCGATCCCTGAAAATGATGCACCGTTAGTATGTATAATAGATAAAACGAGTTATTTACGGATATACAAAGGATTCTATTATCGGTCGGTTAAAAAAATCGAGGGAAATGATGTTTTTGAGTATATCAAAGTAAACGGTAAACTGTATAAAAGAGATTGCAGAAAAGAGGTAATGTCGATCACGGAGACAGGGAATACGTTGTTTGGGGACTGGTGGTCTATGCATATAGAACGTCATCATTCAAATAAAAGCAACCGTGTATTCAATAAAAAAAATTATGACAGGATATTAGAAGAGGGAAAAAACACCATAAAGGGAAAAAACAAAAACAGGGTAACAAAGATTCATTTTACCTATCCGAAAGTGAAATGGGTTAATCCCGATGTTATAGATAAAGTGGGAGATTAAATAAAAATGAAAGTATTTAGAAAGATAAGAATTGGTAGTGATGTTTTTCTTGTCGTAGACGAAAAAAAAGAGGTCTATAAGTTGATGTCATCTGATACTTACGATTTAATGGGTTTAAATAAAAAGGAAACTGAATAAAAATGTGCTATGAAACATATTCCGAGAAACAACATAAAACGTTATGTGAAAATAGCAGTCGTTTAACTAACAATATTGTAAACCCGCAGTGTTACGACGGAAAAAAAGAGTATGAGGTTGTTATATCATATAACGATGTTGAAAATGATACGCTATTTCTATGTTCTAATTGCATGAATGCAATAAAAAAGGAATGTAAAAAACACGGTTATAAAGTCATAACCAGGAGATTGAATAGAAATGACAGATAATAAACAGGAAAGTAGACATCACACTAATGAAACGGTGCATTTACAGAAAGTGGCTGAACGGGTAAAGCAAGAATTAGCCGATGCATATCTCGATAAGATTATCGAGGTATGTTTGGAGATCAAAGACATAGAACATAAGTTGAAAGGAAAACGCAAACTCTTAGCCAGTCTTGTAAGAGATAACCGCGATATGTTTCAGGAAATATAAATGAGTAAAAAAGAAATTAAACGGGAATTGGAGCTAATCGCTCAGGGAATCAGACACGAAATACACACACCAACAATACAGGAGCATATGTTAGATCATGTAAGAAACATACTGCAATTGTTAGAGGGATAAAAATGGATAAATGGATAGTCTATGTAAAGAACCCCGCAACCGGTGAAATAATACATAAAGAGATTTGTTACAGTAAAAAATCGGCAAAAAGTACAAGGGATTATTACATCAGAGAAGAAGATGCCGATGCTTTTTATAGGAAAATAAGAAAAAAAGTATCGATACTAAAAAGAATGAAAAACTGGAGAGTTTATTACAACGGAGAGATAGCATACTGTGTTATCAGAAAGCCGAAAGGGTTTAAGATAAAACCATCGGCTATAATCGAAATGGACGAAGAGTTAACGATTTATGCCTATAAAAATGATAGGTTTATTCAATGCAGGGACATCGATAGGTTGGTGAATGCTGTAAAGGGATTAATTAATTCTATTCCTGAGGAAGACACCAATAAGTGGGTGCGGTCACGTATTGACGATGTAAAACAGATATTGAAAGAGGTTAAAGAGGATCGATAAAAAATGTATGGAGATATACCACGTTTTAAAGAAAGGGCTACAAAGTGCATGGAATTACTACAGGAAATAGATAAACTATTAGATGAGATAGAAAAAACCGATCCCTATGGCGACGTTATAGAGAATTTTTGTGATGGAGATAAGACTTCGCGACATACCAAGAGGGTTATAGAACAGATAAAAGGAGATCTCAAAAGAATAGGCATAGAGGAAAAAGACCGGAAAAAGAGATACGGTTTAGTCATTATGGGAAAAGAAGACAAGCCTATCTATTTCGACAGTATACCGGAGCGTAATAAATTTATTGACAGGATAAAAGGGATTGTTACCTATTCAACTTTTACATCACAAAGGGAGACAAAATGGATAAGATAAGATGTAAGGATTATTGGAAACAAAAAAATCTCATATTTGGCTTAAGCAACGATAAAAAAATGGTTGCTATCGGTGAAGAGCTAGAAGAGAATATCGAGAGATTTATACATATCGATGTAAAGGATTTTATTCCCTTTGCAAAAAAAGTTATAGAAGAGGTAAACACAGAAAATAAATAAAAAAAGAGAAAAGAGGTAATTGATATGAAAAATGATGCGCAGCATTATAAGTTACAGAAATCTGTTCAACTTATTATAGAGTTGCAGAGTTTGATCTCGAAATACAAAGGTGAAACCTCACTACTGTTGATAGAAGGTTGATATGATGATCGAGAATTGGATTGAAAAATACAGACCACGAACATTAAACGACATAATCGGACAGGATACAATAATCACAAAGTTACAGGATAAAGTAAACAACGGAAAAAACATCAGCAACCTGATTTTTCACGGGAGAGCAGGGACAGGAAAAACAACGACAGCAATGGCATTGGCCTATGACCTCTTCGGTGAAAAATGGAAAATGGCATTCTATGAAACAAACGCTTCTGACGACAGGGGGATAGATCCTGTTAGAAATAAGATTATCCCGGCGACAAAACACATGCCGCTTATCCCAGCTCCCTTTAAGATTATCTTTCTTGACGAATCCGATGGTATTACACCGGATGCACAGGCTTGCTTACGTGTTCCTATGGAAAAAACACCGAATGTACGTTTTATTCTCTCATGTAACCATCTTTCGAAGATCATAGAAGAAATAGTGTCGCGATGTACGGTT
>JAUXAU010000010.1 GCA_030619765.1 Thermoplasmatota archaeon
TGGGCTTTCCTCCGTTGGCTTCTTTCTCTCTCTTGTGCCCTCTCGCATTGCCGGCAAGAACCCCGATATCCGAACCCCAATTGATTTTCATATCTACGGAACTTGATTATCGGTAAAACCCGTTTACAAACACTACATTTCTTCTCAGTTACGGTATTTTTTTGCACATAACCACGTTTTAACATTTGAATTAATGCCCCTTGAAATCAACCTAATAAATTTTCGATTTAAATTATTATCCATAATATATAATGCAATATTTTCTCCCTATCTTCTTGATACAGGAAGATAATTAATATTCCCCGTTTGGCCCGATATGGAGGCCATGTCTTATATTTTCTTTAGATTTTCACGAGGGAAATGGCATATATGACAACCTGCATACCTGTTTAACCTATCTATAAAATGCGATGTTCATTGGGAGGCGATGTCATATGATAGAATTAAAAGTCGAAAATATTGTAGCATCTATCTCTTTTGCAGAGAAAATAGATCTAGACATGATGGCGAAATCGGTAGAAGGAGCCGAATATGAACCTGAACAATTTCCAGGATTGATTTATCGGTTAAGCACCCCGAAGACTGCTATGCTGCTCTTTAGAAGTGGTAAAGGTAACTGTACTGGGGCGAAAAACCTCGAAGATATACAAAAAACCGTCGATATTATAGCGGATATCTTAAGAAAATTGGGCGTGGATGTCTATAAGGATCTTAAGATCGTCGTTCAAAATATTGTAGCTGTAGGTGACTTGGGAGGAGAACTTAATCTTACTGAAGTTGCTATGGCACTTGGTATGGAAAATATAGAGTACGAGCCTGAGCAGTTCCCTGGAATGGTTTACAGGGTAAAAGAACCTAAAGTAGTTATCTTGATTTTTACCACAGGAAAAATAGTATGTACTGGAGGAAGGAACATTGAAGATGTATCGAAAGCGGTAGAGAAGCTATCAGAGGAACTTAATTCGTTGGGACTCATTCATTAGATATGATTCTATGAACAAAAAATATTGGTACACCGCTAATATCCCAAGAAAATGTACTAAGTGTAGAAAAACAATCAAAATTGGTATGACTTATTACATACCGCCAGGTGCCAGTATTCTTTGTGTTGATTGCCTGCAAGGGCATTTAAAAACAAGAAAAAAAGAAAAAATATAAAATTAATAATAGCAAAATAATAATAAGAAGATCTATATAAAGAAGTCGGGGGATGATTTTAATTGGTGAAGAAAGAAACGCAAAAAGTCGAAGAAATTGTTATCTGTCCCGAATGTGGGAATACACACATTAGTCGAGATTATACAAGAGCAGAATTGGTCTGTGAGGGTTGTGGCCTTGTCATCGACGATGGTATCATTGATCAGAGGCCTGAACGGCGTGCGTTCGATAGAGAACAACAGCAGAAGAGAGAACAAACTGGATCTCCAATGACTTATACAATTCACGATAAAGGTCTCAGTACTGTGATCGGTTTGAGAAACACGGATTCCTACGGGAAATCCATTCCAAACAGAAACAGGGCGCAGATGTATCGGTTGAGGAAGTGGCAGAAGAGAATTAGAATTAGCAGTACTATGGAAAAAAACCTCACCAATGCCCTTCCTAGTATTAACAGAATATCGTCAAGTATGGGTCTCCCCCGAACAGTGAGGGAAACCGCTGCAATGATTTATCGTAAAGCGGTATTGAAGAAAATAACTCGGGGGAGGACAATAGAAAGTGCTGCCGCTGCTACGTTATATGCGGCATGTAGGCAGTGTGATGTACCAAGGACTCTTGAGGAAATTGCTAATGCATCAAATTTGTCAAGGAAAGAAATTGGGAGAAACTATCGAGCGATTGTTCGCGGATTAAGGTTAAAAATGATGCCGCCATCACCTATGGAATATGTCTCCAGGTTTTGTAGCAAGTTAAAGCTCAATAATGATGTTCAAACGAAGACACTGGAGATAATCAAAGAAGCAACAAATCAAGAGATTGTCAGCGGACGTAGTCCAATCGGTATTGCAGCCGCATCTCTCTACATAGCATCTGTTCTTTGTGGTGAACGGAGAACACAATGTGAAATAGCGGTTGTAGCAGGCGTCACCGAGGTAACTATTCGAAACAGGTACAAGGAGATTGTAAAAAACCTCGATATAGAGATTGTATTGTAGAATCAAAACGATAAGGAAAGAATAGAGGTAGAGAAACATAATGCAGACAAATCGTAAGCGTGAGAAGGTAGAGTGCCCGAATTGCGGGCGTCAATTTGGAACAAAATCAAGATCTAGCATAATCATTTGCAGTCGATGCAATAGAAAATTCAGAAGGAAAAAGAACATTGTTAAGAAGAAATAAAAGTAGGGTTACGATGTAAACGCCTGCGAATGTTCTATGGTAATCTCCTTAAACATGGTTTTTTACCATCTCTTGTGTTCAAAGAAGAAGGAATTTAAAAAAAATGGTTGTAATGGTATACTTCTACTTTGACATTTTGACACAATAGGTATATATCACATTAATGACAAAGTATAACATATTAGAAGGTCGCATAAAAAGAATAAGGGGTGGCGCTATGATTGAATATCAATGTATCAGATGTAAAAAATTATTCTATACACAACTGAAGTGTTGCCCCTATTGTAGCGGCATGCTTTTGATAGCGTAACTCGCTAATGCCAATAAGAATGTAAGATAATAAAAAGAATTAAATCACAGGTATAGATTTCTATAACGAGGCGTGCAACCATGGCATATAAATATAAGGATTGGATTTTGTATGAGAAGAATGTACCTTTAAAGGATGGAAGGACCCGTACTATCCATTTCTTCACAAAACGGATGCCAAAAAGTGGTGTACCGTGTGATCTACCTGACGGATACACAGTTGGTGTTAGTGAGAGAACTGGTCTTCCATATCTGAAAATAGAAAGGTAAAACAATGAAGACAAAATGCCCAAACATTAGAAGATGCTAGGGAGAAAGTTGTACATGATTGAAATATTGGCCATAGGTAAAAAAGCTCCAAAGCCATATTGGGATGTTACCAGGAAAAATAGGACAGAATCTATTTTAGAGCAATCGAGAGACGGACATTGGATGATGATATGTTATATGCCTGATTTGACTGAAAACGAAATAGAAGCATATAGAAAAAATAAGATAACATCACGTTATATAGCAAACAGTACAAATCTGGTGGTAATTGCCCTATTTGGTGTCGAAGTGAAAGATAGGGATACATTATTAGTTTTTGAAATTGTATTTGATCCTTGTCTTTATCCCGAAGATGAATGGAAACAACGACAAGAGGCATACTATCGCGATAATATCATAAATTTTCTTCTGATTGATTCAAGCAATGGGATAATCAAGGCAATGCGTAGCTTCAACATGCCAATTAAACTGAGGGAGATATGGTTGAAATCTTGGAATAGGTCTTACCTGATAGAAAATTACTCTGAGATATATAAAAATTGGAAAAATCGTATAGATCTAACATACTCTGTTGACGAACTGTGGAATGATGCAAAAAATAGCGGCTTTCTTGGAGAATATGGTAAATTGACGGAATTATCGTTTGATTTATCTAAAAACATTCAATTAGAAGAAAAAAATATAGAAGAGGGTGATGAAGAATAGTAGATAATCTCACTATGAACAGAGAATAAAAATATGGAAACAGAAGAATAAACAAATGGTAATTGCAAAAGGTGGTGATTGAAATTGTCTGGGGGAATATATCACCATGCTGAGAGAGTGCTATCTGAGATAGGAGAGTTTACGATCATAAATGTTGATTATATCGCCATTCCGAAAATTATATAGGTTGCAAACCTGTTTAGGAATTGTGAGCACAAGGATGCCGTGGACCAACCGCAGTTTATGCTCTATAACAAAACCATATGAAAATGTGCATGTAAAAGTTGGGTTTTTGATTATTTTCTGCTGAAATCTATAAAAAAGTCTTATGTTGACAAAATCCTATAACCCTATATCATTCATTAAACAACGCCATAACAGAAAACACCCTACAAAACAATGATCATTGCGGCATTTACATGAGCCGATCATCACATAACACTATCATTGACAACACTATACAATATCACCCTTATAATGGTATAGGCATCTATGATTCCTCAGATAACAATACAATTCAAAGCAACAATCTAACTAATAATGACTATTGCGGCATCAACATAAGAATATCGTCATACAATACCATCATTAAAAATACAATAGCAGATAATAATATTGGAATTCATGTTCCATCCACAGAAAATATTATCTCCGGAAATGTTTTTTCAAACAACAAGAATAATGTTGAACAAGAACTTAAAACGTCTGGTTTTGAAATATTACTAGTCATCAGTTGTATAGCATTGGTTGTGCTTTTAAAACAAAAACGATAGTATTTTTATGCTGTCATCATTTTTAATGCTGCTAGTTATAGTAAATTCAATTAATTTGACCACACACCATGTCCTTTTGCCCTTAATTTATTAGTGAGTTGTCGTTCGATTTTTTCAGCTTCTTCACGGGTTTTGATAGGATTATATCTCTGAAATTTTTTCCGTCGTAGCCGAAGCCCATATTTTCTTACAAGACGATTGGCTTTATACCCATCCTTATGTTGTTTAAATCTAGTATCTGGATCATGACATGTTTGTCCAACATAGTAGCAGGCAAGCTTGGGATTCATATGGAGGTTACGTTTCCTAAATTTTCGTGATTTCAATACTTCTTTGTCCAGCTCAATAATATAAACGTTGTACGGCATTTTTCGTTTGTTGTTATACTCCCGTTTGACTTATAATTTTCCAATTTAAAACATCATTTGCTCTATCCAATATGATTATTTGGCTCACTCTCATGGTTTGATGCGAAATTAAGCGGATTACTGGAAAAAAATCATCATATTGTATAGAGGTGAAGTGTTATCTCACGGTATTTAACTATCGTTAACTTTAAATACACACTTGGTAATAAAATAATACAAAGGGGAATAAAAAATGAAGAAATATATAATAGTGGGTACATTGGCTTTAATTTTAATAATGCCAATGATAGGAGCAAGTGAAGAATTTTCAACAGAAAGAACTGAAATAATTGAACCTTCAGCAACCTTTGAATCTACTCATACTGTTCTCATCGAATATGTTGGCCAAACGACATGTGGCTATTGTCCAACAGCATCAAATCAGTTAAGTTCCATTTACGCCGCAGGAGACTTGGATTTCTACTATGTTTCCATGATAGTAGATATTAACCGACGCGTTTATCCAAGGGTTCAAGAATTAGGAGTAACGGGAACACCTGATGTATATTTTGATGGGGGATACAGAAATATAATAGGTGCACAAGGCGATGAGCAGCCATACCGAAATGCAATAACCCAAAGCGGAGAACGCGAAGTTCCAGACATTGATATCGACGTAGATGTTCAATGGGTGGGCGGAGGAACACTCAAAATCTCAGTAACTGTTACAAACAATGAAGCAGAAGAATACGATGGACACCTCAGAGTCTATATCGTAGAACCAGAAGCTCGATGGGAATATGTAGGTAGTGGAGACATCCATTATGGAGTACTAGATATACCAATCGACAGAGATCTTGCAATGCCGCAAGGACAAATCAGACCACTTGGAGATACATACACGTTTTCAAAAACATGGTTTGGATTTCTATATGGATTTGGAGATATAACACAGAATAACATAATGGTAATAGCTGCTGTTTTTGACAAAGACACCGATCATGCAATTCAAACAGCATCAGCAGAACCAACCGTTGCTTCTGGAGGTCTATTTCAGTTTATATCATCGAGACCAATGATGATACTCTTTCGATTAATGCGGGAACAAGGAATCCTTTCTCGTCTACTAAATTTGATGTGAAATCTAAATACAAAGTAAACCATCCTAAGCATAAGCACGGTAGATCTGGTTCTAGCAAGTTATAAATAAATTAACCTTATTTCTAAAAAACTATTTTACTTGAGAAACCAGTTGGTAAAAAAAATGAACCTAAACAGATACAGAAGACAGATCCTTGTGAAAAGATTGGGTGAAAAAGGACAGCATATTCTTTCTGAAAAACATGTTGTTGTCATTGGCTGCGGTGGACTAGGGAGCAATAGCGCTAATATTTTAGTTAGAACAGGAATTGGAAGCATTGACATTGTTGATGATGACTCATTAGACTTAACAAATCTTCATCGGACATCACTTTTTAATGAAGAAGATATTGGTAAACCTAAATGCCAGATTCTTGAAGAAAAATTACAACAGGTAAATTCTGAAGTAACGGTAAGAGGAATCAAAAAAAGGATTACAAAAGAAAATATAGAATCGGCTGTGAAACATGCAGATATTATTCTAGATGGCACAGACAATATGGAAACACGATTTCTGATAAATGAAGTAGCAGTAAAAAGTAACATTCCTTGGATTTATGCAGGGGTACACACTACTGTAGGAATGGTTATAGGAATAGTTCCAAGACAGACGCCCTGTTTAAAATGTATGTCGCACAGTATTGTAGACAACAAAACGGGTGAAATACCAGTACTGGGTAATCTTCCAGTGATTATTGCCTCCATTCAATGTACAGAAGCAATGAAGATGTTCCTTGGAAAACAACTTTCTGGTATGATTATGTATGATATTTGGAAGCAACGCTTTGAACAGATAGATATAAAGAGAAATCCTGAGTGTATATGTTGTGGTAAAGAACAATTCGAGTTACTTTAGAGGGACAATTGAAATGAAAATAAAAGTAAGGCTATTTGGAAGATACAGAGACATAACTGGAAAAAAAGAACTCGAATTCATAGTAAACGGAGATACCATTTGGCATGTTGTGGACGTTTTTGTAAAACAATATCCTGCCATTGAAAAAGACAAAAAATTCATTATGGTTTCAAAGAATAATACCTATACAACGTTTGATGAAAAGATTGCAGATGGAGATACAGTAACGATATCTCCGCCAGTAGTTTCAGGCGGGTAGTGTGCATGAAAAATAACGTTCGAATTCTGATTTTGTTCGGTCTCTTGGCTTTTTCAATCCTGGTACAATCAGCTGCTGCAGAGAATATGATTATTTTAGACTATTATTATTCAGAAACTTGCGGGAGCTGTAGAGCATACACGGAAGAAGTCAATAAAATAGAAGCGAATTTTTCTGAAAAAATCATAGTAAATAGAAAAGATGTAAGCTCAAATACAAAGAACCGGGATGAATGGCGCGATCACGGTTTTAGAAGTTTTCCTGCTGCCGTGATAAATAATGAGACAAAAGTGCCGAAAAGCAACCTAACATATGAAACCTTGGAAGAAATTATAAATGCATACATCGCAGAACTTGAAATCAATCAAACTTTCGATGATACAATAATAGATATTCCATTTATTGGAAGCGTGAATACATCTGGTCTCTCTCTGCCCATTCTTACTATCGTATTGGGTGTTCTTGATAGTTTTAATCCTTGTTCATTTTTCATATTGATTTTCCTTCTCAATCTTCTTCTATACGTACGATCCAGACGAAGGATGTTGCTCGTTGGTGGTATCTTCATCTTTTTTTCTGGTTTCTTTTACTTCTTATTCATGTTTATACTGTTCAACTCGTTCTTACTTACTTCAGAGCATATGAGCATCGTATCACTATTGGCAGGAGCTGCTGCTCTTATTATCGGTATAGTCAACATTAAGGATTTCTTCTTTTTCAAAAAAGGACCATCTCTCAGCATTCCGGAGAGTAAAAAACCTGAAGTGTTTAAAAAGATGAGAAATCTAATAAGAACATCATATCTTCCAGCAATAATCGGGGGAACAATTTTTTTGGCAGTAACCGTTAATTTTTACGAGCTTCTCTGCACACTAGGATTCCCGCTTATTTTTACCAACAGACTAACGTCTTATACTATGCCATTACTAGAATATTACATCTACATCTTTTTTTACAATGTTGTCTACATTATCCCATTGATGATCATTTTGCTGGTTTTTGTGTATACTCTTGGCAGAAGAAAATTGACAGAGTGGCAAGGTCAGAAATTAAAATTGCTCTCAGGTATCATGATTTTCTCATTTGGCCTGCTATTCATAATTGATCATACACTCTTGGAAAATGTTGCGGCCCCAATATTACTACTGGTAGTTAGTATAATATCAACAGTTATTATCTCCTACGCATGGAAAAAATATAAGAAACAGCCTGAAGAAAAACAGGAGGAAGAAAGTTAATCTATTTTGCCTTTGTATTTTATTCCATTAAAGATGGATGCCATTATTTTTCAAAAACATAATTTAGAAATAAAATTGGAGAAAAAGAAGAAATGGATTTTCCTAAATCCTATAAATCCCTACGGAATGCTCCTGTTAACATTGCATGATGTTCGAAATCTTCAACCCAGTCAAACTCCTTATCTGTTTCACTTTCAGGGGTTTTCTTCGCTCTTTCAGCAAGGTATTTTTTCTGCTGTTCTATCAATTTTGAAAGAGGAGCAAATCGTTTTGCTTTAACAACTGGATAAAATGACGAAGAATCCACTCCATCCATCGTCCGTATTTTCTCTCTTAAAAAGTTATTAACTGTTACGTCAGAATCAGCAGCAACATTCATAATGATATCTTCATCCCCCAGAGAATAAGAGACATAGATTGGGAAAAGATTAAAGGGATAATTGTAGTCTATCAGATAATTGTAGATTTCGCCGTAATTTTTTGGATGAGTATAAATCCTGATGACATACCTTTGAATGTTATCTGGCTTCTCTTTTGGGATAGGGAAAAAGACCGGTTTCATAAGCGATATAGTTTTGGTATGGTGAACATCATCACATTTGGCAACATTTTCTGTAAGAAAATGGGCGATGTTGTCCAGGTCTTTAACATCAAAAATTACTCCTACGCTCATCATTCCTTCTGTCTGAGTGGCATACAATGGTGTAACTAAATCAGTTGATTCTTTTGCGATTTCGTTTTCAACGTAATTCCATACCTTATTTAGATCCATTTTTGGATACAATCTTGCAATTATCATCATATGATTGTTCCTCCCTAGTTATAGTATACTTGGGTTTGCCTGTATAGCTATTTATAATATAAGTATTTTTGTACAAGTTTCTACAAGTTATCTACAAATAATTTAAGTACTAATTTTATATTACGGATAATACCCTATAAGCGCATCGTAGTAAGACGGGGAGGTCAGTTCATATGGGAAAAAGTATAGTTCAAAAGATTTTAGAAAAGCATATTGTAGAAGGTAAATGGGAACCTGGTAAAGAGATTGCTATTAAGATAGATCAGACGTTGACTCAAGATGCAACTGGTACCATGGCATACCTTCAATTTGAAGCAATGGGTGCACCAAGAGTTAAGACAGAACTTTCAGTTAGTTATGTGGATCATAATACAGTTCAGATTGGTTTTGAAAATGCAGATGACCATAAATATCTACAAAGTGTAGCAGCAAAATATGGAATAATATACTCACGTGCAGGTAATGGTATCTGCCATCAAGTCCATCTTGAACGATTTGGAAAACCGAGTAAGACCCTGCTAGGTTCTGATTCTCATACACCAACTGGTGGTGGAATCGGAATGGTTGCAATAGGAGCTGGTGGTCTTGATGTTGCTGTTGCAATGGCAGGTGGTCCGTTTTATCTAACTTGCCCAAAAGTAATAAAAATAAATCTTAAAAGTAAACTTAAACCGTGGTGTGCAGCAAAAGATGTTGTTCTAAAGATGCTTGAGATTTTTACAACAAAAGGGAACGTTGGTTGTGTTTTTGAGTATGGTGGAGAAGGAGTAAATACACTTTCTGTTCCTGAAAGAGCAACTATTACAAACATGGGTGCAGAATGTGGTGTTACAACTTCTGTTTTTCCAAGTGATGAAACAACTAGAGCATTTCTAAAAGCTCAAGGTCGGGAGAAAGACTGGACTGAACTCAAGGCAGATTCTGATGCTGAATATGAAAAAGTAATTGATCTTGATTTAAGCGAGATTGTACCATTAACAGCATATCCACACAGCCCGGGGAATATTAAAACAGTTAAAGAACTTGAAGGAATGGAAGTCGACCAAGTTTGTCTTGGAAGTTGTACAAATTCTTCGTACAAGGATCTTATGACAGTGGCAAATATTCTAAAGGGTAAGAAGGCTCATCCTAATGTCAGCTTTGTTATTGCACCTGGTTCAAAACAGGTTCTTGAAAACATTACACGAGATGGCGGACTAACAGATCTTATTTCGGCTGGTGCACGAATTGCAGAGTCAGCGTGTGGTTTTTGCATAGGCAACAGCCAATCACCAAAAACAGATGCAGTATCATTACGAACAAGTAATAGAAACTTTTTAGGAAGATCTGGAACAAAAAGTGCACAGGCATATCTTGTCAGTCCTGAAACAGCTGCTGTAGCAGTAATCACAGGTAAGATGACGGACCCGCGTGATCTTGAAAAAATGGGAATAAAATATCCAAATGTTCAGATGCCTAAAGAATTCTATATCGATGACAGCATGTTTATTTATCCACTGGAACACCCTGAACATATCAAGATATACCGCGGACCAAATATCGGTGATCCACCAGCAGCTTTACCTATGCCTGATTCAATAACTGGAGAAGTAACTATAAAGGTAGAAGATCAAATCACAACAGATCACATAATTCCTGCAGGAAGCAAAATGAAATACAGATCTAATGTCCCAAAGTATTCGGAATTCTTGTTTGAAATAGTTGATCCAAATTTCTATGAACGGGCGAAAAAAATACGAGACAGCGGTAAATCAAATATCTTTATCGCTGGACTTAGTTATGGTCAAGGCTCATCAAGAGAGCATGCAGCACTTTGTCCAATGTTTATGGGGACAAAAGCAGTGATAGCTAAATCATTTGAAAGAATCCATACTGCAAATTTGATTAATTTTGGTATAATTCCTTTGACTTTCAAAAACGAAAGTGATTATAATAAAATTGAACAAGGAGATGATTTGGAAATACCAAATATTAAAAAAGTAATTGAAAACGGCGAGGTCTTGAAAGTTAAAAACACTTCAAAAGGATTAGAGTTTGAGGTGGATTATAATCTCTCAGATAGACAACGAGAGATTATACTTGCAGGTGGTACACTTGCATATATAAAAAATAAAGCTTAAAAAAGAGGTAGATAAAAAATGGCACAGAGAGGAATAAGAGAATATAATGGGAAAAAAATGCTTGCAAAATATTGGTCTGAATATATTAGCAAGGATTTCAGTTTTCCCGGCAAAGTCGTCTTAGTAGACCCTAAGACAAAATTAGATGATTTACCTAAGAAGCATAAATGGTTGAATACTGAGAAGTTGGTCGTAAAACCTGATCAGCTTTTTGGTAAACGAGGGAAGCACGGTCTCATAAAAGCTAATGTATCGTTTACTGAAGTAAAGAAATGGATAAAAGAGCGGATGAATAAAGATACAAAAGTTGGTAAAGTAACTGGTAAGCTCACTCATTTTCTAATTGAACCATATGTGCCACATAAGGGGGAATTTTATGTGGCTATCAAAAGTAATCGTGATGGTGATGCTATTTATTTTTCAAACCATGGCGGTGTAGATATTGAGTCAGTTTGGGATACAGTAGCAGAAATTCAGATTGGTGTTGAAGAAGATATTGATAAAATTAACATTGAAAGCAAACTCCCCAAGGATACTCCAAAAGATAAAAAGAAGATGTTCGCTGATTTTGCCAAGGGATTGTTTAAATTCTATAGAGATCTTAATTATGCATATCTTGAAATTAACCCATTTGTTGTATCAGGTAAAGACATAGTACCATTAGATCTTGTAGCAAGAATTGATGACACAGGGCATTTTGAAAGCAGTGATAAATGGGGCGACTTGCCATTCCCTGCGCCATTTGGAAGAAAGTTATCAAAAGAAGAAAAATTCATTAAGATGATGGATGAAAAAAGCGGCGCTTCGTTAAAACTTACGGTTCTAAATCCAAAAGGTCGTGTATGGACTATGGTTGCAGGCGGCGGTGGAAGTGTAATTTACACGGATACGATTGTTGATCTGGGCTACCGAGATGAACTTGCAAACTACGGTGAATATAGTGGTAATCCAACAACAGATCTGACATACGAGTATGCAAAAACCATTCTAGATCTTATGACTCGAGAAAAAGATCCGAAAGGACGTCCTAAGTTTCTACTGGTTGGTGGTGGAATTGCAAACTTTACAGACGTTGCAAAAACATTTACAGGTATTACAATGGCATTGCGTGATTACAAGAAAAAACTCAAGGATACTAATGTAAAAATTTACGTTCGACGTGGTGGGCCAAACTACCAAGAAGGTCTTCGGATTATGAAAGATCTTGGAAAAGAATTAGGAGTTCCAATTGATGTATATGGTCCGGAAACACATATGACGCGTATTGTTGATATGGCTTTAAAGGGGGAGAAATAATGGAGGCGATTACTGTGACAAAAACTAAATCTCAATCTAAGAAACAAAACAAGGATTATATTATAATGGATAAAAACACCAAAGCAATTGTTTTTGGTTATCAGCAAAGAGCAATACAGCGGATGCTTGATTTTGACTACATCTGTAGACGTGAAACACCATCAGTTGCAATAATTGTAAATCCAACTCGTGATGGAATGCATAAATGTTTCTGGGGAACTAAAGAAATTCTTATACCAATGGTTCGAACACTATCTGAAGCAACTAAAATGCATCCCGAAGCTGATTTCATGGTTAACTTTGCAAGTTTCCGATCAGCATATGAAACATCCAAAGAAGCTCTTGAAACTAAATCTATTCGCTCAGTTGCAATAATTGCAGAAGGCATTCCAGAACGAAGGACAAAAGAACTTATAAAAATTGCAAAAGAGAAAAATAAATGGATTATTGGTCCTGCAACTGTCGGTGGAATAGCTGCTGGTGGATTTAGAATAGGTAATACTGCTGGAATGCTTGATAATATTGTTGCATCAAAGCTTCACCGTGCAGGTAGTGTTGCATATGTTTCAAAATCCGGTGGTCTTTCAAACGAATTAAACAACATTATTGCTATGAACACTGATGGAGTTTATGAGGGAGTTGCAATAGGTGGAGATCTATACCCAGGTTCAACGTTTATAGATCATATTATGCGTTATGAAGCAAACCCAGATATTAAAATGACAGTTCTACTTGGCGAAGTCGGTGGGGTAGATGAATACGTAGTAGTAGATGCTATGAAGAAAGGAAAAATCAAAAAACCAATAGTTGCCTGGTGTATAGGAACTTGTTCGAAAGTGTTCCCTGTCGAAGTTCAGTTTGGACATGCTGGTGCACGAGCAGGAACAGATCGTGAGACAGCTGATGTTAAAAACAAAGCGTTCAAAGACGCTGGTGCTTATGTTCCAACTAGTTTTGATGATTTCGATGAACAAATCAAAAAAGCATATACTAAACTAGTAAAATCCGGTAAACACAAACCTGTACCTGATGTAGAACCACCAATAATACCACTTGATTTTGACGTAGCATTGAAACAAGGAGTAATTAGAAAACCAGCACAGTTCATTAGCACTATTTCTGATGATCGTGGTGAAGAACTAAGATACTGTGGAGTTAAAATAAGCAAAATCTTTGAAGAAAAATGGGGTCTTGGTGGAGTAATTGGACTTCTGTGGTTTAAGAAAAACCTTCCACCATGGGCAAGAGAGTTTATCGAAAGAGTAGTTCTACTCACAGCTGACCATGGTCCAGCAGTATCTGGTGCGCATAACAGTATTGTTGCATCACGTGCAGGTAAAGATCTTATATCCTCACTTGTAAGTGGACTTCTAACAATTGGCCCTCGTTTTGGAGGAGCTGTACAAGGAAGTGCAGATCATTTTACAAAATATCTATACGCAGGTGAAGAACCGAGCTTCATGGTAAAAGACATGAAGAGCAAAAACGTAAACATCCAAGGGATAGGTCACAGGATTAAATCAGTTACAAACCCTGATGTTCGAGTGACAATTATGGTAGATTTTGCAAAGAAAAACTTCCCGGTGACAGAAACTCTTGACTACGCGCTTTCAGTAGAAAAACTTACAACATCCAAGAGAAACAACCTAATTTTAAATGTTGATGGATGTATCGGTGTTTTATGTTGTGATATGCTACGCGGAATAGGATACACTCATGAGGAAGTCCGGGAATTTGTTCAACTTGGAATTCTTAATGCGTTTTTTGTTCTTGGACGAAGTATTGGTTTCATGGGACATATAATGGATCAGAAACGTTTGAAATCCAGGCTGTATAGGCACCCATGGGACGATATCGAATATATGATGCCCGATGAACCAGAAAAAGTGAAATAAGTAATATGATGGAGCCGATACAAATGAGTAATGAATTTGGGAAGATTATTTATACAAAAGTTGATGAAGCACCAGCTTTAGCAACTTACTCTTTTCTCCCTATCGTCAAAGGATTTACTGAGGCAGCAGGAGTTACCGTTGAAACAAGAAATATTTCTCTTGCGGGAAGAATTATTGCAAACTTTCCTGAAAATCTAACTGAGAGTCAAAGAATATCTAATGATCTAGCGGAATTGGGTGAGCTCGTTAAGAAACCAGAAGGAAATATCATCAAACTTCCATGTATCAGTGCTTCAATGCCTCAGTTGAAAGCGGCAATTAAAGAATTACAAGAGCACGGCTATAACCTTCCAAACTATCCGGAGGATCCACAAAACGAGGAAGAAAAAAAAATTAAAGCCAGATACGACAAGATTAAAGGAAGCGCTGTAAACCCTGTTTTAAGAGAAGGAAACTCAGACCGTAGAGTTCCAGGTCCCGTAAAAAATTACGCAAAAAAGAACCCACACCCAATGGGTGAATGGACTCAAGATTCTAAATCACATGTTGCACATATGAGTAGCGGAGATCTCCGTTCTAACGAGAAATCTACTACTATCACAGACGCCACAGCCGGAGACGCTAAAATTGAGTTTGTTGATCAAGACGGAAATATCAAAGTTCTAAAAGAAAAGTTAGCACTTCTAAATGGCGAAATAATTGATACAACGGTTATGAGCCGGCGTGCTTTACGCACATTTCTTGAGGAGCAGGTAGAAGATGCAAAAAAGAAAGGTGTATTATTCTCTGTACACTTAAAAGCTACAATGATGAAAGTTTCAGATCCTATCATTTTTGGACATGTGGTTTCTGTTTTCTTCAAAGATGTATTTGAAAAACATGCGTCAGTTTTTGCAGAACTGGGTATCAGTCCAAACAATGGACTGGGTGACCTTTATGCAAAAATCAAAAACTTACCTGAAGAAAAAAGAAAAGAAATCGAAGCTGACATACAGAAATGTTACGAAAATGGACCAAAACTAGCGATGGTGAACTCTGATAAAGGCATCACAAACTTGCATGTGCCAAGTGATATTATAATCGATGCATCTATGCCTGCAGCAATTCGTAATTCGGGTAGAATGTGGGATTCAGATGGCAAACTCCAGGACACAAAATTTGTGATACCTGACAGTAGTTATGCTGGTGTGTATAAGGAAACTATCGATTTCTGTAAAAAACATGGAGCCTTTGATCCAACAACAATGGGAACAGTTCAAAATGTTGGTCTTATGGCCCAAAAAGCAGAGGAATACGGATCTCATGATAAGACATTCCAATGCCCAGGTAACGGAACAATTCGTGTTGTTGCTGCTTCAGGACAAACAATGCTCGAGCACGCAGTTGAAGAAGGCGATATCTGGCGTATGTGTCAGGTAAAAGATCTGCCGATTCAAGACTGGGTTAAACTAGCTGTAAATAGAGCAAAAGCAACAAAATCACCTGCGGTTTTCTGGCTGGATAAAAACAGAGCACACGATGCACAGCTCATAGAAAAAGTAAATCGCTATTTGAAAGATCATGATACAAGTGGTCTGGAAATCCACATCATGTCTCCAGTAGAAGCCACACGTTTCTCAATTGAGCGTATGAAAGATGGCAAAGACACGATTTCAGTTACAGGTAACGTGCTGCGTGATTATCTAACCGACTTGTTCCCAATTCTTGAAGTAGGTACCAGTGCAAAAATGTATTCAATAGTACCTCTTATGAATGGTGGTGGGTTATATGAAACTGGAGCAGGCGGCTCAGCACCCAAGCATGTTCAACAGTTTCTGGAAGAAGGCCATCTAAGATGGGATTCCCTTGGTGAATTTCTAGCTATTGCAGTATCATTGGAACATTTGAGCAACACAACCAATAATGATAAAGCTAAAGTATTAGCAGACACCCTTGACCAAGCAACTGCAAAATTCCTTTTAAACAACAAATCTCCTTCTCGTAAGGTTAATGAGTTGGACAATAGAGGTAGTCATTTCTATCTAACATTATACTGGGCACAAGCATTGGCTGAACAAACTAAAGATGCCGAACTTCAAACACGTTTTGCAAAACTAGCACAAGAACTTGCAGACAATGAGGCTGAGATCATTGATGAGATGAACGCAGCACAAGGACAACCAGTTGATTTAGGTGGTTACTACAAACCAAATATTGAACTGGTAACTAAAGCAATGCGTCCAAGTGCAACTTTCAATGCAATAATAGAATCATTAGCTGTAATTAATGCATAAACTGTACGACCAGAAATAGAAAAGAAAGGGCAAAGTTATCAATAGACAAATGAGAGGTTTTCCTCTCATCTTATAATTTTTTAACGATCTTAGTTGCTACAATATTAATGTCAGTATTTGCAACGTTGTTGAGTATTCTCTGTCCCGATTTCACAGGGGCATTCACCTTTGTTTTTCTGATTTCTTTTAAAACATTAAAGATTTTTTCTTTTGGAACTGGCTTAGTACTCTTTACACTAACAAGCGGCCATTCTCCCCCATCTACAAATACTGAAGTTGTCAACATCCTTCTGGGATCAAGAGCTTCGTGTTCTGCATAGTCGATTCCACGTTTACACTTATTCCCATCAAGATTTTTGATATGTTTTCCATCTGTTTTCACCAATATCTTACATCCAATTGGACAGACGATGCAGGTAATTTCTTTTTCTTCAGTCATTGATTGTTACCTCCAAACTCTGACCAGATTTTATTACTTCAGATGGGATGTCAACGTCTACTTTAATCATGTTAGCGGGATTTACCCACGGCAATTTTTTCTTAAAAAGCTCTTTGTCGTTTACAATCACACGTAACGTGGATACTTCTCCTGGTTTTTCAGCTCTCAAAGTTAATTGCGTTGTTCCACCTTCAGTTACTTTTTGAGGGACGACGTATCTAACTCCTGCGCCAGGCACAAACTGTATTCCAGTTTTTCGTTTTTTGGTAGTTGTAAGTTTCGCTGCATTTTTACCCGCTCTTTTTGCATCTAGAGCGAGCATATCAACGATATCATAAACTTGCAGGCAGTTTCCACAGGCAAATACACCTTTTAGTGTTGTCTCCAAATTTTGATCTACAACAGGTCCGCCAGTTATTTCGTCAATCTCGATATCTGCGTTTTTTGATAACTCATTCTCAGGAATAAGACCCAAAGAGAGAAGAAGAGTATCACATTTTATCTGTTTTTCAGTCCCTAAAACAGGATTCATGTTTTTATCAACTTGTGCAATTGTAATCTGCTCAAGTCGATTTCTTCCTTCAATAGATGTAACAGTATGATTAAGAAAAAGAGGAATGTCGTAGTCATCTAGACATTGAACAACATTTCTTGGAAGACCGCTTGCATAAGGTAAGATTTCCACCACGCCTAAAACATTTGCACCTTCAAATTTCAGACGTCGTGCCATAATAAGTCCAACGTCTCCAGAACCAAGAATTACAACATTTTTTCCAGGCATGAGATTGTAAAGATTAATGAATGCCTGTGCAACGCCAGCAGTGAATATTCCGCTTGGTCGATCACCTGGAATCATGGCACTCCATCTTGTCTTCTCCCTACAACCCATCGCAAGAACAATAGATTTAGCTTTGATTTTATAGATTCCTTTCTTGTTTACTGCGATTATCTCTCGTTTTCTATCAAACTGCAAAACCATCGTCTCGTTCATTACTTCGATGTTTTGTTGTTCTGCCATTGCAATATACTTCTCTGCATATTCAGGTCCCGTCATTGATTCTCCAGTTTCTTCCACTCCAAAACCATCATGGATACATTGTGGGAGAATGCCACCAAGCCAGCTATTTCTATCCAAAATTACAACTCGCCCAGTACCATGTTGTTTTGCAGATACAGCTGCAGCTAGGCCGGCAGGCCCACTGCCAATAACTGCCACATCCACATCCTGATTAATCATCTCTCACCTCTCTGGTTCTACCATAGAAAAGATTGGAATCAGGTGATCTCAGTTTTATGTTTTTAACATCCATGTTAAACTGTTCTTCCATAATTCTCACAATGTGTTGAGTGCAAAACCCTCCTTGACATCTGCCCATTCCTGCCCGGCAACGATATTTGACAGATGATAGAGTTTTTGCTCCAAGAGGATTTGAAAGAGCGTCTATTACTTCCCTTTCGGTAATCTGTTCACACCTACAAACAATTCTTCCCCATCGTTCATCTTTTTTAATTAAATCTGATTGTTCTTTTGCAGACATTTCAGAGAAACGTTTTCTTTTCGTTCTTGCAAACTTAAAATTATCTTTAGATTTCAACTCAATAGATTGAGAAATCATTCTTGCAACTTCTTTTGCAATAGCAGGAGCACCAGTAAGACCAGGTGATTCTATTCCCAAAAGACTAATTAAACCAGATGTCTGCTTGCTTTCTTCAATCCTATAATCAGCCCATCCCCCATCTTCTGGCGAAGCAAGCTTACAACGAATCCCAGAGTATGCATTGATCACTGCTTTATCTGGTATTGCAGGGATAATTTCCTTCGCCTCATTAAGTAGATTTTTCATCATTTCTCTTGTTGTTTTTTTGTTCTCTGCATTATCAATAAACTCAGCACTAGGGCCAAGGAGAATATTGCCTTCAATTGTTGGAGTGATATGAATGCCCAAGACACCAAGTTCTTTTGGTGGTACAGGATAAATCATAGAATTTAGTAGTGAACTGTGTTTTTTATCTAAAACCAAATATTCTCCACGACATGGATAAACCTGGAAATCTGGTTCCTCAACCATGGAGACTATTTCTCTACAGTTCAAACCAGCAGCATTTACTATTAATGGAGATTGGAAATCACCCTTGCTGGTTTTTATTATAAAACCATCTTTTTGTTTCTTTAGGTTAGTTACTTTTGCCTCAAGTAAAAATTTAACATTATTTTCTGCAGCGTTTTCAGCAAGAGCCATCGTAAACTTATAAGGTGAAACAATACCTGCAGTGGGAACCCATAATGCAGCAAAACATGAAACATTGGGCTCGGTAACCTCTGTTCCATTTTTTATCTCCAAGCCAGGGACACCGTTATCTATGCCGACTTTTTTAAGACGTTCAAGTTCTTTTGTCTCTTCTTCATTTTTAGCGATAACATATTTTCCAACCCATTGCAGGGGGAAACCTAGCTCATTGGCTAGTGACTGTAATATTTTATTACCCTCAACACAATAACGAGCTTTCAAAGAAGATGGTGGAGAATTTATTCCGCTATGAATAACACCGCTGTTTGCTTTACTTGTCTCAGAAGCGACATCGCTTCCTTTTTCAAAAACCACAACATCCAGTTTATATTTTGATAATTCCCATGCAATTGAAGAGCCTATTACGCCTCCGCCGATAATTGCAACATGGAAGTTTTTCATTTGCCTCGAGAATGCCACGCGCCATATAAATATATTAGGGGATTGTCTATTCACGATAAACATTAATCAGTGAATTTGAGGGAGACAAATGCAGGTTGATATTCCATATGGAAAAGAGAATGTTAAAGTAAATGTTCCCGAAGATTGTGAGATCCTAATTCCTAATAAAGTCTCAATTAAAGATCAAGATAAATTAATTGAAGATGCTTTAGAAAATCCTATTGGTTTTGAATCTTATGATGAGTTTGCTGAAAATGCTGATAGGCTGCTTGTAATTGTTAATGATGCTACAAGACCGACTCCTACTTCTAAAATTCTAAGTTATCTTTTGCCTGTTCTTTCTTCTCATCCTGATGTTAAGTTTCTTGTAGCAACCGGTGTTCATCGAGTTCCTACTGAAGAGGAATACAGGTTTATTTTTGGAGATACCTATGAAGTTTTTAGAAGGAGGGTTTATGCTCATGATGCTCGTAGAGATGAGGATATGACTTATCTGGGTAAATCAAAAAATGGAACTGAAATGTATATAAACAAATTAGTACCAGAATACGGTAATATCCTTGTTATTGGTAGCGTTGAACCACATTATTTTGCGGGTTACACAGGCGGGCGTAAATCGTTTCTCCCAGGTGTGGCCTCATATAAAACAATTGAGATGAATCATAAACTTGCTCTTAGTGACGATGCATGTTCTCTTGCTCTTGACGGCAACCCAGTTAATGAAGATATGATTGATGCAATGAATGTTTTAAAGGACCTCAATGTTTTTTCAATACAAACTATTCTTACAGGTGATCATAAGTTATATGCTGTTACTGCTGGTGATTTGATTAAATCTTTTGATGCGGCTATTGAATATGCTCATCAGGTATTTTGTGTACCATTAAAACAAAAGGGTAACATTGTCATATCAGCCGCACCATATCCTATGGATATCGATCTTTATCAATCTCAAAAGGCGCTTGATAATGGTAAACTAGCCTTAGAGGATGATGGTATTATCATTCTTGTATCCAAATGTCGTGATGGTGTTGGAGAAGACGCTTTTCTTGAACTACTAGGCAAAGCAGATTCCCCCCAGAGAATTCTTGACATACTTGGCAGTGAGTATAAACTTGGATATCATAAAGCTGCAAAAATGGCACAGATTGGAATACGAGCTCAGATGTGGGCAGTCACTGATCTCGATGATGAAATCATTAAAAAATCTCAGTTGAAACCTTACTCAGATATCCAGTTTGCTGTAGATGATGCTGTAGAAGTAATCAAGAAAAAAGGTAAAAAACCTAGAACTGTAGTGATGCCCTCAGGAAGTCTCACCGTACCGTTAATTTGAAAAAATAAGATGAAAAAGAAGAATCCTTATCTCTCAATTTCAAAGGATATTTTCATTTCCGCTCTGTAAAGAGTGGGTCTATCGTTTTCTACTTTAATATCAAATTTTGTAACCTCTGCTCGTCGTATTTTCTTTACAGTTTTTGCAGCTTCAACTACAGCATTTTTTGCAGCATCTGCAAAGCCTTTTTCCGATGTACCAACTATGTCTATTATCTTATAAATCCCCATTTTATAAATCACCTCTTAATCAATAAGTTATAACAGTACTTAATTCTTTTTGTAATAGGTTTCGTAAAATTCCTTGATTTTTTCTTCTGTTGGCAGTTTACGTTTTTTCCAGATGTAGATAATATCTTTCAATTGTTCCTCCTCCTCTTGTCCTTTGAACAAATCCTCAAGGAACTCTGTCCGTTCTTTGATATCTCTTTTAATGAATTCTAAATATTGTTTTGGAGTATAGTAGTTTAATAGATTGAATCGTTTCCCGAAATTTATCATATCGTGTTTTTCTTCAAGCTCAGTAGGATCTGGTATTAAATAACCAAATACTGGGTGTTTTATCCAATTTTTAATCTTCCTATGTTCCACAAGGTCTATCAGTCGCTTTGAATCCGCTACCTTGATTCCTTCACCCCGACCTTCATACTTAATTTCGCCGAGTTCATTTTTAAGTATCTCACCAGTTTCTCTGTTCCTCATAGGTATGGGTTTTCCTTTTTCATCAAGTTTTCTTATTTGTTTCCCATCAAAATCATATTCGCCGACAAAACCTGCATTGTTAATGAAAAAGACTAGTTTCCCATCAGTGTCTAAACCCATATCATTATACATCTTTAACTTCAAAATTGCTTGATGTGATTGTTCCCGTGCCATAAAATCAGTAGCAGCATAAGATCGAACTCTTGTTCCAGGTTTTTGAGCAGATATCGCAGAAGTTATAATACTTTCACAAGCGCTATCAAGAGCAACTGCCATCGTTGGGTCAACCACTCTAAAGATAGGTTCCAAGATATCATATTTCTTAAAACTCAGCGCTTCTGCCTTTAGCCATTTCTCCCGACCGCTTCCCCACCCCGGATTCAACTCACTAAATAAAAAGATAAACCTGCCGTTAGTGGTTCCACTTTTTTCATATTTTGTACATTGCAAAGAACCAACTTTTTCTCCAGGTATTTTCTGTGGAACTTTAACCTTATAGCCTTTGATATCCTTGTATACGTATTCTACGCCTTCACAGTCGATATTCATTGCAAGAACAATGGGTCTCTTTCCGGTTTCATCCGTCTCACGGGATTTCATCAATCCAGGATACTCAGGACTATACTGGTTCAGCCCTTCAGATTTTGCAAAACTAGCTGCCTCTAAACCAATCAACTTCACCGAAGAGATTTTACCATTGTCATTAAGAATTGGTTTACCCAAACACGCATCGTCTTGTTCTAATTTCGGCCCAACCGTTAATGTAGTCTTTCCTGTACCGCTTAACCCCTTCAAAACACGGTCAGATGTACAACCCGCATGATAAGTAACTAAGCCATCTGCTTCAGCTTTATTCCACACCATCGTCAGATTTGGTTTTTTAAACGCCCCTCCAAAATAATCAACACCGAGACTAAGAACCCGTCTAATATTGTTATCTATCTCAGTAAAATCATAAAGTGTTAATGGAACATCTGGATCATACTCTGGCCAGACACTTTGAATCTCCTTGACATATTTGTCAGGGAGTTTTTCCTGTATAATATAGTTCCAACAATCAATATGCATATCTTCTTCTGGAGGAAATATCATGAGATTCCCCATCCAAGCGATATATCCGTTATGGGGGTTTTTTACACTGATAGTAATACGTAGTCCAACCTTGTAGCATTCTTCTCCTTGAATGCCCTCTTGAACGATGAGTTTTGGTTTTCTCTCTTTTAGATATTTTGCGGCAACTTCATAGATCTTCTCTCCAATCTTTGTGTCAAACTTTCTCTGCTTTTTACCCAGCTTATAGTTTTCAGGAACCATATAAAATGCTCTATCTGGACGGCGTCCCGGTTGTGTCGATCCAAAGAGGTATTGACCATCTTTTGTGAACACATAATATGGTTTCAGAAAGTCTATAAAAAATTCATCGTTTGGATTATGTATAACGTTCTCTTGTAACACTTCTACATCAGGTTCAATGGCAAACGTCTTTGACATGGCTTTGCAACCCTGCAAGACCCGTAATATACCACCCATATATAAAATAAGTTGATATTATCTATATATATTATAAAGAAATTTTTGGCAAACCTGTGAGAAAATACTAAAACAAAAACTCTATATCCTTGCCAAAGAAGGCTTGTTAACATGGAAAAGAAAAGTATAGAAGGTGGCATAGTTACACTAATAAAAAAAGCAGAAACTGAGCTGCCAAGTGATGTTGTTAATGCTCTTAAACACGCGTATGAAATTGAGCAGGGAGTGGCAAAGACTCAGATAGAAACCATTCTCAAAAATATAGACTTGGCAAGAAAGTCAGGCCGCCCTATGTGTCAGGATACTGGAATACAGACATTTTTTGTCAGTGTTGGTATAGATTTTCCATACATCAATAAATTAAAAGAATGGATTACAAATGGAGTAAAAAAAGCAACAAAAGAAATCCCTATACGTCCCAATACTGTAGATCCATTTACAGGCAAGAATCAAGGAGACAATACTGGTGAGCAAATACCATATATTACTTGGGATTTCATTGATGGAAATGATGTTCATATAACGGCGTTCCCTAAAGGTGGCGGAAGTGAAAACATGAGCAAACTCGGAATGCTCAAACCCGGTGTTGGCATCGAAGGTGCAAAGGATTTTGTTGTCGATGAGATGATAAAGGCGGGAGGAAATCCATGTCCACCTACTATTGTGGGTGTTGGTATTGGTGGAGGTGCAGATCTTTCACTGAAGCTTGGAAAAAAGGCTTTACTAAGACCAGTTGGTGTTCGCCATAAGGATAAAACCATTGCAGCAATTGAAAAAGAACTCATTGAGAGAATTAATAAAAGCGGCATAGGCCCTATGGGACTAGGAGGAAAAACCACTGTTTTAGATGTTCATGTTGAAAAGGCACATAGACATCCTGCAAGTCTACCGGTTGGTATCGTCGTGCAGTGTTGGGCTGATAGAAGAGCAAATATGGTCATCCATTCAGATGGGACTTGGGAGGTAAAATAAATGGAATACCATTTTGATGTACCGGTTAGCACCGAGAAGATAAGAAAGTTACATGTTGGAGATATAATTTACGTCACAGGTAAAATCTTCACAGCGAGGGATGAAGCACACCACATTATGCTTGAAAAAGACAAAGATAACCTAGCTTTTAATCCATCAGAAATGGCACTATTTCATTGTGGGCCACTCATGAAAAAAGAAAACGGCAAATGGAAGGCGGTATCGGCAGGCCCTACGACAAGCAGCCGAATGGAGATCTTCGAAGATAAATTCATGGAAAAATATGGTATAAACATTATTATTGGTAAAGGCGGTATGGGTGAAAGGACTGAAAAAGCATTACAGAAATACGGTGGTGTATACACAGCATATACTGGTGGAGCAGGTGCACTTGCTGCGGATAGGGTTGAAGACGTTCCAGCTGTTTACTGGCTTGATGAGCTAGGAATGCCAGAAGCAGTTTGGATATTTAAGGTAAAAGAATTTGGACCATTAGTTGTGGCAATGGACTCACACGGCAAATCAATTTACAAATAAACGAGAAGATAGTTTCATAATATAAACAGGTTTATTGAAGGATGTGTTTAGTATATATCGTTCTTTCTAAGATATAGAAGTGCTTATTTTGGCAGTATCCCTAGATGTTATAGAAAACTATATATAATAGTTCTCATATGAGTAATATATAGGAATGTAAAATATGCCTAGATGCGGTCATGGATATGGAAGACGACGTGGAAGATGCCGTGGAAGAAGATGGATTGAACAGCTCCCTCAAACGACGTACTTTAGACCACACGGACAACCACAAGATCATATCAATACAACTCTTCTAACCGTAGAAGAACTTGAAGCACTTCGACTAGTTGATCTTGAAGATCTCACACAAGAAGAGGCAGCAGCAATGATGGGAGTATCACGTAAAACACTGTGGAATGATCTACAACGTGCACGCAAAAAAGTGATAAATGCGTTGGTAAACGGATATGAAATTCGTATCGAAGGTGGAGATTATATTCTAAAATAAGAAAGGAGGTAAAAAGATATGCCAGGTGGCGACAGAACAGGGCCAAGAGGTCTGGGGCCAAGAACAGGTAGAGCAGCAGGGTACTGCGCAGGTTACCCAGGGCCAGGATATGCGAATCCCGGCGTTCTAGGATATGGACAAGGGTTTGGCTACGGCAGAGGCTATGGACGAGGATACCGGGGTCGTGGTAGAGGCTTTTGGGGCAGAGGATATTACCCAGAACCATATTATGAACCAGCACCATATTATCCCCCATACCAGCAACAAGTATCACCCGAACCAAGCAGAGAAGAGGAAAAAGCCTACCTTGAAGACATGGTTAAAGGTCTAGAGGAGGAACTCAAGGCCATAAAAGAAAGGCTCCAAGATCTCTCTAAAGAAAAAAGGGAAGCACCTTAAAAAAGTTTAAGAAGGATGCTTCTTTCTCTTGCCTTTCTTTCAGATTAATATTGAAAAACAACCGAGGGAAAACATGGAAAAAAAAGGATATGACGATTCTAAGATTAAAAAAAGCTTGAGCAATATAAAGCATAAGCTTGTCGTGCTAAGTGGAAAAGGCGGTGTCGGTAAAAGTACAGTGTCCGCAAATCTTGCACTCTCGCTATCAGAAAAAGGATACAATGTAGGATTGCTAGATGGCGATATGCATGGCCCTAGTATCCCTAAAATACTTGGTGTTGAGGATAAGAAACCTGAGTCTTCTGAAACTGGCATAAATCCAGTTTTTGCGTTACCAAAATTGAAGGTTATGTCAATGGGATTTCTCCTACAAGATAGAGATTCGCCGGTTATTTGGCGTGGACCTTTGAAGATGGCTGCAATTAAACAGTTTATCGGAGATGTAAACTGGGGGGATCTAGATTATCTAATTATTGATTTACCCCCAGGAACAGGTGATGAGCCGTTGAGTATAGCACAACTGATACCAGATAGCGATGGAGCAATCGTTGTAACTACACCGCAGGATGTAGCACTGCTTAGTGTAAGAAAATCCATCAATTTTGTAAAGAAAATGAATATGCCAGTAATTGGTATTATCGAAAATATGAGTGGTTTTAAGTGTCCTCACTGCGGCAAGGCTATCGACATTTTTAAAACAGGTGGAGGCAAAAAAGCATCGATGGATTTCAAGATTCCTTTTCTTGGAGGAATTCCCATAGATCCAGAAATAGTAAACATGGGAGATTCTGGAGAACCTTTTATTATTAAAAATGCAGAATCAGATGCTGCTAAAGCATTTTTAGATGTAGTAGAAAATATTGAGAAAATTGTAAATAAAAAGAGGTGAAATAAAATATGCCAGGTGGAGATGGAACAGGACCAGATGGACAAGGACCTGTAGCTGGAAGCGGTCGCGGAAGAGGACAAGGACAAGGGCGTGGTCTAGGCGGCGGTTTTGCCCAGGGTCCCGGTGGCGAATGTAGATGTCCAAACTGTGGACATAGAGAACCACATCAGTTGGGTGCGCCTTGTTACAATAAGAAATGCCCGAAATGTGGTAGCCCTATGACAAGAGCATAAAATACCATATAGTTGTTAGGAGGAAAGTTAAGATAGAAGAGGTGAAAAAATATGAAAATTGGAATCTCATCAACAGGGAAAGATTTAAATGCACAAGTTGACCCAAGATTCGGACGATGTCAATATTTCTTAATTGTAGATACAGACACCATGAATTTTGAATCTATTTCAAATGAGAGTGCAATGGCTTCTGGTGGTGCTGGGATACAGGCGGCTCAAACAGTGGCAAAAGCAGGGATAAAAGCAGTAATCACTGGTAATATAGGGCCGAATGCATTTCAAACTCTATCTGCAGCGGCAGTAAAAGTATTTACAGGAGCAAGTGGAACTATAAAAGAAGCAGTTGAGAAATACAAAAAAGGAGAACTAAAAGAGACAGAAGCCGCGAGTGTGAGCAGTCATTTTGGAATGGGCGGAATGGATAGAGGTTTTGGAAGAGGTAGAAATCTATGAAAATATGTATACCGACTATAGGCGAAAATGGGTTAGATGATCTTGTTGGTGAGCATTTCGGTAGAGTACCTACATATACTGTAGTAGATCTTGATACGAATGAAGTTAAAGTGATTCCAAACACGAGTGAGCATATGGGTGGACAGGGGAATCCTCCAGAGATTATGGCAAGAGAAGGAGTCAACGTTATGGTTTGCCGTGGACTTGGAAGACGGGCAATCATGATGTTTGAAGAGTTAAGCATCAACGTATATATTGGTGCATCTGGGACTGTAAAAGATGCGATCGAAGCGTTCAAACAAGGAAGGCTTCAAAAGGCTAGTATGGATGACGCCTGTGGGAAGCATGCCTTTCGAGATGAACACCATCACGGTCATTGTCATTGAGTGATAAACCTAAAAATCAAAGTATCTGATCTGTCACTGACAAATGGGTATTCACCGTGATCTCACAAGAAGATGTCTCCATACGTTAAATTAGTGATGGATAGTTATATTATGATGGGGGAATCCTAAATGTCAATCTATGAATTCGAAAATAAGAAACCAAGCATTGGGAAGGGTACATTTATTTTTAAGTCTGCAGATGTAATTGGCGATGTGGTTATAGGGGAAAATTGTTATATTGGGCCTGGAGCTAGAATTCGGGGGGATTATGGTTCTATAAGAATCGGAGACAATACTGCTGTTGAAGAGAACGTTGTTATTCATGCAAGACCAGACGATATAACCAATATAGGTAATTATGTAACAATAGGCCACGCTTCTATAATTCATAATGCCACTATACACGATTGGGCAGTAATCGGCATGGGCGCTATTGTCAGCGATTGGGCAGAGATTGGGGAATGGGCTGTGGTTGCTGAGGGTGCTGTCGTGAAAAACAAACAAAAGATTCCAAACAAGACGATCGCGGTGGGTATACCCGCAAAAGTAGTATCAGAGATTTCTTTGGAATATGAAAAACAATGGGCTAAATATAAGAAAATATACTCAGATCTTGCTAGAAAGAGGTTTCCAAATTCTCTCAAAGAGATAGACTAGAATCATTGGAGATGGAAAAATAATATGAACATTGCAGTTGCAAGTGGAAAAGGCGGTACAGGCAAAACCACTATAGCGATTAATATGGCATTGAGCCTTGGAAATGTACAATTACTGGACTGCGATGTTGAAGAGCCGAATGCGAACATATTCCTGAATGCTAAAATGGAGAAAAGTGAAGATGTTACGATAATGATTCCGGAGATTGATAAGGAGAAATGTGACTATTGTGGCAAGTGTTCTGAGTTCTGTATGTATAATGCTTTGGCTGTTGTTCCATCAAAGGTGCTTGTGTTTCCCGAATTGTGTCATTCCTGCGGTGGCTGTAAACTGGTTTGTCCAAAGGATGCAATCAGTTACCGAGAAAGAGCGATAGGACGGATCGAACATGGCCATGCAAAAGGACTGGATTTCTACCATGGGATATTAAATGTTGGAGAGGCCATGGCCCTTCCGGTGATAAAGGCACTCAAAAAGAAGGTTAACAATAGTAAAGAGGTTATTTTGGATGCCCCGCCAGGGACTTCGTGTCCAGTTATCGAAACGATACGCGGCTCTGATTATTGCATACTGGTGACAGAACCAACACCGTTTGGTCTCCATGACTTGAAACTTGCAGTTGAGGTTGTAAAACATCTGTATATTCCATTTGGAGTGATTATCAATCGCGATGGGGTTGGTGATAAAAAAGTTGAACTTCACTGTAGGAATGAGAAGATTCCTGTTCTTATGAAGATTCCTCATAGTGGAGAAATTGCCCAGCTTTATTCTAAAGGCATACCATTTGTAAATGAAATATCGGTTTGGCGTGAAGAATTTATTAAGCTTTTCAAACAGATACAAGGGGAGATAGAACGATGAAGCAGCTTACCATAATAAGTGGGAAAGGTGGTACGGGTAAAACATCTATTACTGCGGCGTTTGCCTCTCTTGCAGATAATGCGGTACTTGCTGATTGTGATGTTGATGCTGCTGATCTTCATCTTATTCTTAAACCTGATATCAGAAAAACTATGGGGTTTCATGGGTTGAAAATTGCATTTATTGACAAAGAACTATGTATTGACTGTAAAAAATGTTATGAGTACTGTCGATTTGGAGCGATTGATGAAGAAATAAATCTGATCAAGGAGTCTTGTGAGGGATGTGGTGTCTGTGAGTATGTGTGTCCTGTTGATGCTGTTCACATGGTTGATAGGGATTCGGGTTTTGCGTATATTTCTGAGACCCGCTTTGGACCGATGTCTCATGCTGTATTGAAAACAGCTGAGGAAGCATCTGGAAAACTAGTAACTGTTGTGAGAAATAACGCAAAAACACTTGCTGAGAAGAAAAAGAAAGACCTGATTGTTATTGATGGTCCGCCGGGTATCGGGTGTCCTGTTATATCTTCTATTTCTGGTGTTGATCTTATTTTGGTTGTTACTGAACCGACTCTTTCTGCCATCCATGATTTGGAACGGATACTTGGTGTGGCGTATCATTTTGAAATTCCTGCTGTTGTTTGTATTAATAAGTACGATATCAACTTGGATAATACAGAAAAAATTGAGCACTATTGTAAAAGTAACAACATAGACATTGTTGGGAAACTCCCTTATGATAATATTGTAACAGAGGCTATGATTCATGAAAAAACTGTGGTTGAATATACAAAGGGTAATTTTTCTAATATGATTATTGACATGTGGGGTAATATAAGAGGGAGATTAGAAGAATGACTGATGATAATTTTGTAAAGCTACTGGAAGAGCTTCAACGGAAAATCGAATATGGAGAGGAACAAACATATTCCAAAGTTGTTATTCGTGAATATAGGAATCCAAGTAATTTTGGTGTTTTAGATGATCCTGATGCAGTGGGAAAAATAAAAGGACCATGCGGCGACACCATGAAGATAAGTTTAAAAATTGAAAAACTGAAAATAAAACAGGCGTTTTTCTGGACAGATGGCTGTGGTGCAACGATTGCTTGTGGTAGCATTTTGACAAAAATAATTAAGGGCAAAACCCCCCAAGAAGCAAATGATATTTCTAGTTCACAATTTATAGAGGCTTTAGAGGGTCTTCCTATAGAACATCATCATTGTATCATTCTTGCTATTAACGCCTTACAGAAAGCTATTAAAAATTATAATGAGAAAAATTTTTTGGTTAAAAAATGAGATGACGCATATGAGGTGATATCTTGAGGATGGAAGCAAAATATTTGAAAGATTGGGAAAATGATATGAACAGATGCATACGATGTGCTTATTGTTTTGAAGGATGCCCGGTATTTAAAGATCTCAGATGGGAAGCAGATGGAGCACGTGGTAAGGTTATCCTTTCTTATGGACTTCTTACAGGACAACTTGAACCTTCTCAGTATGTTGCAGATAAAATATACCAGTGCACTTATTGCAAAGATTGCATGGAAAGATGTTCAGCAAATGTATCAATTCCAGATATTTTAACTGCTGCAAGAGCAGATCTTGTAAGTGCAGGATTTGAGTATGAGGCACATAAAGGTCTCCTGAATAAAATTAAACAGACAGGAAATATTTTTGGGAAAGAAATTGAACCCCCCATCCAAAAAGGAGAAACGCCAGTCCTCCTTGGATGTCGTTTTCTTGAGAGAACAGATGATGCAAAAAAGTATCTTGAAATACTTAAAAAACTTGGTATAAAACCAAAGGTAGTAGAAGAAAACTGTTGTGGTATGCCATTTGCAGTCTTAGGTTATAAAGATGATTTTGCTGCGCATAAAAAAGAGTTCAACAAGCGTTTCCCTTACAAAGAATTCATATGTCTCTGCACAACCTGTGCGTTTTTTATCAAGAAAGCCTACCCAGATCTCAAGCCCAAATACGTGATTGAGACAATCGCAGAAAAATTACCTCAGTATAACCCAAAGAAATTGGGATTAAAAGTAACATACCATGACCCTTGTAATGTCGCAAGAGGCATGGGCATGGTTGATGAACCCAGAGAGATACTAAAACAAATAGGTGTAGAAGTGATAGAGATGGAAACCAATGGTAAACAAGCAGAATGCTGTGGTGGCGGGGGTGGAGTACTTGTCACTGATAAACCACTTGCTGAAAGACTAGCTGAAAAACGTATGAATCAAGCTCTCGATACAGGAGTAAAGACTCTAGTAACTCTATGTCCAACCTGTGAATTAAACATCATGAATGCAGCTGATAAAAACGGAGGAAAACTAAAAGTGAAAAATGTACTTGATTTAGTATGGGATTCAATATGCTAATAAGGCGGTGAATTGAAAAGGGCTGTTGAATAAATGAAAAAAGTGGTTTGCAATGAATGTGGACATACTATGACACAGCATGGAAAATTTAAATTCATATATTATTGCAATAATAATCTTTGTAAATTTTATAAGACATTTGTGACAAGAAAGGGATATAAATTGAATGTGGTAGAAACAGCGTTCTGAAGGTATGATTTTTTCATTTTGACATTTTGACACAAAGGGTTTATATAGAATTAGTGTTAGAAAGTAACACGACATAGGATAGCAAAGCGAAGATAGAAGGTAGTGAAAAAGTGAATAAAGAATATGAATCTATACAAAAAAAAATAGATAAACTATTATTGGAAACAAGCGAAGAAAAAACAAATAAAACATATCAAGAAATGCAGACAGATGAGGATTACAGATCTGCAGTAAAAAAAATTGGTAAATTAATGATGAAGCTTGAGAAAATTGAAGAGGGAAACAGAAAAAATAAAAGAGAAAAAATAAACACGTAACCTTTAACCCCTTTTTTTCAACAAAAATTCCCAATTTTTTTTTCAAAAATAAGGTTATGATAAGTTTTTACGTTAGGACACCAATGAAATCAGAAGAAAATTGGTAAAACGACTTTTATCCGAGCATCTTATTTATCTATTTGGTGACTATAGTATATCTACACCCAAGCTCTCAAAGATATTGGATGCAGATAATACTATAACTACTACGATAGACTCCAGTTATCCATATAGATTATAAATAATAGATGAAACTTTGGCTGTTTTCACACTGGCAAAGTGCCAGGACACTTTTTAATTTTTTTCAAAATTTATCAAATACCGTTAGTATTATTTTTTGGAGTCATTCAATGATGGTTTTATTTGGTATTTTTCCATTTTTAAAGTGTTTATCCAACCAGCCAGAAACAACATTCTCTCGACTGTCAAAATACTTTACATAGGGTTTTATATCAATGATGGGTGTCCCATCTATCATATCCACCTCAGAAAAATACAACTTGTTTCTTTGAATCCGTTGGATTTTCACAACTGAAAGCCCTATATGATTCGGACGGTGAGGACTTCTTATTGCAAATATCCCATGTTTATCCTCTTCAAGAAATGGTTTACCTTCAATATTTTCCTTATCTGACTTATGAAAATAATATAGAAGTATGCAATGGCTGAATTCATCTAAATCCTTTAAGCCTTTTACATATTCATCTTTCAGTTCTACCCATGCCTCCACATCATCCTTAAACCTTCCCTGTATAGGAATATCTTTACTCGCTTTATAGGGTGAATGGATTACTCCAATTGGATGCAATGCTATCATTTTTCCTTCATTCGTCATATTTTATTCCCTCCAAAACGTAGAGGCTCGCTAGTTTTGGATTATCACTATCAACTATTTTCCGTTCTTTTATACCAAGAAAATACTCCTCGTTTTCTATGAAAAAATAACGAGAAATAACCTTTTTTATTTCCATAATATTCCTATGCCTCATGTTCTTCCCAATATAAGAGTTTCTATCGCTGTATTCATCTTTAAAAAAATCTGAATTAGGATTTAACATGAGAATGAGAATCCTGCCTTTTGATTTAAGAACCCTCCAGGTTTCTTCTATCGCTTTCTTATAATCCTCAATAAACTCCAAAGATGTAACATACAAAACAGCATCAAAGATGTTGTCATCAAACTCAAGATGCTGAACATCCCCATATTCTAAATGAATTGCCTTAGAAGCCTGAACAATCATCTCTTTCGAGTTGTCTAAACCAGTAATATCTATTTCTGGATGAAGTTGGTGAAGTCTTGCTTCTAAAAATGCAGGACCACAGCCAATGCTTAATACGTTTTTACAATCTTTCAACTTTGATTCAACAAATTCCAGTTCTTTTTCAAGTACCTCCCTACCAAACTTATTGCTGTAGAAATCTAAATACTTCTCGACTTCGTTTTCTTTTATCATTATTTTCTAAAATTCAAAACATGGCCTTGTTCAAAATAATTGTCATGCATCAATGTTTTATAGAACATTCTTTCAAAACCAAAACCTGCAGCTTCTATCTCCTCCTTAACATCATCAAGTTCCATATTCATATCCTTCTGATGATGTTTTGGGTAAACTGAAATAAGAGCATTTGGTTTCGAAACCCGACACATTTCAGCCAGCAACTCCTTTCTATTATCCACTAGATGTATAACATCATAAAGCAAAACCACATCAACGGATTCCTCTTGCAAAGGCACTTTTATTCCTTCTGGTACATCTATTCTCTCAATATTCTTCAACCCTATCTTTTCAGATCTTTGCATCAATTCATCCAAAGATTCCTTGTTTTTATCAACAGCATAGACCCTTCCTCCCTCTCCAACTACCATTGCTACTGGAATCGTATAATTACCCTTTCCACAACCAAAATCCATAACGATCTGATTCTGTTCAATACCAACATCTATCAAAAAAATCTCGCCCATTTGACCAAACCATTTCTTTATATAATCCATGTTCATGCCTTTACCTAAATTTCAATTATCCTTCCTACACCACCCTCAGCATACGTCTGCGGATAGAGCTCTTTTATCTCTCGTTTATGCTGAGTACAGTGACATGGGCAATAAGCATGATCCTAGCATCGAGGTTCCCCTCACCACAAAGAGCATGTATCCAAGTCTCGGCAAGTCTACATTTGTTGCATCTCCCTATCTCCGTATTTAAATCCTGAATCTCCAATTGCATTGTTCTCTCTACCTGAACCATTTTTTAACATTATAATCTCTTTAAGAGATCATCCACTGTATCTTTGAGGTCACCGATGGATCTCACACCAGTTATACTAGTGACTTTTTTCCCGTAACGAAAAAACACTAAATGAGGAATCCCCATAATCTTGTATTGTTTAGCAATATCTTGATTTTTCTGGGTATCAAGTTTACCAAATGCTACTTTTCCCTTGTAAATCTTTGATAATCGTCTAATTCGTGGGGCAATTATCCGACATGGAGCACACCATGGAGCCCAAAAATCCACTATAAATAATGGATATTTCTCAATAAACTTGTTGAAATTATTTCCTTCAAGAGTTACAACATGATCCGGCCATTCTTTAACTGAATGAATCTTCTGATCGAAACCAGGTTTATCATCCTTACGTTTAAAAATTCCAATATATATCATATTATCCATTCATTTGATAATTTATCTTGAAATATAATCGTTTATTCCCAAACTTTGTCCCAGACGTCTTGAAGGAACAGGGCCAAACGCTATTCTTTTCACTTCATTTTTCACTTTAACCCTTCTTCGTATTTTTACTGTTTTTTATAGAACCACAATTAGGGCATTTCCAATATCCTCTTTTATTTTGTTCTCCTATAATCTCCTTGATGTGCTCTTGAAAGGAACGAGGTCTATATTCCATCAACCAACCGCATTTTTTACAATATTTCATTTTTATCTCTTTTCTCTCTTACTTGTTTGTTGACGAAGCATCTTACGGCATTTTTCTAATTCTTTAAGCACCCTAAGATGTTCTATAATAAGATCGCCATAACTCCCGCCAAATTTATCATAGATTTCTTTGAATTTTTTATTACCATTCATTTTACCGTCCCCTTCTCGTCACAAATGTCTTATGGAATTTACAAAAGTTATTGTTGCAGCAGTATATGTATTTAAATTTTCTATGATATGTCTTTTTTCATTTTTTTCGCTTCAAACCTATATACCTGGGTACTGTTGCTTTTGTTATTTCTGATAGTTTCCCTTCTGTAAATTGTTGGATAGCATCGTTTATTTTACCTTCTCCCCGATAAATCCTTATTCCACATTGTTCAAATGTTTCAAATGCAAATGGTCCAATATCGGTAGTTATAACAGCATCTATTTCTTCATTTGCGAGTATATTCCCGACTGTAACTCCCACCCCACTTGGGCGGTCTCCTACTTTATTCACAATTACTTTTACTTCTTTGGTTTTTGTATCTACAATCAAGAAAAAAGGTGCTCTCCCAAATGTTGTGTCTATATTACTTTCTATATTTCTTCCAGTTGCACTTATTGCTATTTTCATTTTTTATGCCTCCTATTATACAATGCAATGGCTATTTTCCTAAAGCTTTAATCATAGCAAGAATCTGCCCATCAGTGAAACCAAGATGACTAATAGCACCATTGAGACAAGCTGCAGAACATGAACCACATCCTTTGCACAGCGCTTCATTTACAGTTGCTACTATTACTTTATTACCGAAACGATCAATTTCTTTAAGTTCAATAGCTTTATATGGACAGGCCTCTACACAGAAACCACAACCACGACATAGCTCTTCGTCAACATTTGCAACAGTTGCCTCAATCATTAGTTGTTTTTTAGAAAGTATATTGCACACTCTAGAAGCTGCACCACTCGCCTGTGCAACAGTATCAGGGACGTCTTTCGGACTTTGGCAGCAACCTGCTAGGAAAATACCATCAGTAAATGTATCCACAGGACGAAGCTTCGGATGAGCCTCCAAGAGGAATCCATCGGCACTCTGATTAATATTCAACAACCTTGTAAGCTCCTTTGTATCTTCACGTGGAACAATACCCGTCGCAAGCACAACCAAGTCAGCCTCAACATCAGGATGACCTTTGGCCTTAACTACAACTTTACTACCTTTCTTTTTTACTTCAATAGGATCAGCGAGCTCTCTTCTTCGGTATGTGACATCTTCGCCTTGTACCCTATTGTAGAATTCTTCGAATCCTTTACCGAAAGCTCTAACATCAGTATAATAAACAATCAATTCCGAATTTGGGATTTTGTCTCTAACCATGTGAGCCTGCTTCGCAGTGTACATACAACATACACGAGAACAATACTCATTACTTTGTTTATCACGAGAACCAACACATTGAATAAAAACAACCTTCTTAGGCTCTTTACCATTTATTTCAATATGGCCTTCTGTTGGTCCAGAAGCAGATACTATTCGTTCAAACTCTAAACCAGTAATCACATTATCATATTTACCATATCCATACTCTGGCTTTTCGGTAGGATCATATAAATCAAAACCTGTGGCAACAACAATAGCGCCAACATCTAGGTCAACTATTTTCTCCTCCATATCATGGCAAATTGCATCAGCTTCACAAGATTCCACACATTGTCTGCAAAGTGAACAAATATTACAACTAAGACAACGCTCAGCTTCCTTAATAGCCATTTCCTCTGTCATCTCAAGTTCTACTTCTTCGAAGTTATGAATTCTTTCTTCTACTGGAAGAGTAGGAAGCTTCACACGTGCCAGTTTCTCATATTCTTTTTCAGGAAGAGGAGCGACAATAGGTTCCTTTTTTACTCGCCCTTTTTTCAAATTTTCTCCTCTTAAATACCGATCAATAGAGATCGATGCTTCATGACCTTTTGCAATAGCCTGAATAACAAGTCCAGGACCTGAAACTGCATCACCAGCAGCAAAAACACCTGGAATATTTGTTTGCTGAGTAATACCATCTACAACGAGTAAACCATTCTTTGTGACAAGTACTCCATCAGCAGCTTTTAAAAGTGTATAATCTACCTCTTGACCAATTGCAACTATAACGCTATCTGCTTCAAGTATTTCTTCAGTATTTGGTTCTACTTCTGGATCAAACTTACCGTCTTCATCAAAGACACGTGTACATTTTAGTGTTTCGACACCAACTGCTTTACCACCAGTACCAATAATTCTTTTTGGCATACGGCGAGTATGAATGATGATACCTTCTTCTATTGCTTCTTCTATCTCTCGTTTAAACGCAGGCATTTCATCTTTAGACTCAACACAGAGAACATGAATTTCCTTACCACCAATTCTTAAAGCTGAACGTGCAACATCCATTGCAACGTTACCGCCACCAACGACAGCTATACGTTTTCCAATCTCAATTTTTTTACCAGTACTAAGCGCTCTTAAGAAAGCAGTAAATCCATAAACTCCTTTTAAATCAAGATTCTCAGTTGCAATTGGTATAACCCCGTTCTTTTTACCAACTTCAACTTGTACCTGGGTCTCAGCCAATGACGTTAAAACAGACATCTGACCAATAGCAGAAATTACAATATCTGCATCCAAAGTAAACGTAGAACCCTCAATGGGCATAGGTCGTCGTCTCCCAGTATCATCAGGTTCACCAAGCTTCATACGTTGACATTCAATACCAGTAACCTTACCCTTTCTACCAATGATTCTCGTAGGAGCTGCCAAATAATAAAATGAAATTCCCTCTTTTTCACACTCAGCAAGTTCCTCTCTTTTAGCTGGAATTTCTGCACGAGATCTACGATAAATAACAAATGCAGATTTAGCACCCAGACGAACAGCAGTACGAACCGAATCAATAGCAACATTTCCACCGCCGATAACAGCTACAATTTTATCTTTGAAATCTACCTTTTTACCGATACCCATATCATGTAGGAAACCAGCCGCATGAATCACACCATCAAGATCCTCACCTTCAACGCCTAATCTCTTACTCTTATGAGTCCCAATAGCAAGAAAGATTGCTTCATATCCAGCATTCATAAGATCTTTTAATGTTAAATCTGGACCTATAGGAGTACCAGTCCTGATTTCTACTCCATCCTCTTCTATCCTTTTAATATCATAATCGAGAATTTCTTCAGGCAAACGATACTTTGGAACACCAACCCTAAGCATACCTCCAGGTTTAGATAACGCTTCAAAAACCGTGGGTTTATACCCCCATGAAGCAAGATCATGAGCCACTGTTAAACCAGCAGGACCTGCTCCAATAACCGCTACTTTTCTGCCCTTGCCAGGCAACTCTTTTTCTTCTTCGCTTTCTTTTTTCTTCTTTATTTTCCGTCCATGCTTTTTTTCATAATCAGCAATAAAACGTTTCAAAGCTCTAACAGCAACAGGCTCATCAACTTCATTTCGGTTACAATTTTCTTCACAAACATGAGTACAAATCCTCCCACAGACACTAGGGAATGGATTATTCACACGTACTAGGTCAAGTGCCTCCTGGAATTTACCTTCTTTTATGAGGGCAACATACCCTTGTGCATTTACACCTGCAGGACATGCATGAACACAAGGGGGCTCCCCAATTTTATCAATCGTAAATTTTTGCGGAACTGCCTGAGGAAATGGGATATAGATGGCCTTTCTATCACCTTGACCCATGTTAAACTCATCAGTTACATTAACAGGACAATCTTCAACACACTCACCACACCCGGTGCATTTCTCTACATCGATATAGCGTGGTTTTTTACGAACTTTTACTTTGAAGTTACCAACATACCCATCGACATCCACAACCTCTGAATAAGTTAGAAGATCAATGTTTTTATGTCTCCCTACGTCAACCATTTTAGGAGTTAAAATACAAGCAGAACAATCCATAGTTGGAAACGTTTTGTCAAGCTGAGCCATACGCCCGCCGATACTGGGTGTTTTCTCAACTAGGTATGTTTTAAATCCCATATCTCCAATATCAAGCGCGGCTTGTATACCTGCAATTCCTCCACCAATTACCAAGGCTTTTGGTGTAACACCAACTGACTTTTTTTCAAGTGGTTGTAAAAGAGAAGCACGGACCACCGCCCCTTCAACTAAAGATTTTGCCTTTTCTGTAGCTCCTTGTCTGTCCTTATGAACCCATGAACATTGCTCTCGTATGTTGACCATTTCAAGACAGTATGGGTTCAGTCCTGACTCCTCAAGCACTGCTCTAAATGTCGGCTCATGCATCCGAGGTGAACATGATGCAACAATAACACGATCCAGTTTCAGCTCTTTAATATCCTTTTTGATAAGTTCTTGCCCTGGGTCTGAACACATGTATTTATAAAAACGGGATACTGCTACATTTGGCAGAGATTTTGCATGTTCTGCTACTTTTTCAACATCAACTGTAGCTGCAATATTAACTCCACATTCACAAACATAAACACCTATCTTCATCGTATCAACCCCCCTATTTGAGCAAGAATCTGTTTAACATCATAATGTCTCATAGTAATTGCACCAGTAGGACAAGCCGAAGCACAAGATCCACAGCCTTTACACATGACATCATTTACTTTCATTATCTTATCTTTCTCATCAAACTCCAAGGCAGAGTAAACACACAGTTCTTCACATACTCTGCAGCCACTACATAGATCTTCATCTATTACTGCTGAGATTGCTTCAACGAAAACTTTACCTGCTGCAAGTGGTTCAGATGCTCTGACTGCTGCACCACTAGCTTGTGCAACAGCATCAGGAATATCTTTTGGACTTTGACAGCAACCAGCGAGGAAAATACCATCCGTGAAAGTATCCACAGGACGAAGCTTCGGATGAGCCTCCAATAGGAATCCATCAGCACTCTGATTAATATTTAAAATACGAGAAAATTCCTTAGAATCCTTTTTTGGAATTATAGCCGTAGCAAGTACTACCAAGTCAGCATCAACATCAGGATGACCCTTAGCTTTTACTACTACTTTGTTGCCGTTCTTTTTAACCTCAATAGGATCATCAAGTTCACGACGTCTATAAATAACGCCTTCATCTTGTACTCTGTTATAGAATTCTTCGAAACCCTTACCGAAAGCTCTAACATCAGTATAATAAACAATCAAATCAGCGTCAGGGATTTTATCCTTCACCATATGAGCCTGTTTTGCAGTATACATACAACACACGCGAGAACAATACTCATTACTCTCTTTATCTCTTGAACCAACACACTGAATGAAGACAACCTTCTTAGGCTCTTTACCATTTATTTCAATGTGACCTTCTGTTGGTCCAGAAGCAGATACTATTCGTTCAAACTCTAAACCAGTAATCACATTATCAAATTTCTCATAACCGTATTCTGGCTTTTCAACCGGATCAAAAAGATCATAGCCTGTTGCAACAACTATCGTTCCGACTTCAACCTCAACTATCTTTTCTTTCTGATTAAAGTTTATTGCATCTCTCTCACCACATGCTTCTACACAAAGTGCATGATCACCACATTTACCGGTTTTAAGAGTTAAACAATTATTTGGATCTACAGTATATTTTAAGGGTACAGCCTGTGGGAAGGGAACATAGATAGCACTTCGTTTACCAATGCTCATATCAAACTCATTTGGAATTCTGGCATGAAGTCTACAAGCCTCTGCACAAGCTCCACAACCTACACATTTTTCAATATCTACATATCGTGGTTTCTTTTTTATTTTTACTTTAAAATTACCAATATATCCATCAACACTTTCTATTTCTGAATATGTAAAAAGCTCGATATTTGGATGACGTGCTGCATCAACCATTTTAGGAGTTAAAATACAAGCTGAGCAATCAAGCGTTGGAAACGTCTTATCAAGCTGTGCCATACGTCCACCAATACTTGGGTTGCGTTCTACAAGATACACCTGGAAACCCTTCTCCGCGATTTCCAATGCAGCCTGAATACCAGAAATGCCACCACCAACAACAAGTGCTCTTGGAATAACACTTACTTCTTTTTTTTCAAGAGGTTCTAAATACGTTGCCCTAGCGACAGCTCCAGCGATCATATACATGGCTTTTGCTGTTGCTTTATCTTTATCTATATGAACCCATGAACATTGTTCTCTTATGTTTACCATTTCAAAATAGTATGGATTCATCCCCATTTCTTCAAGAACTGCTCTAAAAGTTGGCTCATGCATCCGAGGTGAACACGAGGCAACAACAACACGGTCAAGTTTCAACTCTTTAATGTCCTTTTTTATTAGCTCTTGCCCGGGATCAGAACACATATATTTATAAAAACGGGATACTGCTACATTTTGCAGAGTTTTTGCATATTCAACTACTTTTTCAACATCCACGGTAGCAGCGATGTTGATCCCACATTGACAAATATAAACTCCAATTTTCATATTAACATCCCAATCCCATTATCTTTCTCCTTGGAGGCTTTTCAATTGTTTATATGAAAACACCGGTCCATCTTTACATACGTAAAGATTACCAATGTTACACCGCCCACATTTACCTATTCCACATTTCATTCTCATTTCAAGGGTTGTAAATATTTGATCCTCAGTAAACCCCAGTTTTTCTAGGTTTTGAATAACAAATTTAATCATAATCGGTGGACCACACGTAATTGCAATAGTGTTCTTTGGCGAAGGTTTAACCCTTAACAGATTAGTTGGTACGAAACCTACGAATTTCTTCCATCCATCCTCTTCCACATCTACCGAGAGATGAACGTTTACATCTTTACGTTTCTCCAGTTCAGCAAATTCCTGTTTGTAACTAAGATCCTTGGATGAACGTGCACCGTAAATAACGTCTAATTTACCATAGTTTCTCCTGTTATCCACTACATAGTTGATAAGGGAACGTAGTGGCGCCTGTCCGATACCACCGCCAATGAAAACCAGGTTTTTACCCTGCCAACCTTTTACATCAAAATAGTTCCCATAAGGACCTCTTACTCCCACCACATCACCCAGTTCACATTCATGTAAGGCCGATGTCACCTTACCAAGTTTCATGACGCTTACTTCAATGTAATCTTTTTTAGTTGGAGAAGACGAAATCGCAAAGAAACATTCTCCTTTACCAAGCAAACTTACCATTGCACATTGACCGGGTAAATAGGTAAAATTGTTCTGAATGTTTTTATCTTGAAATACTAGTTTAAACGTTTTAATAGCTCTTTCACCTCCTACTTCTTCTTTAATGTCATCAATTGTTGCAAGCCATGGTTGATAAGGATTATTATTCATGGTTTCACCTCCCCTGCCCTTGTGACTACATCGATTATATCAATATTCACAGGGCAACTATCAATACATCGGCCACATCCTACACATGCGATAACTTCAAAGTTTTTCGGATAATAATTATACTTATGATAAACACGATTCCGTACTCGATTCATCCTTGCAGGTCTTGGATTATAACCAGAAGCTTGTAAAGTGTACTCAGAAATCATACATGTATCCCAAATACGTACTCTACCACCATCGGTCATGGTAGTTTCATCCTGGATGTCGAAACAATGACACGTTGGACAAAGATATGTACAAGTTCCGCATCCCAGGCATTTATTAGCAACTGTCTCCCAAAACGGGTTTTCAAAGATTTTATCAAGCTTCTCAGTAATACCATCTATCTTCTGAAAACGAGTAATAATATCTTTGGCTTTTTTTTCAACTTCTTTTTTCTTTTTACCATCTGCTTCAGTTGCAGATTTAAACAACTTATTCATAGTTTTTACAAGCTGTTTACCCTTGTCACTGTTTACTTCAACAAAGTATTTATCACCAATGTCTGTGAGTAAAATATCAACAAATTCTGGAGATGCAGGACTATCATTAAATGAGGTGCAGAAACAATTTAAACATGGCTGAGTACAGCTAAGTCCAACTAGAATTGTATTTTTCCTCTTCGTCAGATAATATGGATCCTCAAAATCACCCTTGAATACACGATCAAGAATAGCTAGGCTTTTAGCATCACATGGTCTTATTCCAAAAACAGTTCTACCCCCATTATCAAAATCTACCGGATGAATTTTTCCCTTTGTGCCAGGTGTAAACTTAAACAACGTCTCAGTTTGACAAAACAGAAGGTTTTTCGGTGGCACCTTAGAATTAGTAAATTCTAGATTTATTTCTTTAGGGTTTTTAATCTGTTTAAATAACGTTACATTATTATCATTCACAGGTGCAAATACCTTATATTTACCTATCATTTCACTAACAAACTTGGAAAGGTTGTCCTTGGGTAAAACATATTTATCCATCTTTTCGCCTCCTCATAGTATGAACTCCTCCGGATCATCAGGTTTAAACATTGCAAGTAATGGTTTTTCCTCTGCGTCTATCCCAGATGTGTAATCATACATTTCTTTGATATCTTTCTCAATTTTTTTATTCAACTTCATGAGGGGAAGATCCATTGGACATACTCGTTCACATTCACCACAGCCAATGCACCGGCCTGCAAGATGAAAAGCACGTAACAGGTTCCAAGCTGTGTTCTCTGAGAGATTCACAGAACGACGGATCCATTGAGGATCCAATAGATCTACCATGCATTCCTTGCAGTAACACAGAGGGCAGGCATCTCGACATGCGTAGCAGCGAATGCAGCGTTCGAATTGTTTCTCCCAGTAATCCCATTTATCCTCTAATGATTTTTTCTCCAGAGGCTCAATTTCTTTGTAGTCTTCTTTCTTCGTACTTTTAATTTCTTTACCAATAAGAATGTCATATAGTACTGGAGCTGGGTATTCACAGTGTTTGCATTTCTCAGCTAGAAGTTCATCTTTGGAAATCTTATGGATTTTTCCATCAATAGTTATCACAAATTTTTCATTTTCTTCTTTTACATCCACGTTTTTCATTTGACCTGGGAATTTTTCTTTGATCTTTTTTGGATCAATAACACCGGTACATGGTATCCCAATTATGACTACATCTTCGCGTTTCAGCCCTTTTTCCTGAATGATTTGTACTATTGCTCTAGAGTCACATCCTTTTACAACTAGTCCGATTTTACGGGTATCTGGTTCTTCACCCTTCCGCAGAGGTGGTTTATCCTCAAGCATAGGATAAACTGCGAGATTGTTTACACAAAGTGGGGAGAAAATGAATTTATCAGCATCCCCTGGGGTAAATGCAAATGTTGGACTTACCAAAAATCCACTGGTGCCTTTTTCATATCCCACCACGTATTTTACATCATCTCTGCTTATTGTTTTTTTCACTGCATCACGTAGTTGTTTTTCATCTACCATTTATTCTCCCTCCTGAAATGCTGCATTGGTCCTAGTTCCCGTATGTCCTCGGTGACTTCTTTGACTACTTCCGCGAATTTTTTTCCCTCAGATGCTGATACCCATGTCATTCTAACCCTTCGTGGGTCGATACCGGTATACTCTAGTAGTTTTTTCAAAACAGCCATTCGGCGCCGTGCCAGGTAGTTTCCACGTTCATAGTGACAATCACCTGGATGACAGCCACCTATGAGTACACCATCTGCGCCTTGTTGCAGAGCGTTTATTACAAATATTGGATTTACTCTCCCGGAACACATCACTCTGATGGCTTTCAAATTTGGCGGGTATTGAATTCTACTTGTACCAGCTAGATCTGCACCAGCGTAGGAACACCAGTTGCATAAAAAACCTATAATGTTTGGTTCGAACTTTTCCTTCATACCTTTAGCCTCCAATTACCTTACTTACATTCATTTTTTTAATCGGACCCATTTTTTCAAGTTCTTTAACAAAATCATCAATTGTGCGTTCAAGTTTTGCTGATTCGCCTGTCGAGAACCATTCTAGTCTGATTCTTTTTGGTTCAATGTTGAGTTCTTTGAGAACATTTTTAAGAAGCACTAGTCGTCTTCTTGTTTTGTAGTTTCCATCATGGTCACATTCCTCTGGTGGGCAACCGGCAACCATTACACCCCACGCACCTTCATCAAAAGCATTTAGTACTAATTCTGGTGCAACTCGGCCAGAGCACATACTAACTATTACTCCATAAGGTGTTTTAATTAAGGTTGGTGATTCACTTAGTTGCATTCCAGGAAATAGCGACCAGTTACATGCAAAAACAATAAGCTTCTTTTCACCCTCACTTAGAATTTCTTTGACTTTTTCATGAAGCTCTGGGAGAGTTATCTCACATCCTTCTTTTTGAGAAATCGCTCCAGAGGGACAGGCTGCTACACAAAGCCCACAGCCTCTACATTCAACTTTATCAACAACTATTTTTTTGTTATCTTCATCTTTTTCATCAATCGATAAAGCCTCATATTTACAGAGTGGAACACATATTCCACAGACACTGCATAGATCCTCGTCAATTTTTACAATGGTTCCTTCGACTTCAAATCCTGCTTCTATGAGGTCTGCTTTTGCATCAGTTAAAATATCAGTAACAGGTACACCTGCTGAACAATTGTCACTACAGTTTTTGCAATAAAAACATTGGAATATTTTCTCAACAATTTCCTGAGTAGGTTTTATTTCACCTGTGATCATTCCATAAATAAGTAGTAGTTTTCCTCTTGGTGTATCTGATTCCCAATTATTGGATTTAAACAAGGGGCAAAGCTCGTAACAGTATCCACATCGTATGCATTTGTTTAGTTCTTGTTCCCATTCCTTTGATCTTTTAAAATTCCCGTTCGATTTAAAATAAAATAATTTACCTAATATTCCCATTTATCCCACCTTGTATCTAAGATTTGTAGCTTTCACCCAATCATCTGGTGCATCCATGATTTTATGTGGATTCAAAATATTGTTTGGATCAAGTGCTTTTTTTACTTTTCTCATCACTGGTATCATATCAGGTCTTGCTTTCTTCCACGCTGGCGCCTTAGACAATCCTATGCCATGCTCAGCAGAGGTTACACCACCAACAGAATCGATGTAATCATATAGCTCTTCGATTACATGTTCTGCATCTTTCCATTGGCTTTTCTTTTTTGGATCAAGCATAATTTTTGTGTGAATTACTCCAGATCCGCAATGGCCATATACTGCCATTATCACATTGTTTTTCTTAGCGATCTCATGGATTTTTTCTGCAGTTTCCGCAATCTTTGAATTTGGAACACCCATATCATCTGCAAGGTCAGTGCAGATAATTCATTCTTTGTATTGTGAGAGTGAAGCGAATAGTTTTTTTCTTCCACTGAATAATTTAGTTCTTTCTACTAGATCATAGCTCTTTTTGATATCTTTACCATTATGTTTTTTACAAATCTTCTTCATTTTTTCTATTTCAAAGTCTACTGCTTCTTTGACGTTTCCATCTGCTTCAAAAAGAATAATTGCTCCTACCTCTTTAAGCCCAAGATCCATTGCTTTGTTTACAGCAATAATTCCAATTTTATCCATTAATTCTAACATTGAAGGTTCGCAACCACTAGAAATAATGTCAGAAATCGCATTGCCTGCATCCTGGAGCTTATCAAAATTTGCGACAGCTAGACACCTATATTTTGGAAGAGGTCTAATTCCCATTGTTGCTTCGACAACAACACCTAGGGTGCCTTCTGATCCAACAATGAGTCTTTCAAGCTGGTAACCAGATGAATGAACACGGGTGTTACTTCCAAGATTAACCAAGTCTCCATTTGCAAGTACAACTTTCATACCATATACATAATCTCGAGTAGCACCATATTTTACAGATCGGACACCTGATGCGTTAGCAGCAATTTCACCACCAATTGTTGCAATTCTACTAGATGCAGGAGCAGGTGGATAAAATAGACCTAATGGTTTTAGAGCACGATTAAGATCGTCATCAACAACACCTGGTTCAACCTTTATAAGCATATCCTCGGGTCGAATATCAAGAATACGGTTCATTTGTTTCATATCGAGAACAATACCGCCATCTATGGGAACAGTATGACCTGATGTTCCAGATCCAGCACCACGGGGAACAACAGGAATTTTGTTAGCATTAGCATATCTCATAATTTTTTGGACTTCCTCAATTGTTTTTGGCCGTACAACAGCAGTTGGTAATGCATGATGAACTGAAGCATCAGAAGCATAAACATAGAGATCAGCGATGTCATCTGAAACGTTATTTGCTCCAACTATTTTTTTCAATTTCTCTATATCTATTTTCATGCTTTCACTTCTTTCAATGGACTTGGCCCCATTTTTTTAAGTTCATCTACAAACTCAGTAACAACTGAGGCAAATTTAGCGCCCTCAGAAGCAGAAATGTACTCAAATCTTACTCGTCCAGGGTCAACCGCCATATCCTCAAGGAGTTTTTTTAAAAGCTTCATTCTCCTATTGGCCTTGTAATTACCAGACTGATAATGACAATCCCCTGGGTGACATCCTGCTACAAGAACACCATCTGCGCCTTTTCTTAATGCCTCCAAAACAAATACAGGATCAACACGTCCTGAACACATAACACGTATTGATTTTATATTTGGAGGATATTTCATCCTACTAGTACCAGCAAGATCTGCACCTGCATATGAGCACCAGTTGCATAAGAAACCTATAATATTTGGTTCAAATTCTTTTCCCATTTCTTCACCTCAAATTTAGTTGTTCATATCTTTTTTAATTTCATTAAGAGCTATCTCAACGGCTTTTGGTACAGCCGCAGCAACCTTTTCACTTAATTTTTCTCCAAATTCACATGGCAGTTTTTTCATCATTATTCCAATGATGATGATTTCTTTGGGAATTCTTGTTTCTCCAAGTTTTTTTGCCATTTGAATAGCCTCAGTCAGTGATACATCATGTGGATTACATGAGTGCATAGTAGAGAAATCGCCTAGAGGGATTCTTTTCACCTCTCCTTCTTCTCCATCATCTGTCGTCTTGATCGCATCAATTATTATTGCTTTGTCATAGCCTAAGAGCAGATCTAGTAGATTCATACCTCCTGTGAGGGCTTCATCGATTGTGATGTTTGGATTATTTATATGTTGTTTTAGTTGGTTTACAACATGTATTCCAACTCCATCATCAGATAGAATCGGGTTTCCAACTCCTAGGACTACGGTTTTCATTTTTTGTTTTCCTCTAGTTTTGTCTCAAAGTTTTGTACAGTTTCCTGTTATGGTCATATATGTTTACTTCTAGTGGCATGCCACCCGGTAGGGTATGTGTTGCACAAGCGAAACACGGATCATATGCGCGGAATGCCATCTCCACCATATTCAACAATCCATCGTTGACCTTTCCTTTTTTTATAATCCCTTTTGCTGCGTCTCTTACTGACATGTTGATAGCACCCGCATTGTTTGTCGTTGCAACAATAAGATTAGCTTTATCGATAAGTCCATTTTTATCAAGCTTGTAATGATGAATAAGTGTTCCACGAGCTGCTTCAGTTACGCCAAATCCTTCACCGGGTTCACCAACAGGGTTTCTGATTTTTGTTGAAGTAATTTCAGGGTCTTTAATGAGTTCCATTGCTCGTTCTGTTGCATAAAGGAGTTCTATTAATCGTGCCCAGTGGAAGGCAAGTGTAGTGTTAACTGCTTTACCACCAAGTGTTTCATAAAACCGTTTGTATTCTTTATCTGCAAGTGGCGTAGCCATACCCTCTGCAGCGTTCAAACGTCCGAGTGGGCCGACACGGTAGATTCCACTGTCTTTGCCGTCCTTAAAGCCTTTCCATCCAATATCTTTCAGATAGGTAAACTTGATATAGCTCCATTCTTCAACGTGTTCAGCGATTTTTTTGTAGTAGTCTTTTACATCAAATTTCACATATTCCTTTCCTTTTTGATCAGTTACCCGTATTTTTCCATCATAGAAATTTACTTTGTTGTTTTTGTCAACTAAACCCATATTATATGTCGCTAGAGTATATGCATCACTAAGAATCAAATCAAGGTAATCCTTGTTCTTTAATACTATATCATCAAAAAGTTTTAATGAAAATTTTGCAAATTCTACACAGGATTTACCCATTGTTTCAATTTCTTTTACCTCATCTTTATTAAGTCCTTTTGATACGCCACCAGGCAATCCACATACTGGATGTGTTGCTTTCCCACCAAGTATGCCAGTGATTTTCTGGCCATATGCTCGATGTTTGATGACTTCTTTACCGACCTCAAGACCTGCTTTTTCAATAACGCCAAGCACATTACGTTTAGCTGCTGGTGCATCAGGTCCAACGACAAAATCAGGTCCACCAAGATAATAGAAATGAAGAATGTGGTCATAGATGAAATACCCACAGTACATTAGTTCCCTGAGTTTTTTTGCAGCAGGTGGCGGATCAACATTGAACGCATCATCAAGTGCTTTTGTTGCGGCAAAATGATGTGCTACAGGACAGACACCACAGATACGACTTGTAATCTGAGGCATATCCTCTGCACGTCGTCCCTGACAGAATCGTTCGAAACCACGCAATTCAGGGATTTGAAGATATGCATTTTCAACATCACCTTTTGAGTCAAGGAATATACTAATCTTTCCATGTCCTTCAAGTCTTGTTATTGGATCAATTGTTATTGTTTTCATTTCATCACCTTCCTATTTATTAAAGCAGCTGGCAAACCATATTTATAAAAGGTTCCAACTGGGTCTACAACCTGATTTATTAATTCTTCAACTTCTTCATCGCTCATTTTTTCCTCCCCTTCAATACCAAGGATAGATGCAAGTGCAGACATCATCTTAGCACCCTGATCAAGAGAATTCGGCGTAGGACCACCACAACCGGTACATGGCATGTTAGCATCTAAACATCGTGCCTCACATCCTCCGCGTGTAGCAGGCCCCATACATATGATGCCTTGTTCAAGGAGACACTTATCTTCGAGTTTGTCAATCTCATATATCCGTTTTATCTCCTTGATCTTCTTCTCTGATTTTTCAAAACGACACTCATCACACACTGATTTCAACGGGCCAATAACCGAGCCTTTAGGTGGTAGCTTGTTTTCAACGATAGCACCCACCGCAGTCATGATAAGATCAGGTGTTGGAGGACATCCTGGTAAATAATAATCAACATCAACTGTTTGATCCAATGTTTTAACAGTGTCATAAAACTCAGGAAGTGTAAGAGTACCCTCTTTAACCTTAACTGAGGTTTTTGGAACCGTCTTTTTTGGATTATCCGTAGAAGGATTATTCAGATACGATACATTAAACACTTCTTCCTTATTTGCAATGTTCGCCAAACCCGGGATACCACCATTACATGCACAAGCACCAAATGCCACAAGCACCTTTGATTTCTTACGAAGTAGCTTTGCTATGTGTTCCTGCTCAGACGTACGAATAGAACCATTGAAAAAACAAACATCAATATGGTTATCCTTCATCGCTTCAACATCTTTATATTTAAAATCCATTGCAACTGGCCAAAACAGTATATCTGCAACTGCTACAACGTCTAGGATTTTTTCATCAATATCTAAAACAGCTATTTCACATCCACCACAACTTGCAGCCCAATAAAACGCAAGTTGCAGTTTTTTCTTTTTTCCGGTTTCTTTTTTCTCCTTATTCATACAATCACCATTTTATTAATTTTTAACTTTTTTATTTTTCAAATACCCCCTTCTTCTTTAACAACAGGGTTGGGTCTACAGCGTGATCATCAAACCCGCAATATTCAGGATCCAAACCCAATGCAACAGCTATAAGCTGAGTGTAGTAGTAAACAGGGACTTGTTTATAACTCTTGTATATTTTTTCAGCTTCTTTTCCCCGCACATCAAGATTAAATCGGCAAAGAGGACAAGAAAGAACAATTGCATCACTTCCACTTTCAATCGCAAAATTAGTAATTCTATATGCCCTGTTCATTACCAATTCTTTTTGTTGAATTGTGTGATAAGATCCGCAACATTCAATTTTAAAAGGATTATCAATAGCTTCTGCGCCAAGTGCGTTTAAAAGGTCTTTTAATATTGTTGGCTCTTCTGCATCATCAATAGCTACTTCACGAGGCCGAAGCAACATACACCCATAATAAGGCATAATTTTTACGCCTTTCAATGGATTTTTCACCATTTTTTTCAGAACATCAAAACCCACTTCGTCTCTGAGAAACTCTAGGAAATGAACCACTTTTACAGTTCCTTTGTAATCGTTTTCCCTATCCATAAATAAGTTGAGTGTTTCTAAATCATCAGGTTTTTCTTTTACACGCAAATTTGTTTGCTTGAGAGTATTATAGCACATATCACAAAGTGTAATAACTTGTTCGTCACCCGCGTCTTCTACATGTATTAAATTTCGTAATGGTGCAAGATGATGCATCAGATCATCATCTGTAAGAGATGAAACTACTCCACAACAGGTCCAGTCTTCCATTTCTACCATTTCATGACCTAGCTTTTCCATTATTGCAAATGCAGATTTTTCTAGGTTTTTTGCAGATGTTTTAAGGGTACACCCAGGGTAGTATGATAGTTTCATAGTTTTACCTTTTTTTTAACTCCATTTTTCATGCATTTTCATATATATTTTTGTATATCTTAACCTATATTTTTTCTAAATAAACTTACAAACGCTATTTGAGGTATTGTCTCCTTTTCATCTTTAGATATTTCTGTCAGATTTGTTCTGTCAATTTTTTTCCGTAAAATTATCTGACGTAGAGCCTCCATTATTTTAGTAATGTTAATATCACGCGGGCATCTCTCAGCACAAGTAAAGCACGCTGCACAAAGCCATATTGTCTTTGAATTAAAAACTTCTTTTCTATCTAGTATTATATATCTAATTACTTCGTCTGGTGAAAGATCCATATCTTCAATAAAAGGACAACCTGCAGAACATGTTCCGCATTGATAACAACCAAAGAGGTTTTCACCACAGAGTTCTTCAACTTCTTTGGCAAGATCTCCTTTTTTTAGTTTCAATGCTTCAATGTCGACATTGCCCTCTAGTTTTTTGGTCATTTAGCCACCTCTTTTTCACAGAGAGCAGCGATCATTACATTGATCTGATTACTCTTGTATCCTTTCTGTTCAATAGCGCTTGATAGACATGCAGCTGCACATGAACCGCAGCCTTTACAAAGAGCCCTATTTACTTCTGCTACAAGGCGAGTTGGATCCTTTGGATGTGGTTTCATTTCTATTGCTGAATAAGCACATGCTGATTCACATAAGCCGCAGCCTCGGCAGAGATCCTCGTTTACCTCTGAAACGATGCCCTCTCCTTTCATTCTTTCCTGCATAATGGGTATTGCTGCACGTGAAGCAGCACCCTCTGCCTGAGCGATTGAATCGACTAAATTCTTAGGATAGTGTGCCGCACCACACATATAAATACCAGATGTGGAAAAATCAAGAGGTTTAATTTTTGCATGGGCTTCTATAAAGAAACCAGCGGAATCAACAGGGACTTTTAGCATGCTTTTCAGTTTCTCAGTCATGGCCCCGCCTTCAGTGTTAACAGTTAAAACCAATAGATCTGCTGGAATTGTCATTTCTTCATTGAGGAGGTCATCATAAACTTTCACAGATACAGATCCATCTTTGGGATTATTTTTATCAAGGGTTACCTCGGGTTTCTTTTCACCAGGATAGCGAATCATTGTTACATGATAATCCTTTAAAACATTCGCATAGTATTCCTCTTCTTCTTTTCCAAAAACTCTCATATCACGGTAAAGCATGTAAATCTTAGATTTTGGGTACTTTTGACTAATAAGTTTAGCATTTTTTATGGAAACGCCACAACCAACTCTACAGCAATATGGTCGTTCCTCATCCATTGCACCTGCACAATTTATTATAACAACGTTCTTTGGTTCTTTAAGATCATTATTTTTTAGTTTTGTTTCTAACTCTGTTTGAGAAATAATATTCTTATTTTTACCGCTCTGATATTTACCTTTTAGATCAATCTCACGGAAGCCAGTTGCTACTATTATTGTTCCAAACTCAATCTCTTTGGTCTTACCTTTTTGTTTTATTTTTCCTTTATAGTTGCCAATGTATCCTTCAAGCTCATCAAGCTCTGATTCAATCATAACAGTGATTAACTTGTCCTTCTTGACTTTGTTAATCAATGGATTAAGAATATCCTCAGTTTTTGTATCAGACGGAAACATTGAATGAAGATTTGTTAGCCGTCCGCCAAGTTCTTTTTCTTTTTCTATGGTAATAGATTTAATACCCATATCTGCAAGTGCAAGTGCTGCTTTCATACCTGAAACTCCGCCACCAATGACTAGGGTACTTGGATAAACCGAGAACTCTTCCTCAGAGAGTGATTCAAGGCCTCTTGCCTTTGCAACTGATGATCTTACTAAAGCTATTGCTTTTTTTGTTGCTGCATCCCAATTATCTGAGTGAACCCAGGAGCATTGATTACGTATATTTGCCATTTCAAAAAGATACTTGTTAAGCCCTGCTTCCATAAGAGTATCCTGGAAAAGACCACCATGCGTTCGAGGTGAACAAGCAGCAACAATTACTCTATTCAAGTTCTTCTCTTTAACAGCTTCTTTAATTTTTTTACAACTATCCTCAGAGCAAACAAACATTATATGATCTGCATGATCAACATTTGGCAGCTTCTTAGTCTCCTCTGTTACTTTTTCTACGTCAAGATAGCTTGCAATATTTTTACCACAATGACAAACAAATACACCTATACGTGGTTTCTCACCTGTAACATCACG
>JAUXAU010000060.1 GCA_030619765.1 Thermoplasmatota archaeon
GACGATGATGGTATCACCGTTATCTGCATTATTTATCGCATCCTGAATTGTTGAGTAGTTATCAGGGACATAAATAGTAGCTGGTGTTCCAGCGGGATAGTAGTTCTCCCAGGGCATATCCAGGGGGTAATGATCAACATCGCCATAGATGGCATTGGGAGTATCACCGATGCCATCACCATCAGCATCCCGCCCCTGGTAACCAGGATACCAATAATTGCCCAAGTAGTTACTATAATTAGTGTTTAGATACTCATAGGATATCTGTTCTGTTGAGTTCCAGGTGTTGCTGGAAGAAATTGAGTATACGTTATAGCTGTTGTCGATGAAGCTGTTCAGATAAATCACGTTATCATTTGAACTAGATAAGGAGATGCCGTAAGAGTTGTACAACACAGTGTTCCTAGTTATTGTGTTATTATGCGAGTTTCCCAGGTTGATACCTTTGTCACCGCTGCCACTATGGCTGGATACTCGGTTTTCAGTGATGTTGTTAAAACCGGAGCCTTCTAAGAGGAAAATACCACCATAATAATTGGAGTAGATGATGTTGCCCATGATATGGTTATAGGAAGAGGAGGTTCCGAGCCAGATGCCGTAGTAGCAGTTTGATATTGTGTTGTTCACAAGATGGTTATCCATGGCATACAGCACCATGGTGATACCCCGGTTGTTGCTTTTTATCCTGTTGTCCTTGATGGTACATCGGTCGACATCCCGGAGATAAACCCCGTAATATCCACTACCGCTTGCTCCTTGTATTGTGAACCCGGTTATGTTCACGTTGTCAACGGTTACATGGAACACATGGTTATGGGTGGTTGCTGCCTGGACAATTGTGGAACTGGATCCATTCTCAGACTGTATGGTCACCCGTTTGTTCACCAGGATGTTCTCGTTATAGGTTCCATCTCTGACGATGATGGTATCACCGTTATCTGCATTATTTATCGCATCTTGTATACTTGTATAATCTAAACCTCCATCATCATCTACATAGATAGTACTTCCTACAGCACTGCATGGGATGGTAAAAAAAATACCTGTCCCTATAAACAATAAGATTATTAGAGAAACATATCCTTTCCTCAGCATATTATTTTCCATTTGTAACCTCCCCAGAAAAATATCTGGAAAAATTGTTAACGTTTATTTTAATTTAAATGTTTGGTATGAAATAAATATTGAAACATCTGTAACAAAGCCCTGTATAAATGTACTGATTGCATCTATATATCTCTGACAATCATCTCGGCGATATTTTGCGATTTTTTCTTCTAAAATACGATATACCCATATCGTAACTTGATAGGCTGTTTCACGTTAACGTGAAAAGGTAAAATACAAAAATAGATAGATTCTCTTAACTAGGAGAAAAATTAGATATTTTGTTGTTTTTTCCGACAGGGAGAAAACAGAGAGAAAACATTGAGAGAAAATATTGTTCCCCTTATCTAAATAAAATTTGGTAGAGTAAATGTTGCCGTATAATTTTGGGTTTTTCATTTTTTATTAACGGCTCTTGGCTTTTAATTTGATTAAAGAATTTTTTTAACGCTGTTACATAATATGTAACGGGCTATATTGTAAAGACATCGTGAGAACCTACTGAGATCAAGCTGATACCAGAGACTAGTAATATACTTTGTTGGCAAAATATCGTTATAACTGTGTCTTTACATATTAATGACTGTCTTTACTTTTGTTGGCAAAATACCCAACAGTTCTTACGGTCTGACATCGTGAGAACCTACTGAGATCAAGCTGATACCAGAGCTGATACCAGAGACTAGTAATATACTTTGTTGGCAAAAAGTCTTTTATAACTGTGTCTTTACACATAGAAAACTGTCTTTAATGTATTTGCTTAAACAACCATGTTTGTATATGCAAACGGTTATTTTGATAGAGGAACCACACAGAATGTCCTTAGCATATCGGACGACCTTGAAACAAGCTAGGTAAAAGTCTTTATAATTTCTTTACTTTCGTTTTACATATGAAAGAATGCCTTTTCAATTTCAGGATATCAAAAGATATGATGGAAGAGATCGATGCAAAAGCCAAGGCAAAGGGATTAAACAAAAGTGAATACCTTATCGACCTAATAAAAATTGACACCGTCAAAGATGATAAGGGGTTAAGGGAAGAATTTGCAAAGTTCAATAAACGATGGTTATCTTTCAAAAAGCAATATGAATTTTCCAAAGGCCTCATCATTAACAATCATGCTAAACTGAGAAAAGAAGTTGAACGTCTCAGCGCTATTATAGATAAACTGAAAGAAGTTGATGAAGAGGTAGATAATGCAGGTCAAGGAAATTAAGAGATGGTTAAAAAACAAATCAGCTAAGATATGGATGCGAGAGCTTCTTCTGTTATGTGAAGTAGGTGAACCAATGACTCTTAGCGAATTTACAGACGCCTTACGGATACCTAGAAGTAGTGCATGGAGAGCGTTGAAAATACTTGAACTCAAGTACTGGATAAAACTAGATAAGAAAGGCAAGAAAATGAAATGGGTAATTACCGATACCGGTATAAAAATTGTAAGAAATATGCAAAAAAAGAGGCTACTTCCAAAACGTGATTAAAAATGTTACATGAACTCATATTGATTAAAGAGCAGGGTTGTTGAATGACTGATCAACCATTTATAGAATCCTATAACATAGTTATGTTATAAGAAGAACCATATTATCCTAGATTTTAAGATAATCCGGTAATCTAACCTCTAACCATGTTAGAAGGAGGGGTAAAAAAAATATGTTAGAGGGAAAGTAGAGATTGAGACTGGTTAGATGTAAGAAAAATTATCGGTGTCACCAATTATTTCGTCTGACTCATCGTTGGCTATCTAACAAAGCTAGAATTTGTTAGAAGGAAAGGTAATGGGCTGGATGCAAGCCTTAGAACCACAGGGAAATGATGCATTGGTTTGTATCCCACTGTTCAATCTAGTTGCCTAACGGTTAAGCGGTCGGCTGATGTAGGTTACTTGTTGCATTCGGCTGATATAAAGAGTTATTTTATTGATTTATATATCTTTTACAGGTGTATCCTTAACCCAACATATCAACTAAAAAATCAGAAGAAGCAGTTAATAAAATGAGTTAAGAGTAGAAATATATCTTGTTAAATCATTGTTACTTTTTCTATTGCTTCAACAAATTCTTTAGGAATTGCTTTTTTAAGTTCTATAATTTTTTTAGCGGCGTATTTTCCAATTCTTGGTTTACTTTTTCTTCCAACTTCCTTTTTAGCTTCGCCTAATAACTTTTCGTACCCCTCTCTCTTTAAAACACCCTCAAAATTAGGGTTAAGGACAATTAACCTATTCTTATCAATTTTAACAATACTCTTAGCATCATCATCACAGACTACACAATAAGGAATATCAAATCCGTCCAAAATTTTTTGAAATATACTAAACGAACCTTTTCCGTACACACAACACGTAAAAATATTATTTTTATCAAAATCTTTTCCAATAGATTTAGCAAATATAGGAAAAGCACCTTTTTCAGTAGGTCCTTCAACAAGTAATACTTTCTTTGAGAAGAACATTTCTCTATTTTCAGAATCTAGAATTTTTTCGATTTTTGATATATCATTAGCGTCAAAGTAACCTTTGGATATTTGTTTTACAAGGCTGTTGCCATTTCTAATCTTCAATAATATATTATCTGTGATATTTTCTATATTAACAAAATATGGTGAATGGGAAATTACAAAGAATTGATTGTTCTTTTTATATTCATTCAACAAATCCAAAAATAGCCTTTGATTTGATGGATGAAGGTGTAATTCTGGTTCTTCTATAACGAAAATATTATCTTTGGATGCTATAATATTTGTCAGAAATACGGCCATTTCCATTACGCCTGTTCCCATAAACTCTATAGGAAGTTCATATTTTATATCATTACAAATTATTTGAATATCTGATGTTCCAGTTTTTTTGCTTTTAACCGCTTCTAATTTTATAGTTGGGAATAACATAGTGAATTTTTCTTGAATTGATTTATATTTGTCTCTTTCAGTGGGGTCTTCACTGTTTTTTAAAGTCAAAAGGACATCGGCAGTTTCTCTACCGCCTAAAGATTCGTAGACATCCTTATTCTCACCTATTGGTTTTTGTCTTATATCTTCAAACAGTTTCAGTTTTTCGTTAAACAATTTAACAATGAACTCTGCAATAGTTGGCCTGACAACAATCATTAAAGGAGTTTTTCTATCTTTAAATTTGTTAAATTTGTGTTTGATTATATCTAAAAATTTAGTTTTACCACTGAAGTATTCATCTATTATGCTTTTCCATTCTATTGGTTGGTATGAAGAGAGATTAAAACTTCCTGGTTCTATTGATGCACTGTCTAGAAGATTGAAAAATAACCCACCAATCTTAAAATAAGGTAGTATTTTCTCTCCATATTTGTGTCTTAAAATAATTTCAACTTTATTACCCAACTCTTCTTTCAAATCTTTTAATCTTTCTTTCTTCTTCTCTGGAACTAAAGCCGAAAATAAAGCAATTAGTTCGTCCAATTCATTCTCATCTAAAATTAATGATATATCTATTTCGATTTTTCTCTTATTTTTACCACAATACCAATCCCTGGGTTCAAACACAACTGTTTTTACAGAACCACCATTTGAGTGATAATAGTTCCTTGAGATTAATACTTTTTTCAATTTATCTAATGCTATGAATATATTTGACTTGCCCGCATTATTTTCTCCAATAATAATGTTTAATTCTAATTTTGGGGAAAAAAATATTTCTTCCCCGAATGATCTAAAATTCTTGATTCTAAGATTCTCAATTTTCATTTTTATTCCTCAACATCTTTTCCCAAACCATCGATAATACTTTATATTGTTTTTTTCTGCCTCATGTTTAACTCTTTTCAACTCTTCCAAAAATGTTCTGCATCTCTTCAATCTTAGCAACAATATGATGAACATAAGTAACAAGAATTTATAACTCTTTTGAGCATTTTAAAGAAAAAGAACAACAAGTTAAAGTGAATGAAGGAAAAGTAGAAATTTTATTCTTGCCTTCGAGTTTCGTGCAGGATCTGTTTCTGCAGCAACGTCTTATTCTATCACAAATGATCAGATCCCGGGCGATATCCTCACATTTTTGCTATCAAAAGTGTGATCAGGGCTAGCTGGTTTTGCTATCAAAAATCTTTTGATAACAATGTTTATACAACTTCAATTCTTTTTTTATTTTATTTTGACGATATACTTTTATATTTGATGTTTATTAGATACTATCATGGCGGGAGGAAGAAGGAGGACAAAACCAAAAGATTTTGAAGAGTTTTGGCCAAAATATGTAAATGAAATAAATGAAATTAAAAGAAAACTCAAACAGGATAAGTGGTTGAAGTTAGCTTATCCAATAATAATTGCTATTGGTGTTGTTATTGCGTATGCAATTGGAGCGGGATGGATAACTTCAGAAAAATCTCCAAATACTATTGCATATGAAATGATTCAAAGGGTAAATAACACTATTAATGAAGGATATAAACTGGTTATTCATAATACCGGTGAAAAATTTGCCAAAAATGTTAGAGTTAAAGTCATTTTCCCTTTTCAAAACACAACGATATATAAAATCTATAATTTTGCAGAAGAATTGACAATAAATGAGTCTGGAGGGGTAGGTAGCTATCAATATTCAATTGAATATTCAAAATTACGTCAAAATGAGGAAATATCTTTAATAATAATGGTTGAAAACAAGGATTTTGAAAAAGAAGGAACTAGTATCGTCATTCCTCAAACAAAGATTTGGACTGATGAGGAGAATGAAATCGATATAACTTATTTGGAGGAAGTGAAATTCATTTATTAATAAGACCCCAATCATAAAAGGTAATTCGAGTTCTTTGTCTCTAATTAGGAGGCAATGATTAGAGTCTCTCTCCTTGATCATATCCTGAGATTAAATAGTTAACAAGTTTTTATGCAATCACTGAGCTAAAATAAAACAATTATTTAAACAAATTTGTTATATGATCAGGTGTAATAATAAAATCCATATCTAATGTTAATCATTTGTTACTTTATAATTCTATTTTACCTATTACCCAATAAAAGTTAACAAGAATCACACATAAATTATAATATCATTTATTATTGCGATATGTGATTAATATGAGGGAATGGAAAATACCAAACGTTGGTGAAATACATCTTGAGTTGATGAAAGACCTTGGTAAAAGTACAGAAATTACTGAAAAGCTTTTGAAAAAAATAATTGAGGGGATTGCTATACGATCGGCCAATTATTACAAGAATACAGATGGGCATGATCATCTTTTTACATATAGTGAAAAACAACTAAACACAGCTATTTGCCCTGCAATTGCTAATGATATTTCACTTATATTTAAAATGGAACTTCCAATTAAAAGAAAAGACAAGAAAAGGAGAGGTAACTTGGATTATTGGATTTTCTATAATAATATAGTTTTTGCCTTGGAACTAAAACTTGCTCACATCAGCTATAACAGCAAAGACTACACGGAAAAAAAGAGCGTTTTTGAGAAATTCACTAAAGCACTAGAACAATTAGATGAAATAGAAGAAGATAAAGTATTGTATTCTATAAAAGATACCAACAGGGTAATTAAAATTGCTTTAGAAGCGATAGTATTCCAGAAAAAATCAGAGAAAGAAATTAACATCAATGAAAATGAACTCAAAGAGATTCAATGGGATATTGAAGATAAGTTTAATAGTTTAATAAAGGAAGATAAGAAATTTGATAAAGAGGTTAATTTTAAATCGGTTTGGTTTCCTGAAGAATCACTCGTTTCTTTAAAGCCTATAGTGTATGGGGAATATAGGATGTGCCCTGCTTTGGGTTTTATCGGTCATGTTGGTGATGTAATTACAATAAAATAGCAGAAAGAAGTGATCCCAATTTGGTCGCTTGTCCTCTTTGCCAGAAATGATATCTATGTATTCATTGAAAATCTGATATCCTGAGTTTTTACAATATTCCTTAAGCTCTATAAGTTGATTTTCCGATTCTTGTTTATCTGTTGAAACTCGGACATAGATCGCCAGAATGACTTTCTTCCCTATTTAATAAATCATAGCCCTTTTGAAGACTTTTTCTAATATTAAAAGTATAAATATATGAAACTGATTCAAAAATTGCAAGAAGATTTCGAGTGTTAATCTTTAAATCTTCAAAAGAAAATTTTTCAGAGGAATAGATAACTATTTTGTTGTTGTAATCTATTCTGAGGTCTTTATGAACAATTTTATTTCTCAGTGTTCTATCGTATGGTTTGATAAATATATCAAATTCAGGTATTTTTTTAGTAAGTTTAAGTATAGTTGCATTTTCGCCTTGAATAATACGAGAACGCATCTGTTCTATGTCGTCGTGAACAGACATTGCAATCATCTATAATAAAAAATAACATTATACTACTTTTAACTCTTTTGTTGTATTAATTCCAATACACCATTTGCATCATACCACATGCACTACACCTGCACGCACCAGAACCTGTTGATTCATAATTCAATGAATTTTATTATGCCTAGGCTTTTTTCCGTGGCTTTTTTCATATTCTTGGATTCTTCTTGTTTCTTCCGCTTTTGCACCATCCCATGTTCGAGGATATTTATCAAATGATATGCTTGTAAACCTTTTATTATCACGTGAATGATCTGAGGGGCGATCTTCTGGATTTTTTGTTATTCCATGTTGCACTATTTTTCCTTTATGCCACATTTTGTAACCATATGTATCTCTTTTAATTATTTCACCTCCTTCTTCTTCCACTAATCCCTGAGAAACCACAATTTGTGCAAATAAAATGGCCTCTAAAGGTTTCATGTAATGTTTGGCGTCCACATATAGGACATCTATTGCCTTTTGGAATTTTATTAACCTCAAAATATATGTATGAATTTTTCATTATTAAATTTATTGGTGTTTTTTTAAAATAAGACAATTTTTAATAAGTTAATTTTATATCTGTTGAGATAAGTTTAATAAACTTAATTAAAAATAAAACACCATTTTCAACACGCCAAAATCAACACACTTATATTCAACAGTACCTCTCTAATCATGGTAAGGGCAATTATTGCTAGATATGTGAGATCTAACATAGGGGCCTATCAAAAATATTATACTTTTCATTCAGCTTCCAAACGGTTCAGAAAGGCATCAACCTCAGCCCTAGTCTCTTGATACTTATCTTCGTTTCTCTTACTGTTAACAGGCTGTTTACACGTGTTAACATTTATTTCTGACTTATCATCTAGCTTGGATAGGTATTTGTCTATAGCCCCTCTTAATATTTCGGTTATTGGTGGCTTTGCTCCTAAAGTCCGTTTTGCTCTTAAAGTCCCAATTCTGCTCCTAAAGTCTGAATTTATAAGGAGTGGGAAAGGTTTTGATTTTATACAATAATTACTGCCAATTTGGTTTTTACCCAGAAAATCATGCCAGAGAGTAGCATTTATATATTATGTTTTACTATATTATAGCGAATTATTAATATCGGGAGGAAAGCATTGACTAAGAAAACCCCTGTAGCTATGGTTGTATTTCTTTTCATAGGTCTGGCATTAGCACCTGCGATAAATGCAGATATTAGCATATCATCTAAAAGGGAACCTACAATTACTTCAAACGGTAATCACCCACCAATCATAATTGATGGCAACGATGATTTCACTCCTGAGAACGGTGTGACAGGTGGTAATGGTACTGAGAATGACCCATATGTCATTGAGGGTTGGATTATCGTAGGTGATGGTTCAGCAAGTGATGGGATATTCGTCACCAATACTGATGCCTATTTTGTGATAAGGAATTGTACCGTTAGTAATTTTTCATATATGTATGATGCGGGGATAGCATTCAATAACGTAAAAAATGGTAGGATTGAAGATACTCGTACATATGGAAATGATTACGGTATAGATATTAACGGTTCTTCTTATATCACTATAACGTCTTGTGATAGTTTTGATAATTTACTATCGGGCATCGATTTTTCTTGTGTATCCAATAGTATTATAGAGGATTCAGTAGTATATAATAATCACAAATTTTCTGGAATTGACTTAGATGGTAGTTTTCGAGGAGGGAATTTATCTGTGAACAATACTATCAGAAATTGCAAAGTATTCAATAACACAATCGGTATTGACGTTGGCGCAGCTAGCGATGCTAGACATTCCTCTTATCATAAGATACTCGATAGTGAAATTTATGATAATGGGATTCCCTCCCCAGGAGAAGGTGGATGGTCAGGAATACACACTTGGTTTGTAGATGATATTACAGTTGAAAACTGCAGTATCTATCATAACGGTAGAGGTATTGAAATCTCTTCCTCATCAAATAACATCATTAGGAATAATAAAATATATAATCACAAGTATAATGCATCTGGTGTGGATTTTGGGATAGTTATTCTTGGATTGATTGGAAAATGGGGTTCATTTAATAACAGAATAACAGACTGTGATATTTATGACAATGAGGGTGGAATACAGATTAGCAGGTCGATTAATACTAGGGTTCAGGAGAATAATATTTTTAACAATAGCTATTTTGGCATATTTATATATTTTTATAATATTGCAAGTATAACTTGGAATAATATCTACGGAAACGGGTTTGATTGGGAATGGGGTTCGAGTTTATGGGTAGAGAGATCCTTGATTGATGCTCGGCATAACTATTGGGGTGCTGATGATGGACCGCAAATCTATCGCCTTGACCGTCATGCCAATGTGTACACTATTCATGATGGTCATGGGGATAACATATATCGATTTAGAAGTATTCCTTTTCTTCGTCCTTGGACAAAAGAACCTATCCTAGATGCTGGAGTGCAATAAACTAAACAATCGTCTCACCCAAAACTCTTCTTTATAAATCTAATTCATTAATCTTTTATATTTGCTCTTAAAGTCCCGTTTTTGCTCTTAAAGTCTGCTCCTAAAGTCACTTTAAGAGCAAACCCGTTATTGGTTTATCCTGCTGTTTGAGTTTATTGTATAATTCATCATTTACCCTAATTCCTATTACCTTACTCATTTTTACCTCATTTTGATACAGTATAAATCATTTTCAAGTGAAAACGAACCGGCTGAGAGATGTTTATCATCTATATTTTCTCAAAATTCAATCAAAATGAAACTATAAATTCTTTTTTGGGTTCATTTGGAAATTTTATTATGCGTATTGAAAAGACGTTTACCGACTCCAGCATAAAATTCTTGAGGGCAACAGGAGTATACAACCTGAGATATAGGGAAATGGTACTCTAACGGTTGTATGCATCGGTCATCAATAGGTAATTCCAACAAAATAACATCTTTGATATATAACCCATCTGCAAAATATATGCAATAATGATGTTGAAAGACTTCATGGGACATTTCGTGATAGAAATAAAACCCAACGCGGTTTGAAGAAAGAAGATTCGATTTTTATTAAGGGATTTCAATTGTACGATAATTTTGTTCGACCACATCAAGGATTGAACGGATATACTCCTGCTCATTTTGCAAATATCTACTTGGATTTAGGTAATAAAAAATGGGAAAACTTACTCATGCAATCTATGCAACATCTAAAAGAAAATCTTCAACTAGAGAGTTTGATTTAGTTTTATTCTATTATTTAGAACGATAAACTTTGTTTATTAGATATGATACTTCTCCTGAGATTGACCTGAAACTTTCTTTTGCCTTATCACGAAGTATTTGTTCATCCTCTTTAGATAAAGATATTGTTATTCTTACCATGAATCGCTATATTAAGTATAATTACTATCCTTTTCTAATTTATACAACAAATTATTCATTTTATAACAGTAATATTAAAATATCATAAAAGTATTAATTAGTAGTAAATTGATAATAATTTAGTATGGGAGGTAAAAAAATGAAGAACATAATTATACTATTTGTAATAGTATTAATTGGAGCAGGTGCAGCAGCAGGAGCTATCGCTTCAGCATCTCTTGGATGGACATTAAAATCAGTTGATGAACCCGTAGTTTTTATGCTGGATGAAGGAGAAAATCAATATGGAAACATCACATGGGAATTATCAGATGGCCCTCTGGTATGGCTTGATCCAGTTGAAACAATCGAAGATTTAGGAAATATTTCAATTGAAATTCAAAAACCGATAACTGGAGATATCCATCTTTCTGTCGATGCGGGTTCATATCTTGTCGGAACAAATGTCACCATCACCTTAGAAAACTGGGGGAGCAGAACGGCATTTTTCTACGGAACACCATATCGTTGGACGGTTGATCAATATATTGATAGAACTTGGCAAAAGATATATCCATTTATCGAACTCTTGGGATTTTTTGTAACCCAGATTGATCCTGGGGGAAAAGAAGTTGAAATCTGGGATCAGAAGGCCCCATTGCAAGTAGATCCCGGTGATTACCGTGTAGTTGTCAATTATTATATGGATGAAGAAAAGTATGAGTTTACTGAGTACGTGTATTTCTCGATAACAACCTTTCTCGTTCCGATTGATAACAAAATTTTCGGGAATTATACACTAAAGCTACCTGATCATCCTCTGGTGTGGAATGATCGGGATGACATATTTATTCCGTTGCCTCCATTGCAGAAAATACCTATAGGCGATCTACCAGCTATACCGATAGACAAGATTCCATTAGGTGAATACTGTAATGCTACTGACTCGATAACGATATACAATGTCACTGACTCTATAAAGATTTACAACCCCTATGACGGTTATTGGTGGTTCCCCATATTTCCCTATCTTATCGAAGAATAGGGCTTTTGTCATTAAAAAACCAATCTATCGTTGTAATTGATTTTTGCACCAAATCATAATATCATTTTAAAAAGAATTTTAACCCCCAAAAATATTCACATATGATGGTTAACTTATATGTTAGCTGAACCAGAAATTGTTGGTCCTAAGATTAAAGAAAAACTAAAGGTTCGAGACATTATCAATAGGATAATAAAACTAAATAGTGGATTAACACAATTTTGGACTAAAGCAGAGGGATGGGCTCCTATCAAAGCAGCAGGATTATTAAATAAATCTCGATTAGATTGGCAAGTATCATTATCCAAATGTCTAAAAATATGGATAGAAAAAGAGAAGTTTAAAGAGGAAGATGGATTTTTAATTTTGGCATGGGCAAATCTTGGTAGTCTTGTTGAAGGTAATATGAAATTATTTTTATCAGTTTATTATGAGACCTATAAAAATGAAAATGATATTGATTTTATTAAAAAGAATAATAGGATAATTGATCCAGATATTTTAAATCTTGGTAGATTACGTATGTTTTTTCGGGATGGCGTATGGGAAAAGAATACCGTTGAAAAAGAGTGGGATAAATGGATTCTTCACATCCAACAAAGAAGAAATGCAATTCATGCATATGAAAATAGAAAATTAGGTTCATTTGAAGAATATTATATAGATTTGCATAAATATCTACTATTTATAAGGAATCTTAATAATAGGCTGCCATATCCAGATGATATATATAAGCCCACGGAGTTATAATATAGATAAGAACTGTAGGATAAAAATTAAGTAAAATATTCAATTCTTATTTACTTATGGGAGAAAGAATGTTATTATTTTTAGGCTAGAATTAAAAAAGATTTAGATATTACATCTACTAGCAAAGTGGTAATAGTCTATGGAACCAAAACAAATAGTTAGATATTTGTTATCAGAAATTGAATCAAGAAAGGAAATTCTCAAAATTGCTTATGGTAGTGAAGAGACTAAGAGAAAAAAAATAGAACCCTGGATTGACACAGAAATGTTGGCGAAATTGTTGGAACTAAAAGAAAAAAATAAAATTGAAAGAGCTGAGGGTGAACATAACTATGATGTTCTAAAAACAGGTCCTAAAGGTAAAAAAACATACCCACGTTGTGATTTATGGTGGGAAAAGAACAATTCTAAGCATTGGCTGGAAGTTAAAACCTTTCGATTTCATAGAAATACTGGGCTAAAACCATACAAGGATAGAATTATAGAAGACTTGGACAAAGAACAATATTTAAGATCACCATATAATTTTCACCATCTTCTCATCGTTTTCGATGATAATCGTTATGACAATGGAAACTGGTTAGAAGATGTGTATTCACTTTATAATAGCTACGATTTAAAGAAAGAAGATGAATGGAACATAGAGCTGGATGAAAGAAGGACATTGAATTTGTTTTTACATTTTAAATCAAAGGACGATTCAAAATAGATGCTTGATTAAATAAATTGAGTGATACTGAAAATTATTTTAATTCATGAAGTATTCTTAAAATATGATTCAATGTTGGATTGATGGACAAGTATTATTATCCCATGGACAAATTATTGAAATTAGGAGAGGGATAAGAGAGAATAATACAATTAGAGTTGCAAGATTTTATTCTCATACTCATAAATCAATTTTTACATCTAGAATCAATGGTATTAGTATGTTACATCCACCTCAACAGTTTGATCCCGTTATCATTGGAATGGTTACAGATATTAACAGTAGAGAGAATCGTACTGATTTTAATCTACATCAAATAAGAGATAATTTACCTCCATTCAACACAGATGGTGGACCGTTAACAAAAACATTCATTAGTTCAAGAATTGATGGATTGGAAGATGAAAGACTTCAATCTGCATTAGGTATTTGTGAAGCAGGCTCACAACCTATATATTGGGAAGGTTTTCCAGCAGAAAGTCGTCCTGCAGAAAATGTCATGATCAATCGATTAGATGAATGTCATATTTATGTAGTTATTTTCGGAGTTGAATATAGTGAACCTACAATTCTTGAATATCGAAGAGCTGAGGAATTGGGAAGAGAACGATTATGTTTTGTTAAAGATATTGATGGACGTCAGCAGCAATTAACAGATTTTCTTAGTGAGATTCGTAATGATGTTGTTTATCGGCGGTTCTCTTCTCCAGGTGAATTAAAAGTTTTAGTTCGTGATGCAGTTGTTGCTTCTATAGAAAATTTATTTGAATAGTATCTTGTGAAAGTAAGAATATTTAAATCTAACTATTCTGCACATAAAATCGGTATTTTTACCTAATTTATATAAACACCCTACTATAGAGTCTTCTGGGTAAAAACACGATTTAAAATGATTTTATTATTTTAGTTTATAAATTCTATTTTCAATGAGTTGAATCATATTAACTCCGATTTTAATTATTGCATCTGCATCATTTTTCGCTTCTATCAAATCTGTTTTTTTTGATGGATGACCAAAAATATTCCTATCCCATTTAACAGACATCATTTTTGAGTATTGGTTGGGAGCCAATAATTTTTCTTTTTTCAGAATATTTATTTTCGTATCAAAATTCCAGCTATTTATTTCATTCATTGTGTAGTTTATTTTCTTACATTTCTTCAACTCTTTAAGATAGTCCGTAATAACCATCTCTAGTGTTTTTCCTATTATAAAAACAGATGTACCTAAATATCCTATGCTATATACATCAAAAGCTTCTTTAATATTAATTCTTACCTTTTTTGGAGTTTTAAATTTCCTGTTAGGACCACCAAATGGTAGATATAAATCATCTAAACTTTTCAGAAAATTCTCTTCTGAATTTAAAAGAGGAATCAATGTATTATTTAGTTTTAAATGCGTGTGTCTTCTCCCTAAATGAGAATTATCCTTATGCTCATTGATTATTTTCTTAATAGATTTCAAATTTACTTTTACTAACATCTCGGCTCTAAGATGCTTAAATTTCGTATTTAATAAATTATTAAAAACTGAAATTAATCTGTTTAGTTCATCTATCCTTTCTTTGGATCTTTCATAAAATTTCTTTTTAACCTTTTTTTCATCTGAACCGACATCAGAATCATAAAATAAAGCAACCAATCTTACACCATTAAAGTGAGTTTGGATTCGGAAAATTGAGGATTCTATTGTATTCAATAATCTTGTCAGATTAAATATATCATCAAAACCTACCATGTCATCTCCCTATTTTCAAATACTCTATTTTAATTGGTCAAAATCGTTTAAATATTCAGTAATGTCAATATTTTCACGATTACTCTTAGTACGGAAATACCACTTATTCTTTCTATTAATAATATAAATCATCCACTTATTTCCTTTCTCATGCCATAACATTTTTTTCAGATAATTTTTCAATTCTTTTGATGATATTATGAAAATATGGTTTTCATCTCCACATACAAACATAAAAAAATAATCATCTCTCGGTTGGAAGGTGGATGCTTGAATGGAAAACCAATAATTCTTTGACTTTTCATAATATTTGGAATACTTAACCTGAATTTCTCTGAATAATATATTCTTACCTTTTTTACATCTGACTACAAGATCTATAGCATCAGCATCTATAGTTTTTTCAAATACCTGATAGCTAAGTTCTAGCAACTTTCCAACTGCTTTTCTTTCCCCTATTATTCCCTCAAGTCCTGCTTTTGTCATTTTTCCCTCCCTTATTTTCTAATCCTATTTTAGAAGATGAAATGCATCTTCAAACTTGGCGTACTTTGGATTACATCTTATTATGTCTTGTTTTTTACGGTATAGTGTAAAGCAAATATGGTATTTACCAACATTCTTTCCGCTTTTATTTCTAGAGGCAATTTTAACAAGCTCTAGAGATGGTAATATCCAGTATTTATCAAGATGTTCAGAATAAAAAATGAAATAGTAATTTTTACGTGGATTTGGAATTTCCATGGCTGCAAAACGACCTGCGTTTCCAGGAACTGTATTTTTGGATCTAGCTTTTATCTGAATATCCAAGTATTTTAGATTTTTTTCTTTTTCTAATCTTATGATACAGTCTATTTGTCTATCATCTACAAGTGTTTTATAGACATCAAAGCCACGCTTTAGCAACTCTGCTATCGCTGAATATTCTCTTCTTTCCCCATATGATTTAAGTGTTCTATAACTTGGCATTTTTCTTCCTTCATATTAATCTATTTAGCAATCAAATCCATATTTAAAAGGTTTGATAACCTTGAATTTACCAGGAGCTACTTTTTCAAACAACTCTGAATTGCCACCAGGATTACCCTTTCTATGTTTATCTAAAAAAGCTTTGTAAGTTCCTTCACCTAAACCAGGGCATGCTTTTCTAAAATCACTTCTATCAAAAGGTTCTAGGATTTTCCCCTGTTTAATTCCTTGGACAATTAATCCATATACTTTATGTGACATTTTTTCTCCCCCATTTTCAAATCTTTTATGTAGTATTTAGCTATTTGTTATCATAATTTATGAGACCTTTAACCTATATTCTTGGTGCTGTTGCTGGATTCTTTACCATGGGTGGAATTGGATTACTATATAGAGGATACCAATTAAAAAATATAATTTACGGGCAACACTTCAAAATTCGTAATCTTTAAAAGCTTGTCTAATTAGCTCTTGACTAATTAGTCAGACCCAAGAGATATTTGGTTATTTAGCAAAAAGATATTCTTTAAAACTTTCATGCGTTATGAAAGGTAATACCAAGTTTTTATTTGTTCTCTCGTTTCTATAAATGATTCCGTACTTAAATCATTTAAAAATGGAATAGTGTTACTTATATATTCTTCATCAATATCCTCTGCTTCATCAAATAGTTCCCTGATATGATTAAATAACTCTGTTCTTAAATCATCAAATTGATATTCTAAATTTAATACAATACTACTTATCTGTAAAAGATGTTTCACTCCTTCACACATTAATATTCTATAGAAATTATTATTTACAATCCTTAACAATTGACATTGGAGATCTATCATTTTTCCCTGGTGTTTTTCTTTGATGTCACAAAATTCCAATAGTTCTTCCATTTCTCTAATATCTACAAGTGCTTTCCAAATAACAATATTAGGGTATTTTACTTCTTGTCTATTTTTAACAAGTTGTAGATCAAGTCGTCTATCCTCAAATCTACTTAATACACTCAAGAAATTAGTATTAGCAATATTATTTATTTTATAATCTGAATCTATAGCAATTTTAATTGAAATAAAAGCAATTCCGATAGTAATAAAACCAAAACCTGAAGTTAACCATAAATTAGAATACGGTCCAGATAAAATATTAATAAAAACTTCCCTTCGTGCAATTTCACTTAAAATAATAAATAAAATTCCAAGCGTTAAAAAGAATAAAGATATATAATATCCATATATTCTAATAAAATTTTTAATTTCATGTTTCAAATTATCCGTCATTATCCTCCGATCGTTCTTATTTTTCTTATAGATTATTAACCGAAAAGATAATGCTACACAAATTCCAAAGAGAAAAGAGAAACCTGCCTCTGCTAAATGTGTTATGGTTAAAGTCACTGGACTTATCAAATTGAAACCAAAGTAAACTATATTTATTGTTACAAATATAGATGCCATTCCAATAATTACAGGAAAAAGAACACCTTTTAACTTTTTAGATATTTCTATCCAAACAAGAAAAACTATAGTGAACATTCCAGCCATAGAATTAATTATATAGGTTATATATGGCAAATTTGCTGTAAAGTATAAACTCCAAAATGCTATAGATGGAAAACCAATTAAAACTATAATTAATAGGAGATGTAACTTAATTATCTCCTTTATTTTCTCCCACATTTGAAAAAAGAAATAATTAATTGCATATAAAGGAATATCGTAACATTTCAATAAAAGATTACATTAGATAACATTTATTTAGCACTTGATCATAAAACTAAATCTAAAGAACCAGATGATGTTCATCAACTTTGCCTTAAAAGTCCATTATTTGCCTCAAAAGTCTGCCTCAAAACAGTCACTTTATAGTTCGTTTTTTACTTTTTTCTGTTAATGCATTCCTAAGCCCTTCGTATTTCTTTTTGGTTTTATCCAACTTAATAATTAATTCTTGAATGACTTCATCACTATCTTTTGATTCATGATTCAAAAAGTATTCCAAACTTTTCTCATTTTCCCTAATTCTTGAATCGTAAAACTCTTTAAGATTCTTAGAGCGAAAACGAACATAGGCATCTGCATAAGATAATTGTCCAACTTCCACATCAGAAAAAACTCCTAAATCCAATTCGATTAAATCAAAAAATGAAACAATACCAGTTGAGAAAGGATAGAATCGTACCAATTTTCCGTTCAACATGATAATTGCTCTTACTATCAAATTTCTAATACCTTTTGGTTTATTAATGTAAAAACTTGAAATTGTTCTCTCAGAGGGGGATTCACCGCTAAGCATACTTAGTAAAGACATAGAGCTGTGTGTTAAATCTTTATAGAAAGATGGCATATTATTTTTATAAGCTGACCAAATCACTTTTTCCTTTTCGCTTAATAATTTATAAAAAGCGTTAAGGGTTTTTTCACCCTCTTCTTCTATTATTCTTAATTTTAGATCAAATAGTCTACTTGTTATAACCTTGATATTAATAATTAAATTGTCCACTTCCTCCTTATAATCATCTGAAAGATCTTTATTTTCTAAACCAAGTATTACTTCAATATTTTGGAAACATGGTTTTTCATCTAAACCTAAATTTTCCATTGGAAAGTAGTATTGATTTAAGTTTATCCCTTCAATTATATTTTTTATAAGAATCTTTACTGGAAAATTATACCATTTTTCCTTCAGAAAATAGGAATCCCCTCGTTTATCTTGGTATAAGATGTCTTCTCTCATTAAGTGTTTTAAACGAGTTTTTAATCTGTCCTTATTTATTGATTTTCTATCAATAAAAAATTCTTTTGGATGTGAGATATCGTCTTCTAAAACATGCAGAAATTCGCTAAAACGAATACCATTTTCTATACCTTTGATAAGATAAATTTGTAAAATATCTAAAGTATCACTTCTACCTAAAAGATATTTTTGATCATACTTTTTTCGTGGCATTTATTTATGTATATTTTCCCCTGAGATTTATATATTTTGGTGATCCTTAAGACATCCGATTTATATGAAAAAGATCCCAATTTCGCTTAATGATCGGCAAATCCGCATACTTCGTTTGGAGAAACAACGAACTGGGTGTTCTATTGCAAGTATAATTAGAAATGCAATAGAAAAATATTTTGCTAGTTGAAATAAGGGAGAAGAATGAAAGGAGTAATGAAGATCGGGAAAAAGAGAATTTGGAACGTGGGGTGATTTAGTTGGATGAAAGAATGGTTAAGAAGTTAAAGAAGGGTAGGAGAAAAAAAAGCACCATACTTCTTAACTATCGAGGTTGGATTGTTGAAGTTGACAACAATTTTCCCAGCTTGAACTATGCAGTGAAAAAAAAATCTGACTTGAAATACCATCATGTTGCCTATTGTGGATCTCTTGAAAGTGCATTAAATCAAATTTATACAATCATGCTATTAAATAACGTGAATTGCAAAAACTACTATGGTGCAAAGTTCAAAGATCTGAGAAACATGATTTTGCAAACAAAAAATGAATTTTCCGACTTGTTAGATGTTAATCCAATTATACAAGCCAAAATAAAAAGGGGAAAAAATGAAACAGCATAGAGTTAATGATGTTAGTTGTAATAATACGAAAGTCGTTGAGAACTGTTTTATCCCCAACTTTATGAGGTTTGTCCATTTCCTATATCAGAAACGGACAGATTTTATGGTTTTTAGACTGAATTTCGGCTCTAAATTTGTAAATTGTCTATTTTACGAAAGAGGTTGGACAAAATGAATGATATGAACATAAAAGAAATTGAATTGGATAAAATTGAGGTAAGTGGTCAACAGCCGAGATATTACATGGATGGCGTGGGAAACCAGTGCTATGTCTAAACATTTTGATGAGAAACCACTGATAAGAGGTGAATTATAGAGAAATGTTACATACTCACACTATCTGGAAAATTATGAAAAAATACACAAATCGACAGATTCAAGAAGATAGTGTGAAAGAAATATCATTGTTTTTAGAAAATGTGGTTAAAGATATAGTTGAAGATAGTGAGAAACTTCTGCAATACAATGGAAACAAGAATCAACGAATAACGAAAGATTGCGTAAAAGCAGTTATAAACAACGGTCACGATACATTCCTGCCGTTATCGGCAGGAGGTACAAAAAAAGAAAAAGAAAACGATTTATTGCAATCGCCAAATGTTGAGGTAGCATAACATGAACGAAGATATTTTACAAGGTTATAAAAATTATCTTCGTCAAGAATATCGGAAGAAAAACACCGTGAATACGTTTTTCTCAGGGATATCATTGTTTCTTGAATATATAGAAAAGCCATTGGAAGAAATAACATTAGATGACCTGAAGGAATGGAAGATTCAGATCAATGAAAAACACAGAACGAATACGATACGAACTTGGATCGTTTCAGTCAATATGTTCTTCAGTTGGCATGGAAAACCAGAGTTGAAACTTAGATATCCATCACAGCAACGTGCACAACGAATAATATTTTCTAATGATGAAAGAGACCGATTTTTAGAAGAAGCTGAGAAAGATCCTTTGCATAATGTTGTGGCACTAGGACTCTATGACCTTATACTAAGACCAAACGAACTCATTGACATAAAAATTTCCAACATCGACTTTACTAACCATAAAATCTATCTCAAAGATGCGAAGACAGGAGACGCAACAGCACTCATGAGCCCTCGCTTTGAAAAAGCAGTACAAGAGTATCTAAAAGTACGGCTGAAACCACATCCAGAATTTGTCGACTATCTGATAATTAATCCCAACACTAACGGTTACCGTCAAAAATACAAGTCAACAAGAGGAATACTAAGAATAACAAAACAAATTGGATTAAGGGCTGGAATCCGAAAAAACGTGACACCCTATAAGACAGTCAAACCTTCAGCAATCACACTCAGATTCAATGAACAAGTAAATCCAAGAACAATTCAAAGGTTAGCACGACACAGCGATATCAAAGTTACTATGATCTATGATCATTCAGCAGACAATGACGCACTTGCATATCTTAGAAAACAATATCGAAACGTGGATTATGAAAAACTTACACCACAACTCAAAGCTGAATTATTACTGGACGAATACTTCAAAGGAAAGATGGACAAGACGAACTTTCAACAATGCTTAGATGTGTTAAAACCAGAAATAAAAAGGGATGAACGAAATGATATCGGCTATGTTTAAAGTACAATATACTTTTCAAAGTCGCATATATTTTTGGTATATTTGATTTTGGTGAACCTTACAACTTATTTTCCTGTGTTAGGACAGGACATATGTCCCTTCTGATGTTTATCATACAACAATACATGATAAACTCAAAAGGTTAGACATATGTACATCTTCAATGGAGAACTCTACCTAAAGAAGGAACACATTCAACTTTTAAAAAATGAGC
>JAUXAU010000048.1 GCA_030619765.1 Thermoplasmatota archaeon
GTATTCAGATTCAAATTCGAACAGAAAAAGATAACCGATATTTGTTTTTATCAGGTATCTCGTTGAATGTTCGATTTACAAAAGAGTGATATGGTATTCTTCTTGGTTAAAAACTAAATACAAGAACCTACATAGGTTATAATGGGGGAAAGAGTGTGAATAACCTCATCAAGAAGGGAGTTGTTGTTGCTGTTATCCTCTTATTTGTTAGTGTGAGCGTTATTCCATCTACTGGCACCATAGATAGTAAACAGATAACTATGCCTACTACAAAAGGGGATACGTTGTATGTAGGTGGTAGTGGACCAAATAACTATACGAAGATTCAGGATGCCATTGATAATGCGAGTGATGGGGATACGGTATTAGTTTTCAGTGGCACCTACAATGAATGGATTAGAATTCATAAACAACTTTTCATAAAAGGAATTAAAAAGCCAGGAGAAAATATTCCAATTATTAACGGTGGTGATGATCATGACACGGTCATTATATATGCAGATGGTTGCTCATTTGAAGATTTCAAAGTAAGAAATGGTCCTGCAGGTTTTTTAGAAAAAGGTATCACACTTCATTCAGATAATAATGTGATAACAAATTGTGAAGTATTCAATACAGGTACCGGTTTATATTTAGATTCATCTTGTAATAATTCAATTTCAAACAATCACATGCATGGGGGACATAAAGGTTTCGATATTCAATCTTCATGTAATAACACCTTTTTTAATAATTTGCTTTATACTCATAATAACTTTGAAGTAAAATTTAGTAAAAAATCGAAAAATAATTTATTTTGGAATAATACAGCGATTAAGTGCGGTGCTAGTGAAGGAGTAGAACTTGAAAATTCAGATGATAATATAATTCTTGGTAACAATATTTCTTATAATTATCAAGGTCTTGTAATAACTTCTTCAAAGAATATTACAGTATGCGATAATGTTTTTTGGGGTAATGGAATCATAATCACAGGAACAATAGAACAAAAGACTTCTCACACTATTGAAAATAACCTGGCAAATGGTAAGCCTATCTACTTTTATAAAAATATGAATGGTGGTACGGTGCCTACTGACGGTGGTCAGGTGATTCTTCTCAACTGTACCGACTTTACCATTAGAAATCTCAATATTTCCAGTGTTAATATAGGAATTGATCTTGACTATTCTTCACACAATACAATTGTGGAAAACACAATTTCTAGCACATATAGTATTCGCTTAGCTAATTCTGACGATAATAATATTTCAGAGAACATTATTTCGGGTTCCAAGAATGGTATCAGTCTTACTTCATCCAGCAATAACATGATTTCTTGGAACACTATTAAAAATCGTTTTTATGGCATCTTTTTGTCAAAATCATCAAACAGTACAATTTCTGATAATACCGTAGTAGATAGCAGGGTAGGGATAAATTTAGAGAGCTCGAATGACAACGTAGTTTCAAGAAATAATCTTTCTTTTAATGAATTAAGGGGCATGTCGATAAAAGGCAAACATAATATAATTTCAGACAACCGAGTTTATGCATCAGAAGGAAGTGGCATCGAAATTAATGGATTTTATGCCACTGTTTATGGAAACACTATTTCTGAGAGCAAAGGAGTAGGATTAATGATAGATAATGGATTTAGATGTGTAATATCGAGAAATGAAATTCTAAAAAATAGGGATGGACTATATCTAATAGGATTTGGAATGAACTTAATTAAAGAAAATAATCTTATTTTAAATAAGGTATATTTTTTTATGTCTCTTGGTAACCGTTGGACCAGAAATTACTGGGGTGGACCCAGAGTACTTCCAAAACTAATTTTTGGGGGTTTTATTATACCTGGAGGTTATGGGAAAGTTATTCCAATTCCCTGGGTTAATTTCGATTTGCGTCCAGCATTAGTACCATATGACATAGGAGTGGGATAGAGAATGAACAATAAGATACTTATTGGTAGTATCATAGCAGTTGTAATTCTAATTCTGGTGTCATTTACAGGTGTAGTTGGTTATCAAACTACATCATCTACTATCGCCAGAGCATCACCATTGTTTAGTGTCAGAAGCACAAGGGCGATAGATGAAGAAAGCAGAGGTTTGACTTGTGATTATGTTGGGAAAGGAGAGGAAAACTTTTTATCTATTCCAAAACGTGATGGAAGAACAGCATTAGTTCAAAAGTTTATAGATAGAATTAGTAAGATGGGTGATGAAGCATTTGATAAATTAATAGGTTTAGTTATTAATCGTTTGGAAAGGGAACCTAACATTAATGACAAAACCATCAGTGAAATAGTTACTCAAATTGAACAATTGAGAAATGAACCTATGAATCCTGTTAATTACAGGATATTTCAGAAAATTGGTTCTGACAATCAATATGCAACATTATGGACTTATTGCTCAGGAGGTTGCGATACCTGGGAAAATAATCGGGATTGTTTTCTGTTTTGGTTATTTTTATTTTTGGCACTAATCCCTATGATAATAGCAATGTATATAGAAACCTTGATGTATTTCTTTACAATTCTGGGTTGTCTGCAATAACATTACAAGTTATAAGATTGTTTTCATCACAGATTCTTCTGGATAAACATACTAGAAAATGAGACCTTTTTTAAATTGCACATTCCAGGTACTTTTGCAAGTATCAATTTTGATAACCTTTTTTAAAACGCCAATTTCACTCATTTTTCTGTTATTTTCATCAAAAACCTTTAATTTTTCTACTCTTTCCAGGATTCTGCTGATTTTTACTACTAGTTGTTATATCCTTTAATAATAATAATTTATGAATCAAGGATGCATCTAAAAAATTCTTTAGATGTTTTGTCTAATGCACTGCGAACATGCTTGAAAACAACTTTATTAAGAATTTTTAATAAACTTGTTTTAAGCGTTGCTAAGGCTGTTGATGCTTTGTTGAATAAAATATTACTAGTGTTGAAGCAATCTAACTGTAGGCTGCTTATAAAAATGTATGCTACCAAATCAAACATAATTTTAATTGATGCTTTGTGTTGTGTGGTGCAGGCTGGTGGTCTGCTGCTTGTATATAAATATATACACTCTCTGAAAACAAAATTTAATTAATGATTTCTATAGTAGTTATAATATATATAGGTGAATTTGCTAAGGTTGCTGGCCCCGACTTTTGCGCTGCATATGACGCTGATAAGCCAATAATTTACACAATTAAACCGCCAAGCGATGATGTTAGCACTTACTCTTTCAATTTGTATCCTGAGCCATCAAAAAAATTTCTAAACTTTGCAGGATATACTTTTTCTATTTCAGATATTTTTGGCAACAGCAGCTCGACATCCTTCTTAGCTTCATCGTAGCTAATGTTTAACCATTCCATGACTTTGATGGCGAACTCTGGAATCAACCAAGTTCCGCTGTTTGGATGCTGCTTCATTAGGTCTAATAGCTTGTCTCTTATTGATTGCTCTCGTGTGTTGAGTTTTAGTTTTGAATCAACTGCTTGGTCTATATCTTGCTTGACTGGTGTAATCTCTAAATCAAAATATTCGTCAATATGTTCGTCTGAAAGGTACTTATCTGGAACATAGAAGCCGCGGCCTGTTCCAATTCTACAGAGTCGTCTGTTTGTGATTCTCATGTATTATAATACAGTTGCAGATACTTAGTTTTTTAGGGAGATAATTATAGGAACAAAGGCAACTCATAATTATGAATGCTATAATTATACACTAACAAATGATTGATGTTTTCTTTGTACGCTGTCTTGAGTCTTTACTCCTTAAAAAGATGATGGATGTGCTAGGTTATAATTATGAGTGTTATGTATTACATATAGAATAGCTAATAATTGTTAGAGATAGAGAGTACAAAAATTCTTGTATAGCAATTATTTAAAACTGTATTAAACTGTTGTAACTAGCTCATTTTAAACTGTTTAAAACTGATTTAAAACTGTCTATAACTATTGTTACAAGCGAGATTAAAATATTATGAATAAATACATAAGAGGTTAAATATATAATATATATACGTTTCTCTGATTCATTTTAAACTGTCTAGTTTAGCATACTAGCAAAACAGTTTAAAACACTTTAAAATCATACCTATTTTAAACTGACTGTCAGTTTAAAATTTAAACTTTAAAATTTAAGTTCTTCCTTTGTTACTGGTCTTGCAATAGCTTTATACATGAATGCAAGTGGATAGGCATCTGTAAGCATGAGTACTGATGATGTTGCTCTTTGTATTTCTCTTAAATCATTTTGTATAGTTTGATAAGTAACACCTTCAGACTCAGACCAGACCATGATTTTAGAAATTATAAATGCAGTTCCGTTATTCTCTTTCAGTTTTCTTAGAATGTTCCTTTGTCTAGCATTTAGTAATGATATATCTGTAAACTCATCTTTGTATATGTAATCAAATATCTCAAAGCCAATGTCTACATCTTGCTTTGTTGCTGCGATGACTGGCTTGCTATGTAACTTACCTATAACTTTTCTTTGGAATTGATGAAATGTAGCTGAAAATTTGATGTAGTCTTGTAGTCTAGTATTGAGTGTTCGCATAATAATCTTGTGTGATTTAGGCAATTTTTCTTTAATGTATGACTTAACATCTTTAAGGTCAACATAAACATATTTTAGGCTTTTAGTATACTCATCTACACTTTTTACTAAACTCAAATCTTGCTTGTTAAATTGGTCGATAATGTTTACATCTCTATCTAGTTGGTCATCTGTTATTTGTTTAGTCTGTTCAGCATTCGGATTGAAGTGTAATGAAGGCAGTCTTCTAAGTAACTGATATGCTGTTGATGTTTCTGCGCTTGTAATAAACAAAGCAGGTTTTAGAACTTTAATATGCGATGTTTTCTTATTTTCTCCTGTTCTGACAGTGTCTATATCATTTTCAGCTAGCATCTTAGTCAATGAAAAATTGAGCAACTCATCAGAAGCATCTTTAATGTATACTATAGAGTCATGTGTAATGCGTTGACCAGCAGTCTTCCAAACATGCTTTTCTTCTGTTCCTTTGTTAACTATTTTCTGGTCATAAAAAATAGCTGTAGGAGTAGGAGAATCATACTTTATCCAATCATTAATAAAAATAGTGTGTCTTGCAGCATCGACAACGTAGTCTTTGCCAATACCTGATATATCTTCTGGATGTAAATTGGTTGATGTATGAGACTTATTTAATGTTTTTCTACCAGTGCATATTATTGTTATGGCTTTAATTGGTATCTCTTCTCCAACTACATTGCCCTTTAATTGTACTGCCTTAACTGTAAACAACAATACATTTGAGTTTTTGGTCAAATCATCAATCTCCTCAGTCATCTCTGCTCATCTCCTTCAACAAAATTGGTATCAAAAATGCATTACCGCACATCACAGTTCCCTCCTCTCAACAATACACTCGATTGCATTGATGTTGATTAGAGAAGTTGCTTGTTTGGTTTCAAAAAGTACGCAGTCGTCGGTAATTTTTTCAATAGTTCCGTTCAAAATAAACCCGTTGTTTTGTACCAGCTTTACTTGCTTATGTAAAAAAGGCTCCATATCTTCCTGCTTCATACTTACTCACATCCTTCATTTTCTTCGGATTCAACGAGTAAGTTTCTTCCAAATGAAGCAAGGTTCTTTTGGTTAGGTTTTTACTCATTTTTCTTCCAGTATATTATACATTTTCAGATTGATAGTTTTTATTATTGATTTTTTTCTCCCTTTGTTTTTCTCAATCAATAACGGATAGCCCTTCCCAACATATTCAATGTATGCTTGTTGTATATAAGATGCTTACTGATTCTTTACAAAAAAGAGTAATAATTATATTCACCACTCTTACAACCCGCTAACATCAGTTTTTATCATTTTTGCTTTCTTTTCCATATCCTCATCAGACACATATGGTTCAAGATAGAGTTTCTGGAAGAGTAGAAAATTGTTAAACACACTTCTATCATCCGACAATACCGCATCCTCCCCATCCACTCTTATCAATTCAGCCTGAATGCAATAATCCATTACTTTGCTGAATCTGCTTGCATCCCCAAACTTCCTTTTCAAATTATCAATATTAACTCTTTTACTTCCGTTAAAACAACAATACATTTGACACATCTGTTCAGTCTGAGTCTTAAAACTCCAGAATTCGCTAAGCATTTTGTCCACGTGAATGCCCTTCAATCGAGCATAACCGCTTTTGAATAAATTCAGTATCCGTATATCTCTATCAAGAGCTTCACGGCTCAAGGGAAGCCAACACTTAGAACAGTATTTATTAGTTGATGCGTTCTGTTTTCCACAGCGTGGACACATGACAGGTATCAAAATGCTACTTCGATGCTTTTCTTTTGGTTTCTGCCCAGTTTCAAGTTCCCAACGCTTCCGGTCAACGTCTTCTTGGGTGAGGTGGATATAAATTTCTGGCATGTTTGAATGAGCAGTCCATCCGGCAAATTTACGCATTTCAGATTCTGTCATACCTTTTTTGGCCAAGTTAGTTAATTTTGAATGGCGGTAAGTATGTGCTGTGGTCCGCTTCTGAATACCAGCTCTTTTTCTAGCTTGCGAGATTATTTCCCCTACACCAAATATAGTGATTCTTTCCAGATAATGCTGATGTGTGTATGAAAGCCACAATGGTTTGTTTCTATCATGTTTGAATGGATGTTCGTCCAGCCAACGAGAAACCAATGGAGCACTTGATATAAGCCCCAGCGTTCTTGTCCCCGTTTTTCCTGTGACCGTTATGGATATGTGTTCCCCGTTGTTAACAACTGACCCGATATCCATACTTACAAGTTCAGAATTTCTGATTGCAGTATCCCACAAAACCGCAATAATAGTTTTATGTTGCAAAGTAAGGGCAGAATCTATGAGTGTCTTTACTTCTTCTTCTGTGAGCATCTCATTGGGTTTTTTGAATTCATAGCAGTTTCTCGAAGGTTCAATCCATGAAACCGTTTCAGGATATTCTTTGCCACCTGAAGCATATTTGAAAAATTTTCTTAATATATTTTTCCAATTTTCTAAGGTATATGGTTTAACCTTTTTCCTACTAAGGAACTGACGGATATCCTCGCTAGTTATATCCTTAAAATTCTTACCTGCTTCTCGTGAAAATTCCAGTATCATATATATTTGTAATTTTCTAGTAGACTCTTTTAACCCCTTCAAAACGTTATATTCATCAAATCGCCTGATTGTTTTGATGTTCTGTCCTGATATCTTGGATTTTTTATCCTTGTCCATTTTGTTTAAGATGTTTGTTACTAACTCGGTCATCTAAATTCTTCCTAAATATAATTCCCCTACAGGTATAGCAACTTTAGTATGGAATTCTAACCAATCAGAAATACTCATTAAGACCGACAAGCGACCCTCCATTATAAGAGTGCAAATCTACTTTTATTCCCAGCAAGTCATTTGTTATTGATTCGAACTGTTTTTCTGTTATCTCTTCTTCCTTGTACAACATCTCAGCTGTAAGAGCCATCATTACTTTTGAATAATTAAGCGATTGTTCCCTAACCTCCTCATTGTCCAGTCCAGCAATGAATGACGGGAGTTTTTCATTCACTATAGAATACAGCTTTTTAAGAAGGGAAGGGTCATCACTTGGTATTGTTATCTTTTTACTATCCTTAGGTATCTGCTTCTCTATCTCACTTTCTATATCGGCTTTAATCTTGTGATAAGATACTCCTTTGTAGAGAACTGCGTTCTTTGCATCCTTATCCCAGCTAAGAAGAAGTTTAACTACAGTTTTTACCTCGCTGTTTTTAATTTTACCATCTTGTACTAGTTTCAGTAATCCAGTAATATCATCAATATTCTCTAGAGATTTAACATCAATAATCGTCTGTGTGGTTATCTTCTTATCATCAAAAGTCACTTGGGATTTTTCTTCTATCTCTGCTCTAATTTCTTTTGCTCTTATTAGATTAGATATCCATTCTCCTGTTAATCCTATCTTTCTACCTAACTTAGCATAGGATTTGTATTTGTTAGTGTTCCATAGTGTGTAAGCCATATCTTCCATCTGGATAGGTGGATAATCAGACCTGCAAATATTATCAGATATGCACATCTCGGCAGCTTCGTCGTCATCCACATCCACAACAATTGCTTTTATCATCTTCCATCCCAGTTGTTTTGCTACTTCGGTTCGGTTGTATCCTATTATACACTCGTACTTGTCTCCTACCCTGCGCAATATAATCGGCTCGTTTTGTCCATGCTCTCGCATATTTTCTTTTAATCGTTCAAACTTCTCCTGATTTCTAATGCCAGCACTCTGGACTTTATTTGGGGTTATCTTATCAACAGAAATCATCTCGATTTTTTTAGGTTCATCTTTCATAATATATCTCCTAAAAAAGATAATGTGTTTATCCCTCAATTACCTCGTTGATGCTCTTCCATATTTTAGTAATATCTATTTGGTTAAATATAACTACTTCGTCACAATACTCACAGTAGTTCTCATCTTCGTCTTCTAGTTCTACCAATTCGCCGCATGCTATGCATCTTATATGATTTTGTAATATGTACACTGGTGCTGTTAGATTGTTTTTCTTCAGTATCCTTTCTGCTTCTTTGACAAATTTTAATGCTCTCTGCTTAGCATATGTCTGGTATGAGCAAACATCTGAGTGGTCGCCATAAGAGAAATCATGCTTCTCTAGTTCCTTAATGCATTTTCTATTATTTTCAAAGAGATTATGTTTCTCTATTTTCCTCAACGTGTTCTACATCTACAACAACATAATAGGGTAACAGTCTCTTTCCTTCAGGTCCATATTTGAGCAGCCATGGCTTTTCACCTGTTTCTGAAATCACTATATCAACTATATCAAGATACTTTTCAGTTAGTTCCCTCAACATTTTTTCTGATATAAATTCCTGTTCTTCCTCGTCTTCACCTGCTCCTATACTTATATCTTCTTTCATATTTTTTCATCTCCATAATTTTGTTTTATATTAATTATAATGGAGTTCTTACTACTCCTTATTTGCCTATAAAAACTGTTTAATACAGTGTGGATAGAGCTAAATACTACATACATATTTATCAAACCAAGATGAAAAAGATAAAATGTCCTAACCCTAAATGCCAAAGCGAAGAGAAATGGAAATATGGGCACTTTCGAGGTAAACAACGATATATTTGTAAAAAATGCAGACGGACATTTACCGCAGGTTCATCTCGTCGTTTTCCACCTACATCTCTACCTTTTGAATTTGTATCTTTCATTCTTTATCAGCATAAAAGGGAGTCTCTAGGTAAAACTGCAAAATATGTTAACCATTGGCTTGAGGTATTCAAAATAAAAGGAGTTCCAATATGTAAAAAAGAAAAAATCACAAGAACTACAATATACAACTGGAGAAAAAATTATGGAAAAGAATATGCAAATCCTGTAGATAAGAATGAAGCTATAACCTTTTTCCAAAATCAGATTCGTGAAGCATATCCAACCAATAATAAACAAATTCTGGAACGTGAAATGAAAATTATTGAGAAAAAACTCCCACATTTAGAAGGGCTTAAATATTTTAGAGATTGCATGGGAGGAACAGAATATTGTCTACAATTAGCTAGAGAATACCCTAAAGTTTTTACCCTGCTTATAGAATATTTTAAGAAATGTCAAATGTTAAAAGAGGGAGGAATGACAATAGAATATCCGTATAAAAAAAGCTCCTTTTTTGATAGTGAATAAATTAATATCCATACCTGCTCAAAAACACACTTCAACCTAAACAAGCAAATAAAGGGCATTTATTTACTTTCCAAACCAATATCCTTTGAAAGCACAGGGTTTTTGACACCCCCTTTATTTACCTGTTTCATTCTTAGTGATTGTTTTTTTACTTCGTTTTTCTTGTCCCAACGTCTATGATAACCTGATTTCCGTCTTTGATGTTTATCCTTGCTTCCCTTTGGCCTACCAAGTGTCTTACCCATTTTCTTCAACGCCTGCAATCTTTGTTTAGTGGCAAGGCTAATTTGTTCTCTTTCAAGTTGAGCCATCGTGATAAGGATATTGATTACAGCTTTTCCAATTGGGTTATTGATGTCCAAGTTTTCATTAACCGAATGTACCTGAATACCTTCACTTTGCATCTCATCAAAAAACATCACCATATCTCTTACATTTCTGCCTAAACGGTCAATCCTAAAAACTATTACACCATCAAATCCATGTGTTCTAAGCCTGTTCCATAACTCTTGAAACTTAGGTCGACTGAGAATATCTTTACCAGAACCCGTCTCTGATATGATTTCTGTTATTTCCAATCCTTTTAACTCACAGTATTTTTTACAAGAATCAATTTGTTGCTCTATGGTTTGTCCATCTGTGCTAATCCTAGTATATATTGCAACTTTTTTCATCATCTACATCACCAAAGGAGGTGGTCGGGAGGGACACTGGGAAACCCTCCCTCACCAGATAGGGACTTACCACCAGCTTCTGTGGACTACGTGAAAAAAACAAAGACTCCTAGGAGGCGCACTTAAGTATTCTTGTTATCTTCCACACAAGTCCACCATATTTTATATTCGTTTTTGCCTACTACAATTTTTTCCTGTTCGTTTTATAAGGAGTAAAATTAGTTGATTGATGTGTCAAGTATTAAAAATCCCAAATTACAAAATCAATATAAGCATCGTTGACTACCGATTTATGCTGAAAATCACATCGATAAGCCGTATGGAGTTAATTTTCTGCCTAGCTTGGATAAATTATATTCGGCTTATTCAAAACAATGGATTCAATGGATTTCTCCGTTTCCAACAGATATTGAAAAAAATTAAGATTGCTTGGATTTTTCTTTCTCTACTGCTTTTTGTAATTTTTCTAATGCTTGTTTTGCTTCCGCATCGTTTGTGATTTTAACCCGATTTGGTTCAGTACTGAGTTTAAACGAAAAGCATGCTCTGAGTGTATCAACGTATCCAATTACTCGATTTCCAATCTTAATATTAGAACTTGCATCTCGTGGTACTATGGTTGTACCCATCTCTTCTGCTTCTTCTAAAAATTTGATTAATCTTTGTCGAGCAGTTTTATCTTTGCAATATTCCAATCTTGCATATTTCTCCGACAAATCAACATTCTTTTGCCTTTTTGATGTTTTTACTTTAGATTTTTCTTTTTTTCCATTCAACACAGGGGTTACAAGTTTGCCGTTATCAAACATTTGACTATGGTCAGCTACAACACCAGCCTTTGTATCTTTTTGTGATGTACCAATTCCACGTATCATTTTATCACTCCAAGAAAAAATTATATTGCAACTACTTCAAAACTAGTAAAAAAGTTGATGTAGTTGGATAATTCAGCAATGCTTTTGTCACGAATTTGTTATTACCTTACAAAAAAGATATTTTTGTAGAAAGCCCAATATACCAAAGATATTTTGAGCTTTCTAACATTATACCTAAAAATATATCAGACAAACGAGATTTGAACTCGCTTTTACTGGTAAAAAACCACAGAACCATGATTTAAGTTCAGTGTTGCATCAAGAGGCTATGATGAAGTTTATTTTAACTTATAGTGAACTATCCACTGTGTTTTTTTGAATTTTTCAAAACGTCCCATCAAGTTTATCCATCCAAGTTTTTTTTCTTTATCATCAAAATAGGTCCAATCATCTAAAAAAATTATTCCTTTATTCCATCTTTCAAATTCATTGCTATCTTTTATCCCAAAGTTAAATGTTGCATCCTTCCCAAGATGGAAATCCCTCTGGAATTTTCTCCTCCAAATTTTTCTTTTTAAAAATTTTATAACAAATGCATTTGCAACTTCACAGGCAAGCTCACATCCTGGAAATATTTTCTGAAGCTTTAACAATAAAGATTTTACTTCATCTTCATGTAAATACATGAATAAACCCTCAGCGATGAATAAAAACTCCTTGTTCTGATTTTTAAGTTGCTCCATCCATTCCCAGTTTAGCACTGAAGACGGAATAAAATGGTACCTATTTGTTTCTTTGAAAAATTTTTTCCTAATTTCAATTACTTCTGGAAAATCTAGGTCATACCATTGTAGTTTTCCATTATCTATCCTTGGGAATCGTGTACTCAAGCCACATCCAAGTTCAACGATTATACCATCTGGGTTTTTACTTAGAAAGTCAAGACAGTATTTATCAAACTTTTTTGTTCTCAGTGCTAGTGTGACATTTAGTTTTTTTCCCATTTTTCTTCTTGCTTTTCCTCTTGCTAGGTTTTGATGTAAGGTCGAATCAGATTTTTCAAAGATTTTGTTTAACTCTTGAGTTATTTCTACAGCTTTTTTATCTATTATAATTGGGTTCTCTGATTTTGTTTCCATTGCTCTTGCATAAAGAGGTATCAACAGGGTTTCTGATATATCAGTTATTTTATCAATTGAATCATCTTGCATATCTGTCATTATTTCATATTCAATTAATTCATTTAAATTTGTTCAAAATTCTAATCAAAGGCTATGATGAGAGTTTCTAAGGAGAAAAACTAACTATAATCACTATTTATGATTAGATAATAGAGCAACATAAAGCTATCACTAGATTGAGGATTAGAATCGATATTTATATATTCAGAAAATTTGTGATGTACTATACTAACTTTATTTTGGAGATGTAGAATAATAACGAGACATTTCAGCGGCTACACCATCGAGATCAGGAAATAACCGTCGTTCATCTACACTACACATATCTAATTGATCTCGAATTATGTCGATTTTTTCATTGGGAATTATATATCTTGTTAGAGCTTTTGGAATATTAGAATCTACTAAAATCTGATTTAAAGATGATTTCTTATTACTAGATACTGTAAAAGCTGCAGATTGGGCAACAATTCGGTTATCTATTGATGGCGGTTCAAGCATACAAACAAATCTATTTTTTATAGTATCCTCTTTCTCAAATAAATTCAAAATTGATCCAAATCCTCTATCTTTTATTAGTTTATCGATTTCCTCACAGGTATATGAATGATCTTCAAGTGAAAAATGTTTATGAATAATTGGCCAATCTAATTTCCAAACAACACAATCAACATTTGTATTTCTATCAATTGTTGCAAAATGGGCAACTGCAAGGGGTGAAAATGTCCAATCTAATAGTCTTGTTGGTAGTAGATGGTGTTGAGCGATAATTAAATATTCCCATCTATTTTCAATAAGTCTAGTAATATATGGTTTTGAATATCTTATAAAATTTCTAAAAATATGTGATTCAAGATGCGATTTCTGAAAATAAGGAGGTTTGTCGCTTCCCAGTCTATCTAATTTTGTGAATAATTCCCATGATGCATTTGAGAGACCTCTAAATATAGACAAATCTCTGAAACGACCACTTTTTGGATCTATTGAATTAGGAGTAACCTGTTTTATTAAGTCACCTAAATTTTTAATTTCAATTTCTAAAAATTCATCAAATTTTTTTTTCATGAACCTTATACCTCCAAATGAAATATAACTTTGAATTAATAAGACTATAGTTATCACAGATATATTTTGAAATTTGTCTAATTGAAGCACTACCATTATTAGCTATCAGAGCTTCTTTAATCCATATAGTGAAGTCTTTTTTTGTTGCCATAATTACCCCCACTTACTTCTTTTAATACCGCATAAATTTTTAAATGTTTTTTGTAAAAATTCTATTAGTAACATTTTGCACTTTTTTACCAGTTTTTTTCAAAATGTAACATCTTTAATATTTGTTTTTTTGTAGTCAAAAGGCTATGATGAGAGAATCTCAATGCTGATAGGAAAGTTAATAACTTTGCCTATCTTTTTTTCAATATTATTTTTCTTTTGTTTATTTACGAGAAATATCAATTTTTCATTTTCAAATTTAAAATTATAATTGGTGGGGAGTTCTCCTTTTTCATTATCCTTCTTGGGTCTGCTCCAATCTTGAAGTTCATCACAAAGTTTTAATAATGTCGCAAGAGGAGCATCATTAAAGTTCCATTGAAGAGAATTCTTATTAATATTATGAACGAATATAGACGCACAAACATTAGTTATTTGATTCTCCATGTTACTAAAAGTCCATCCAGAATTATTGATTGTCTGATTAGGATTCACTTTTTCATATAGCCTATCAATTGCTTTCATTACAAGAATTGCTGATGTGATTCCATGGTCAGTTCTTTTTTGGCCGCTATCGATTTTTTTCCCTTTTATCATTTTTAAAAAAATTTCTTTTGCATCTGTTTTAATTTTCCAATCTTGTAATCTTAGATTGATTATATCTAGAATATTTCTTTTTGGGGATTGATTGGTCGTATAAAGTTCTAAGTATCTTGTCAAATAATTTCCAGCCATTGGATTAAATTCAGGTATAATTTCGAGAACATTTTCATCATAATCGCTAAAAAAATCCCTATTTAAACTATCCGTAATTTCCAAGGGATAGCCCACATCATGTAATGTTCCTGCCAATTTCCATTGAAAATGAAAATCATGATATTTCTTAGCTAATCCTAATTTAATAATTATCACAAAACCCAACAGAAATGTTAAAAGTGAATGACAAACGTGGTCTCTTTGATAAGGTTGAATATCTTGTAAATTCCGTTCTAAATTTGCAAGCTTATTTGCAATCCATGGTAGATGTTCTTTTGAATGCCGTTGTAAAATTTCACTTGATATATCTAAAGCTAAATTCTGTCTTCTCTCATAATCATCAGCTTCCAATTCTAGGAATTCTTTTATTTTATCTTTTAGGGGATAATTATAGCTGTATTTAAGAAGGTCAAGTTCATCTTCAATTTGTTCAAATAGAGTTTTGTTTATTCCGTTCATATATAATTGTTAATCAGTAACTAAATTTTAATTTTACCTTAGAAAAGTAAGTTACTTAATTTGAATAATTATAGGGGGGCCACACCCCTTTGATTAACTTTATAGTGTTATTTTAAATACTATATCTTATGAAAGTAAAAAGTATAGAAGAGACCTTAGAAGATTATGTAATATCAACAGTTGGAGGAGCATATAGGACAAAGAGGCATTGGATAAACGAAGGATTTGATGAAAAATCTGCGATAAAAAAAACCTTTAATTGGGCATATTCCCAAATGGAATCAGGCATTGGACAAAAATTTACCTGGCAAGATGCAGAGAAGGGTTTTCGTGAAATGACCGAAATCGCAAATGTATTTGCAGATTATTGTAAACAAGTAATAAAGAGTTAGAATAATATTCATTAGTTAAAGTTAAGATTTGCTCAATTATTATCTTAAATTGATAGGACATTAATCTAGAGGATAAAACTATTTGCACTGTGCTTGTTAAAACTGGTTTCAGATTGGATGAGTTGGTGAGCCTTGATGTCAATGAAATAAGTTTTGAAGACAACTCCATTACACTAAAAGGTGATGGCAGGTTCTATAAACGCACTAATCTAAAGGTGTATTTTGATGGGGAGACTGAGCGTCTTTTGAAACGATGGTTGGCAAGGCGTAAGATGATAGCAAAGCCGGGGGAACCTGCGTTGTTTGTAAGCGAGTCTGGCCATAGGTTATACGATGAGGGTATCGCCTATCATATAACAAAATGGACGGCACAGTTTGGGATCCATGACAAGAATTCAAAGAGGATAGAGGATCATTTTACAGCCCATAACTTCCGGCATTGTTTTACAACGTATCTCCGGCAGGCGGGGATGAGTCGGGAGTACATTGGGGAACTCAGAGGGGACAAACCAAAAGAGGTATTTGATATCTACTACCACATCGACTATAGGGACCTTCGGAAGAGTTACCTTAGCTCCATACCAAAATTCAATGTCTATTAATCACCTATTTTATTCAGCCTAATCTATTTAATGACAAAATGTTTGGATATTATATATATGGTTTAATCCTATAAATCCTGAATCTTTTCCCAACATTTTATAGATATATATTTACATAACCAACATAACCAGATGTATTTGTTTTAACACAAACAGAGCCTGAAATGTCATTAGTCTCAATATTTGTGATTAATCTTTTCATAGGGAAGATTTCTGTTCTAACTGCCCCACTGGTGTTAATGTACGCTCCATTCTGATTAGCCGCAACAGATCCTGCTTGATAGTTCACAATCTTTGCGCTACCTATTTCATCTTGACCTAAATAATGATGATTATGGACTGTTGGAAATTGTCCCGAACATACGACTACATGAATACCTTGAGAGGGGATACTTTTATCATTAGAACAGGGTTTTATTTTCCACCATACAACTCCATTTTTGTCCTTTTTAATCACTTTATTTTTCTCGTCGCCTATTTCAAAGTCCCACACATCTTTTTCCATTATACTTACCCGTTTTCTAAATTCTATAACTTATTCTACATGTATTTCTACCATCTAAATTTTTCTAATAGAATGAAAGTATCCTGCTCTCCTGCTCTCCACGGGCAGATAATTTTAAATCAACAATGTTGATTTGTCTATTAGGGGGCGTTATGCATAAAATATTGAAAAAAATTCTCTTACTAGAGGCTATGCTCTTAATATTTCCAATAATGTATCTATTGTTCGTTCTAATAACGGGAGTTGGACATCCAGATCTCTCTAACATGATGATAATGACAATTTTTATCCCGTTAATACTGATGGGACTTGCTGGGTTATTTCTCTATGTATGGAAGGAACCTCTTAAAAAATTCATCAGTGTAGCGGTCAGATTTTTATGTTTCAACTATGACAAAGATGTAAAAAACAGACCCAACAAGATATGGTATATCAGTTATTTCGTTTTTTCAGGATTGTATTACTTTATTTTCGCAATCTATTTTTATTTTGCAGGTTTCAAAGATTTTGGTCAATTGATATTTTTAAGTTGGTTTGGATTGATGTTCATTAGATTGCTTCATTATCTTTTTGAGTATAGTCTTTGTAAAAAGGTTGGAGAGCTTCTTTTTTCAACGTTTGTTCCCTTTGGCATTCTCTTGGAAATTGGATTGATTTTTTTTAAAGATGTTACGATTATATGGGGGGAGTTTGGAACCTATGCTTTTTTCAGTTGTTCATTTTTACTTGCAACATTGGTCACTGAAATATTTATCGGAATAGTAATAGATAGCGCCAAAGCAATTTTAAAAAGAAGACGACACGGCCCCCCCTAATCGAAGATGAATGTTAATCCCAAGAAAATAAATGATATTGATGTGTGTCTAAAAATTCATACACAATATCAAATGTCCAGAAATATCCATCTGTTGTTGTAACATATAATTTAATATTCCATTCTGATCTATTATCCTCTGGCGCCATCATAGTAAAAGCAGCATCGGTCATATCACCGACTTGAAGAATCTTACTATAGCCTGTAACCCATTCTGACTGAAAACCTTCATTTTCTGTTGTTTCGATTGCATATATAAGTAAATTACTCGCAGTTTCCGAACCTCTATTCTCAAGTTTTACTGTGAAGTTTACAATGTCACCTTTATCGAACAATCTTTGATCAACAGTTAATAATTCGATTTCAGGTTGTTCAACTGTTAGTGATGGAACTACTACAAATCCATAAAACACACTAAATAGTAGGGAGATCACTCCTCCAATAACCGCTCCAATTACTAACCAAATCGATTTTACTTTCCAGCCTTCCCCATTTGTCATTACGGACTCTATATAACTTCCCCTATTTATATTTGGACCTTAATACTCGAATTTTTCCACAATTTATCGTCGTAAACATATTATAGTTATTACGTCATTTGACGTATGTAACAGATGAGTTGAGACGCCGAAACGAATCACGATTGTTGTGCCAAAATCAGGTGATCCTTTTATCCAGAAGCCTTCTTTTTTATCTAATTTCTTTTACAATCTTCCATTCACTCTAATCTATTTAATGACAAAATATTTGGATATTATATATATGGATTAATCCTAAAATTTCAGAATTTAAATTATAATTTTAAATGAAGCAAAAATATTGCTCCAATGGAGGATGTAAAATAGGCTGCAGGGAGCCGATGGCGAGTGGACTTTACTATTTCTTTTGCTTTTTTATATCCCTCGCCCTTGGCAAACTCTCCATAAACAATTTCATCATCTTCCGCCCATCTATCAATTATGACCATTGGGTTTCTTATAAATTTCTTACCCTACTTCAACACCGGGGCTACTTTACTAATGAGACCTACTCGTTTCATTTTATATGCTGACCAGAGCTCACAAGAAATACAATTCCACATTGCATCCTCAATTCCTAAAAACCAAGGTAGAAAATCTGTAGAACCACCATCAGGTGCAGAACCATGACGTGGTCCTGCCTGACCAAATATAGCGGTATCTGAGGAAACAGCAATATCGCAAGCCATACCAATTTCTTGTCCACCTGCAACACGCATGCCATTTACACGACAAATAGTTGGTTTTTTACAATTTAGAATTGAATCAACCATAGCGTTAAACAGATCCATGTATTCACCATATTCATTCGGTCTTTCACTATAGTATTCAGCATATTCCTTGGTGTTTCCACCGGTACAAAACGCTTTGTCTCCTACAGCTGTAAATATGGCTGCTACCACGCTACGATCCATTGATGCCTTATGAAAACCCGCAATTGCGCCCTTTATCATATCGGTTGTATATGAATTATATTGTTTTGGATTATTTAATTTGATCCAGGCAGAATTCAATCCATCGATAACGTTTCCTTCAGGATCGATAACGGATCTCAATTCATAGATTATACCAGAGAGTCACGACTGAAATATTCGTCGCCTCACAAATCATGATTCTTCAATTCGTTATCCCGTGGTAACCATTCTAAAGTCATTTCAATCCTCCCTCTACGTTGAAGTTTTATCTGAAAACAGAGTGATATAACATCATTTATATCTTTTTTAACTGTAAAGTCAAGGGACATCGGTAACATTTTCTTAAGGAGAGAAGGTATTACCTGATATTCTATAATCGAAGGGATTCTTTCTTGTCTTAGCGAATTATTACCTGACAAATAATGTTACCGATCTTGGTTGACTTTACATTAACCAAAAATGCCAATTACACACGGATTGTGCAACTGAAACAAATAAGATTATATACCTTCCCATCATAAGATTGAGATAGGGAGAAAGATGAAAGCTGCAGTTTTATGTGGAAAGGAAGAGTTGAATATTGTTTCTGATTTTGATGATCCTGTAATGGGAAAATCAGATGTTCTTATAAATTCAAAATACACAGGATTATGTAGTACAGATCGGACTCTCTATCGTGGGTTTGTCCCATTTAAACCGCCATTGATCATAGGACATGAAATTGCAGGTGTAGTTGAGGATGTCAGTGCATCTGCCAAAGGCTTGGATGTCAGCGATCATGTAATTATCCCACCTATCTATCCAGGATGTGAGGATGAAACCTGTAGCTCATGTAGAGAGGGGTTGACAAACAGATGTAAAAAATCAGTGTTTATTGGACATGGTGTGCATGGTGGTGACACTGAATTAATCACTGTTCCATCAAGATACACATTTAAAATTGATAAAGGTGTGCCTTTAGACGAAGCATGTATCATTCCAGATGCCGTCTCAACACCGTTTCATGCGTTGAAAAGCAGATCTGTTCCACCACATATCTTCCAGCATACATCACACCCTAACAGGTTATTTGAGGGTAAGAGCCATTGGCTACAAGGAAAGAATGCCGTTGTGTTTGGTGTTGGAGGCATCGGTGGTCCAGCCGTGAATCTTGCTGCGCGATATTTCCAAGCGAAAAATGTTGTTGCTGTAGATATTTTTGATAAAAAACTCGAGTTCGCTAAAAAACTTGGTGCTACATATACAGTAAATTCTCGAACATATTTTGAGGAGAATGATATTGCAATAAAAGAACTAACTGGTAAGGACAAAGCAAAGGCATTATCTAGTTTAGCTAAGCACATCTCCTCCCATCTAGCAGAGGATAAATACCAGGTTGATTTGGTTGTTGACTGCTCCGGCGTTCCTGATACGTTCCCAGTAGCAGTTGAAACAGCAAGTAAAAACCGAACCATTATCCAAGTTGGATGGCCTCCCAAACCTGTCAGTGAGTTCTTGAACCAAAAAATCATGGACAAATATCTGACAATCAATGGAGCATGGGCATGCCCCATGAATGAGATGAAGGAAATCGTACAAGCAGTAGAAAACAAAATAGTTGATTTGAATTTACTAGTAACCAACAAGGAATATACATTGAACAGATTAGAAAACGCGATACATGACCTCGAAGCGGGTAAAATCCTTGGCAGGGCAACCATTAGTATTGTTTGATTGCTGGAGATGATAGTATGGCGTACAAGACCATAGTTATAGAAGAAAAGGATATGATTGGGAGAAAATGCAAAGATTAAATCAAAAATTAAAAAAAGAGGTTGTAGAAAACAGAGAAGTATTTGAGGAATATGTAAAGATTTTAAGAACTAAAATCTAAAATCAAAGGGGGTATCAAAAATCGATTCTCATCTATTAGCAGTTTTAAGCATCCCGCTAATAGCTATCGTGGTTGAAAGTTGGAAGGTGGGAAAGGGTTTAATCAGCTCAATAATAGCTATACTTTCTACGTCTTTTTTTGTTGTCTGTATCACCTGTGGGGTTGCCACTTTTTCTGAAATTACAATATATCCCTTTATTATTGGTTTATTTTTCTTACTTATACTGATAATCTTAACATTCTTAGGGACACATTATAAAATAATAAAAAGACATGAAAAAATTGAATAGGAAAAGTAATCACATATCCTATAGACTATATTAAAACTCCATATGGTTTAATCCTAAAAATCAAAAGTTACATAAAAACTATTCATCTAAAAAAAATTATGTTTTCAAATGGTGGATATAAAGTATCTCTAAAAAAAATTCTAAAGAAATCATTTCAGATTATTTTTTCTGTGAAGGGTTAATTTCTTTCACCAAATTTCTGAAAAGAGCATTGCTTATTTGATATAAAATCCCATTTGTTATTAATTTAATATAATCTTTAAGTTCAATATGTATACTTATTTTTAGTTTATCAGTATCCCACTCTTTATTTTCTTGTGTTCTAAGTTTCCACGACACATATGTGTAAAAAGGATCACCCATAGTATACCATTTGTTCTTAGTAGTTTTTTTTGAAATGTTAGGAATTACAGTTTTTTCTATCAATTTTCTAAAAATCGGGTATAGATTAGTAGTATCTTTTTTGGGAATATCTTTTTGAAAATCAATGAAAAATTTTTTGTTTTCCTTGATTAAATTGTGCCCGCCACGATGAACTATATCATTTCTTAGCTTAACTGCAATAAAAATGTAAAGGGCACCTGTATATGAATTAAAAAAAGAGATTTCATCCTTTACTAAATCAAAAATTTTTATAAATTTAATGTCTTGATAATCAAGAGATTTTAATTTTGGATGAACGTCATAATAAAACTCTATGATAGTCAATGCTAATTCAGTTGATACAGTTGTAAATGTTTCGAATTTATTTGTTATCCATTCTGATAAAATTGGTATGATGTCAGAATCAAACCTTTCTGATAGATAGGAAAATTCATCTGTAATCAATTCAAGATAATTTAATCGTCTGTATATTGAGTTTAGTTGTTTTTCTTTATGCGGTAATGATTTTTTGAGCTTGTTAATTATGTGATAAATTGGCTTATATCCACTTCCCGTTTCTGCATCCGTTTTATGCCACGAGTATTTAATTAATGCGCCATAATAAGTATCAAATTGATCTTTTGCGGCTTTTAAGATACCCAAATTTCGCCTAATATCTTTTGCTTCGTCAAAATAATTTTTGTTATATTTTTGTATACGGTCTATACATTTTCTAGATCTCATATCAAAAAGAAGGTATTGATCATCTCCAACATATTTAATGATCTTCTTATCAACTAAATAATGAGCATCTAGCAAGTTCAAACTGTTTAAACCAGTAATGTCTGATGCGTGATCCCAAAGTAAACCTCTTCCGTAATAAAATAACGGATGTTTTTGGAGAGACGATTTGATTTCCTTGTTATCTAAATTTATTTTATAAACACCTCTACTAATCTTTACAAAGTATTGTTTAAATTTTGAAGGGGGTGAAGGTTTTGAATGTTTAGAAAGAAATGTATATGCTGTCCTCTTACTTATACCAATTCTCATTAAGTCAGACGTAGTGATTTCTTGATCAAGATATATATGCCCTTGTTCAATTGCATCAATTATTTTCGACATCGTCTTTCTCATTCTTCTCCCATTTCGCAAATTGGAAAACAAATATAAATCTGTGTTCTAAGTATATAACCCACATTCCGCACTTTGATTTTAAAAATTCTAATTTTTCTTCCCAGGGGCCATATTTAGGGAGTGAAACCCCTTATCGCATGCATAGATTTCTGTTTACCTGTATGTTTCTTGCACGTGTTGTAATTATTTCAGTGTTCATAAACATTTCACCTTCAAAGGAGATTGAATAACATGTTTATCAATCATTTCAACTGATCATTACGGAACCAGATTCAAGATTTATACGCATTCTCTCTCCTGTTGATTGTTTATTAAAATAATTAGCAGCCGATGTGCGGAATGTGGGATATAATGAGAAATGATTGATTATATTCCAAATATTCATGATTAAAATTAAAAAAGAGAATTTATAGAATCCCCTCTTTTTTTCTAATTTCACCATACAGTCCTCTGGTCAGAGGGGAGCTAATTAGCCATTGTATTGCACTCTAGCATATTATGTAAATTTTTGTCATTCTTTATCACGATCTTTACATAATTACATAATCTTTTATATTCAGTTTTTAACACAGAACAAGTTTCCCAGACTTCGTGGTCATTGATAATTCTTTTTATCTTACCATCCGAAACATCTACACCGGCCCAATTTTTGAGGATTTTAGGATTAAGTAATACCCATGCAAAAAAACCTTCCCAATATTTTCTCTCATGTTTTGGAAGTTCATCCCATATTTTATCGATATAGTCATGGTCAGTATATGCCATTACCTCTTCTGCTTTATCGCCTCCTTTTGTCTGGTTTATTTTTAAAATTTGGTCTTTTAAAAAGTTGGGGAAAGGGCTATCAAAAGTCCACTTTTTTCCGAAGACTTGATACCACTCATGTTTTATCTTTCTATGACGCTGTCTTAATATTTCAGAAGGTTTGTCTTTTTCTTTATGAATATCAAAATACGGTCTTCCGTAGGCAATCAAATCTATTGCTGCGTGTACCCAAGCGTTTGGCATTTTAATAACCTCTTTTTCTATTAACTTGACTTTTGCTAACGTTCAGAGCATATCCGAAGTCCCGTGAAGCAGGATTTGAGCAGAGTGACGAATGTACGAAGCCTGATCCGCTCTGTTAGGCAAAGTTTTCACTCTATTTGAAAGAACCTAGATTCCTGTAATTTAAATCCCTCCGTATCAATAGTTTGGGATACTCTGGATATTCCTCTCTGCACCAGGAGTTATAGTAATTTGCCATCCATTCATACTTTTGATATAAGTCAGTTCGTTCAGCGTAGATATCCAAACATTTTTCGATGAAAGATTTGTGTTTTTTTAAGTCCTTTCCCTTGTGGTCTGGATCGTCTTTACGATTGTGTGGCATAAAATTCAAATAATCTATAAATAATTGATCATCATCGTAATCTTTCCATATGTAAGTATCTTTAAACCAAATTATTTCTTCCTCTTGTCCATTCTGAACAACATATGACCAAAAATATTGAGGAACAACAATCCTCGGAAATTTTGCAATTGTTTTTTCTGTTTCATATGCTGCGACTAAGCCAGAACTAAAGATAATATTGTCATCTGAGAAGAATTTTCCTCTTGCTACCCCTCCTCTAATACAAATATCCTCCCTTAATAGGTTTGCTTGAACAAAAGCCAAAAGTTGGAAGAATGCATCAAAATTATTCATTTTTTCGGGTATTGAAATACACATACAATCGGAGAACACTTTAATAACAAACTTGTCCTTTTCCCATGCCCATCTGCTATCTATCGAATCTTTAACACCCTTTATGGCAGAACTTATTTTCTTAATAATACCAATTGATTTTTTATCATCACTTTTTTTTACTAAGTCAGAATATCCAAGAATATCGATAAATGCAACAAAGGAGGGTATGTATTCAATCTCACCATTCATAATACTCACCTTTAAAAATTTCGCCCAAGTTGCTCACATCCGACATTATTTTTTACACACATCTACAGGACAATATAGCGTTGATGAAAATATATTTTTCTTAAGTTTACTAAAAAGACTTTCCAGAACCCTTTCTTTTTATCTACTATCACTTTACAGCCCTTTATTTAATCCAATCTGTTTAATGACAAAATATTTGGACATTATATATATGGTTTAATCCTAAAAATCGTAGTTTAAATCAATACACTTTTTCAATTATAAAGAACATAGTATTAAGAATTCTTTCTGCGATCTTCTCGAATTCTTCATAGATCAATTCTTGCTCTTCTATTTTATGTCCACCAAAGTTCCTCAAGCAATAAGTCAATGCGATATCAAATTCAATAGGCGAAGGGTTACTAACAAATCTTGTATCACTATAAGTGTGATCTACTAATCCTCTTATTGTACTTTCGAAATTACTGTCTCTTTCTCCATTTAAGAATCCTAAGTTAGTCTGTCTGCCACTTTGCCTAAGGTTTAAACTTACTCTTGTATCTTTGCAGAATTGGTCAATTCTACTTGCAAAATTAATATTTTGATTCGACCGAATCTTATTGGCTAAAAGAACTTCAGCTAATTTACAAAGTTCAAATATTGAAGTAGTTTCTATATGTGAGGCCATTCTGTTTGCTCTTATTTCTTTCTCGATCTTTCTAATAATTTTTTCTAATTTAAATATACAATATACGAAAAAGAAACTCTCCTCCTCAAAAGGACTTTTTCCTAAAAATTTGTTTCTCAAACTTTCCAGAGTTAGTGAAGCACTGTGAGCGTTCCGGTATTTTTCTAAGAATTCATCCAAGAATTTCGCAGTTTCAATTACTTTTGTTCTAAAAAATTGTTCTTGTGGCTCGTCATTCAAGGTGACAAAATAGCTTGCTGGAGTATCTGTCTTTCCTGCTCTTTGATCCTCCAAATATGCTTGATGCATTAATAACAATCCTTTATCTAAATCATCCTTCAAAATACAAAAAACCGCATAGAAATAATATGGTGTCCCCTTATGCAATTTATGAGGTTTGTTGTTTTCTTCCCATTCGTGGACAAAGGACAAGACTTTTTTATAGACATTCTCACCTAATTGTAGAGAAGGTATATTCCCGCCTTGGTACCAAAAAAGAGAGAAGTTATTAAAAAGCAAATCATGGACTTCATGTGGATCGTTCTTATGCTTATCAAAAAATTCGAATAAAGCTTGCTTAAATGCTTTGTCAAATATGAGTTTTCCTTGTTTCAGAAATAATAAAGCCTTTTCAAACTCATCATCAATTGGTTCATTAAATTTATTCATTATCAGGTCACCTAACTACCCTAAACATTGGATATTATATATATGGCACTGTCCTAAAAAGGGATTACAGCATTTTGAAAGTTTTAAAGGCTTTAAAAATTAGCTAAACCCTATGTTGATTCTTTGGTTCTATTGCCACTATAGATTCTATACTTAGAAACCCTAAACCTTGACCAGATTCAACTATAATAAACCCGGCATCATGGTCAATATCCGTAATTGTACCAGTGACTACACGAACTCTTTCTTCACCTGGCTCGTTAGTAACGATTTTACAGCGTTTACTTATGACGTGATCTTACAGCTTTTCCCTTCATTTTTCTTCTCACAAAAGCGTTACAATTCAATTATATAACACCTTTTTCTTTAAAAAACCCCATCCTGTGGTTTTTGGTGGAGGATAAAAAGGGGATTCAAAATAAAACTAATTCTCCCACAAGAATCTTCGCAAGTATAACTAATGTTGAAACAACAATGAGTATAGCAATAAATTGTTTTGCTCCATCATTCATTTTTATCATCTTGAGCTTTAAAATATACTTTGTTTTATTAGTAAACAACGAAAATGTTTGGGGATAACCGAACGTTTTCTGACAGTATATAAATGAAAAGCGAAATTCGGGGGGACGAGGTATATGAATATGAAAAACGGAGCGAAAATCGGGATTGGCGTTATGTTAGCTTTCATGCTGATATGTGTTGTGCCGACAAATACAATCGCTGCTTTAAGTGGAAGTGAAACACATACGTTCTTATCTTTGTCTAATATCATAGTTGAAGCTACTTTATACTATTCTGGAAGTGATGGTTCAGGTTTTGACCCATCAAGCGAATATTTGCGAGAAACAATTGATTTTTTAGGCAATGCAGATGGGATGGTAACGGCTTCGGAAGTTGAGGATTTTGAAGAGTATATGGAGGAGATGTCAGCTATGGAAGATTGTGAATATTTTATGGACGGTGTTCGTGGAGAATATACAAGCATTAGTATTTCAATAAAAAATGCTACTGGAAGTACAAGTAATACAGATACAATAACAATGGATGCGCAAACAGAGATCACCTTTAGTTCAGTTGACGCTAATCTTGAATCACACGTTTTTAAAGAAGTTGGTACTGAGAATGTTTATGTTTATAATGAAACAATTACGGTTCCTGAAGGTTATACTATCGATACAGTTACTGGCATAAATGATAAACAAATTAGTTCTGACGGTAGGACAGTGACAGGTAAAACAATAGCAAATACAGATATTGAAATCAAATTTATTAGATCAAATGGTTCCCCTGGGTTTGAATTAATCTTGGTGGTTTGTGCTATTGCATTATTCTTGTTCTGGAGACAAAAAAGAAGAAATTAGTTTCTCTTCCCCCAGGAAAAAACACCAACTCACCAACAGTTGGTTGGTTTGGTGTGTGGAGGGGGGCAAGAAAAACAATCATGCTTGACGGGAATATTCATTACTGTTCTTCTGTTAATGTCGTAAAAAGTAAATTCTACTTAAAAGTGTAACTACATTATATGTAGGTAGAGAAATGTTTATTAGAATCCATTTACTTTCTAACATCATATGGGTAGAATAGGTCGAAGCTGGAAATTAATGAAAACAAGCTTCGGAGTAATCAGAAAGGATAAGGAAATCTTGATATTTCCGATTCTCTCCA
>JAUXAU010000026.1 GCA_030619765.1 Thermoplasmatota archaeon
TCTTTTTTCACACCATTTACAGTCATCTGGACAGCTATGCTTACTTAATTTATTAAGATCACAGTGGGGTTCTCTCAGTATATTTTGATTTATCCTATTCATATCAATAAGCAGTGATTTTTTCCAAGTAAAATGTTTACAGCTGGTTTTCACATGCATATAGAATATAAAAAATCATTTGTTTAGATAGTTTTTCCATAGGATTGGTTTTTTAAAGAAATAGATGTTATTTCTTCCTAATTTGGACCATACAATAAACTGATTTCTTCACACACACCAAATATTCTTATTCTACCAGGAGTTTTAATAAAGGTGTGGTATATAGCAGGTGCGTATCCTTTAAATCCATTTAACATAATCCCAACAGGATATTCAATGTTCTGGATTTTACCGTTAACAATAAAGATAGAACCTTTTTCCATTTGATAATGTGGGCCCACTGGCCATCTATATAAACCCAATGGTCCTAATTGAAACCACCTAGGTTTTTCACCCTTAAAAAAACTAACAAAGTCAAAAAAAACAGGTTTATATCCCCCACGAGAGCATTTTCCACCCATAAACACATTATAAGGTCCCTCCTCCCGAGGATATTCATCAAGAGCATTTACTAATGGAATGGATACCAGCATCAACAGGCAGATAATACCAACTGCCAATCCTTTTTTCAACTTATGTTTCATTAATTAAACCTCCCTTTATATTCTCATAGACCCCCTGATATATAAATCTATTGAAACAGGGTTTTTTCATCTAATATCATGTATCTTGTTAAGAAGAGTGTATGCGAGATAAAAGAGAGAACGTTGGGGCATTTTTATATTAATATTATTAATCTATGTAATATTATTGCGTTTTTATTAACGTCATAACGTGAACCTTCAGCACAATCTGCTAAAACTTGTATTCTAGGGAGGTCTGAAAAAAGCCCAATTCCAAATCCCCATGGTCTAAAGCTAAATCTTACTGATTGACCAGGGGCAATAGTACCTAAATGATTTAAATCTGAATTTGGAAACGGACCTTGCCAACTTCCGTAGATAAATATAAAACAAGTAACATCAGTAGCATCAGCATCTCCAATGTTTTCAATAACTAAATGGACACCAAATCCACCTCTAACTTTTACAAGGAGTTCTGGTTGAGATACTGTACTTTTTTCAATAGGTATTGCAACAGCTCCAAATCCAACAAGGACTAATATACTAACTATCAATAATGGTAACAATTTTTTCATTTTTTTCCTCCTTATATAATTCCAATGCATATATAATATATAAATATTACCTTCCGTCACAGATTCTTCTGGCTAAAACCAAAATTGGCAGAAATTATTTTAAAAATGGTTTTCTCCTGTAAATTTAGACTTTAAGGTCAAAAATACGACTTTAAGGTCAAAATGGACTTTAGGTGCAAACCCGATAAAGGGGGCTTTGCATTTTTATTCGAAAAAATCGTGAATAAAAGTACAAAATTGCGAATAAAAATGCAGAGTAGTTAATTTTAAATAGTTAGAAAAAAGAAGTTGACTTTAACATGAGTGCACAATAAACCATGACAATGGTTGTTTTGCACAATAAATACCCATTTTGCACAATAAATAATTTTAATCTAAAAATCAAATTGTGCTGATTCTCTAAACATCGTTTTGGATGTCCATAATCCCCTTTTAATCACCAAAGCAGAACAACTTCGCTTTATGCCCAATAGAGCCTCCGAATCCAGCATAGACTTTACCATCAGCAATAGCAGGTGAAAAAAAAGACCCAGACCGAAGGGTGAATTTTCTATACGTCCATATCGTCTTTCCAGAAAAAGCATCTAAACAGTGCATATTTCCTGTCCATCTACCCGTGGAACCAATATAAACTTTACCATCTGCAACAGCAGGGGAATAACAACCTGGGAGAAGACCCCCTAAAAACAATATATCGCATATTCTGGGGCGCTTCCACACAAGGCTCCCATCTGTGGCGTTTAAACAGTAGAAAGATCCAAATAAACTGATGTTTTGGCTATAACCAGAACCAACATATACATTTCCATATGCAACAGCAGGAGAACACCAATAAAAACGACCATCAATGTCAGATTCCCATAACAAATCTCCGTTCTCAGCATCTAAACAGTGTACTTCTCCAGGAACATGTACCGTTTCATCAGGTGTTCCATAACTATAACCTGACGTGGCAACATACACCTTTCCATCAACAACAGTTGGTGCAGCTATAATTTCCTCTCTATTGTTTTCATCCCAACTCCAAATTGTTTCTCCAGTTGATGCATTCAAACAGAACAATTTCTCAGTTTTATCTTTATCATCTACATCTATACCTATGTAGACTCTACTATCAGAAACAGCGACAGGACCACGTGGTTTAAACATAGTTCGATTCCATATTTTCTCTCCAGTTGAAGTATTCAAGCAATAAACTACGCCATTATCACTTTCATGTATTATAGATGCAAAGTACATTTTTTCATCAATGACAACAGGTCCACCTTCTACGTAGCCGCAGTCAAGATACTCCCATATGAGACTTCCGTCTTCTGCATCAAGACAAAAAGCATCACCTTTTTTGTATAACACAACATCATCAAGAAGAAAATCACCCCATAGTCCTGAACAAGCGTATACCTTACCATCAACAACAGCTGGTGTAGCATGTAACCCATAACGAGAGATATATTCCCATATTACATCTCCAGTTTCAGCATCCAAGCAAAAAACCTTTCCGCTGCAATTATCTTTTGTCCCTCTTCTTTGCCATATTTTGTATTGTCTGACACTCATATATACTCCTACTGACGCTGTGTATACTCTACCATCCGCAACCACAGCAGAGGGATACATGCTATATTCGTCTTTTGCTGTAAAGCTCCATAGAACATTCTTAGTATCTGGTGCCGTGGATGTTGAATATCCAATATTCTCAGGGTCATGTTGAAACATGGGCCACCAGTCAACATCATCACCTGTGGTAGGAGCAATCTCTTGTTCATCAACAAATTTTTGTTCCTTTATCTCGGTTTTATAAAAATTCTCATATCCAGAGACAGGTAATATCACCGTGACTACCAACAGCATAAGGATTAAAACTGCTGTTATTTTCTTTTTCATAATTTTCCCCTTTCCATAATATCTATCATAATTGTAATATATAAATGCTACCTTCTAACACGATACAACTGGCAAAAACTCCTTGTTTTCAATCCCTTTTTATCCTCCCCACAAAAACAAAGGATTGGTTTTCTCATTTTGACATTTTGACACGATACATTTAAATAACATTCAAAACAAAGTATATCTTGTTGATGGAGAGAATGCTTGTAAAAGAAATTATGACAAAAAATGTAGTTAATATCGAACCCAATAAAACAGTTTTTGATGCTTCAATTTTACTTAGCGATAAAAAAATCGGTTGTTTGATTGTCATGGAAAACGATTTTTGTGTCGGGATTGTAACAAAACAAGACATCATCAGAGGTACCATATGTGTACATAAAGATCCCGAAACGATCAAGGTATCCGAGATTATGTCATCAGATATTAAAACAATTCATCCGTTAGATAAGATGGAAAAGGCAGCGGATGTCATGAAAACACATGAAATTAAGCAACTTCCAGTAGTAGTAAATGATGGGATAGTAGGTATTATTACCGTTACAGATATATCGAGAGCGTCACCAGAAATGGTAAATAGACTTATGGGTTCTGGTTTAAATCTAGGAATTGATTAAAAAAATAATTACAAAAAAGCACTGTTCCTCGATCCCTTTTTATCTTCCTCAAAAATCAAACTATACAAAGGATTATAGAAACATAAATGAGGGAAAGGAGGAGGTTGGAAAAGGAAAGGTTCCCAAAAATATTATTCCCCCATTATACTTAATATATATTTAGGAGGTATATATAAATGTTATCCTTAAATAGAACATTTGTAATAGATGCTATCCACTCCATGCCCTGTTTTCTTTAAAATCATGTTACAAAAGTATCAAATATGGTAACATTTAAGAACAATAAGGGAATGTACTAATGAGAAATGGATGAATGAATATGCCCAAAAGTAGTAAAAACCAAATCGATGAAGATGATAAGACCTTTCTTAAAATACTTCAGAGAAATTCTGGAGATAGCCCTGAAAATATTGCGAAAAAATGTGGTTTTTCTAGACAGAAAGTATGGAGAGTCAAAAAAAGACTGGAAAAAGACAAAACAATCTGGGGATACCCTGCAGTAGTAGATAATGAAAAACTCGATGTAAAACGATATATAATGCTTTTAAAAAAATCTGCTCAACCAGTGGGCGATGCAATCAATAAGATAATTGACCTAACCGTTCAAAAGAAAAGTGAAGAAATTGGAGTTGATATTCTATCTGGTGGCTATCTTCATGGAAAGTATGATTGGGTGGTCATTTTCACGGCTAAAGATATTAAAAATGCAAAAAAATTAAGTGAAATCCTACTTACAGAATACCCACAAATGATAAGTGAAGTTGAAATCATGGAGTATATTTTCACATTAAAAGAAGGTGGAATAGTAAACCCTGAAATTAAGAAAATACGAGAGTTTTTTTAACGTTATGAAATTGTAGATCTGCATCCGTATACGATTTGCGTAAGTTCATACAAAGGTTACCTTTATTAACCAAATAACTATAACACCCGTCAGAGGGGTCAATTCCTTTTGGAAAAGAATTTTTCTATTCTTTCCTCCCTCTCTGACCCCTTTTACAATATATTTATAAGCCATATCCGTGTTTTGATAAGGTAAAATTAAGGTTATAAAGGTATTTAAATAAGAGAAAGGTTACAGAATCACAATTTGGAGGAAATGCAGTATGCCCAAAAGTAGTAAAAAACAAATCGATGAAGATGATAAGACGTTCCTTAAAATACTTCAGAAAAATTCTGGAGATAGCATAGAAAGTATAGCGAAAAGATGCGGTTTTTCCAGACAGAAAGTATGGAGAATAAAAAAAAGACTGGAAAAAGACAAAACAATCTGGGGATATTCTGCAGTAGTGGATGAGGACAAACTGGGTTTAAAACAGTATTTTATACTTATTAAAAGAACAACTAAACCTGCAACAAAAGAAAAATTAGATAAGGTGATTGGCAGAGAATTAAAAAATGAATCGGCTAAAATCGGAGTAGATATTGAAGGTAGCTTCTATATTCATGGTTCTTTTGATTGGCTAATCAGCATTACTGCAAGTCATATTAGACAGGTGAAAAAATTTTGTGAGACTTTTGGCACTTTGTTTGCGGAAGGTTATGTATCTGATATTCAAGTGCTAGAAGTGATTTTTCCAATTGAAAAAAACGGAATCGATAATCCAAATGTAAAAGAGATTGAAAGTCTTTTTTCAATTGAATAAAGATAATGTCTTAAACCTAGTTTTCAACACTTTTTACCCACCCCGCAGCCATATCTTTATTAATAAAAAATGTATTTAATGTTAATTGGGAGGTGAAATATGGCAACATATGTTATTCTTTGTCGGGTTTCTCCTGAAGCATTTACAGATGTCAAGGGATTTAAACAACTGGCCAAAAAAGTATCTGAAAAAATCAAGAGCGATTGCCCTGGGGTCGTTTGGAAAAATAGCTTTGCTCTTATGGGGCACTATGATATCATTGATATTGTTGAATCTGATAACCCAGAGCAAGTCGAAAAAGCAGCTATGATTATCCGCGCTTATGGTCATACAACAACAGAGACGTTAGTAGCAACGCCTTGGAAAGAATTTCTAGGTATGCTCTAGTTAATCTTCAGGCAATATATTTTTAAAAAAAATCATAATTATGAAATCTAAAGTTAGAGGGAGAAATATTTGATGTTAAAACTAAAAATAAAAGTAGGCAGTTATTATGAATTAAAATTAAATGATGGTCACAAGATAACATTCGCAGTGATGTACGGGTTTGATAGCGGAAAAAATAAGGATGTCTATGCTTTAAGAATGTATACAGACGAAAAGGATTTTGAATTTCCTATAAAGAAGCATCTATTCGATAAATGGGTAGATGAAGGGCGAATTAAAGAAATGACTTGGGATGAAGCATTAGCTTATGCCATATAGTTGCGATTAATTTTACTGGGAGTTAGGATTTTTCAAAATCTTATCAATTCTTTTCTTTAAATCTGCTCCATCAAAAGGTTTTTTTCTAAAAGTTCAAGGCAGTGCATACAACTTTCAGCGCTTATGCACTCATACTCATCTCCAGATCCTTTTAGATCATCTCTGTCTATTCATCATATCCTCTTTTGAAGATGAAGGAAAGGTAAAAAACACGGTTGTACCTTTTTCTTTCCCTAGGCTTTCAGCCCATATGCGTCCACCATGTTTTTTAACAATACTTTTACAAATAGAGAGACCAAGACCACTAGACATATGATCATGTCGAGACCAATCAGCCTTGTAAAACTCCTCAAAAATATGATCTATCTCCTCTTTTGCTAGACCAATACCAGTATCTTTGACTGAAACAGTAACCCAGTTCCCATCATCCTTAGCATTAATGGTAATAGTACCACCCCGTGGGCTATATTTAACAGCATTAGTAAAAAGATTGTCAAATAACTCTTCGAGCATGGATTTATCTGCGTTAACCATGATGCCTTCATCAACTCTGTTCATGATCTCTAAGCCATTTTCTTCAAATACAAGTTTATTCTTTTCAATGATGGTGTTGAGTTTATCCAAGAGAGTTGTAGTATCTAAAGAGAACGTTGTTTTGGGAGAATTAAGCTGTGCAAGCTTGATTGTTTTATTAACCAGCTTGTTCAAATATTTAACATTTTGAAGAACTACCCCTATTTCTTCCTTCAAATACGGATCTTGTTCTTTTTCTTCAATCATAGGCAATAAAGCGGTAAGCGGTGTTAACGGTGACCCCAAATCATGACTAAGCTGACCGATAAATTCATCTTTCTGTTCAAGCAGATTTTCAACTTCAATAGTTCGTTCCTTGACTTTTTCCTCAAGGACTTTGTTAAATATTCTAAGTCTCTCATGTGCTTCTTTCAGTTTTTCCTCAGTCTTCTTCCGTTCAGTGATATCCCGAACTATAGCTAGAAGACCTACTGTTTTACCATTCTTTTTAATGATTTTCATACTTGTTTCTATAGGAACCATATGACCATCTTTATGCTTTACTTCCAACTCAATTAAATCAAGTGTTTTTCCACGGATTACATCTTTAAAAAGCTTAAGCATCTTTGAAACATCTTTCACTCCAAAAAAGCCAACTTTAGTGAAATATTTCCCTATTATTTCTTCTGGTTTACGACCAAAAATATCTTTACTTTTTTTATTTACTTCAAGTATCTTCCCATACTTATTCAAATAAATAATTTCATCATTGACATTTTCGAAAATCATCCTAAATTTCTCTCTACTTTCCCGCAGCGCCTCTTCTGCTTGCTTCTGCTCGGTGATGTCTCTTATTAAACCAATATTACATTTTCTCCCATTAATCGTTGTTGCGGTGGTATTAAAATCTGCATACACTATCGTCCCATCTTTACGTAAACATGGAATATCCTTTGCTAATGTTTTTTTACCTTTTGCCTGAGCCTCAAACTCAGAGATTGCGTGCTCTAAACTTTCTTTTGGATGCAAGTCTTCTACTTTCAGTCTTAATAATTCCTTCTCACTATAACCAAATATTTTACATGCAGCAGGATTGACATATTTTTGTTTCTTTGTTTCAATATCTGCTATAAGTATCCCATCAGCACTTGCTTCAAATAAAGTCCTATACCTCTCTTCGGATTCTTTCAAAGCATTCTCCGTCTCCTTTCGCTTGGAAATATCTCTGAATGACACCATATCTGCTGCTTTTCCATTGTATTCAATCTTTGTTGCGTTTACTTCGAAAGGCAATTTTTTACTATCTTTCGTTAGTATTTCAATTTCATACGGTGCAATTTCTCTTCCAATCATCCGTTTCGCCAAATTCTTTATCAGAATGGCTTTGCTTTTCTTTGTTACAATTTTTGTACTTAGAAAATTCTTTCCAAGTAGCTCCTCTCTTTTGAAACCTGTTGTCTCTTCCACTTTGTCGTTGATTTCTAGGAATTTCCCCTTTGAATTAACAATAGCCACAGGATCAGCCATAGAATTAAACAGCCGTTGAAAATGTCTCCTGGATTCTCTTAACTTCTTTTCAGCACGTTTGCGTTCGGTAATATCTCTAAATATTCCACGGGTTGCAATAAATTCCCCATCTTTAAACCAAGGGCTAACGTTTCCTTCTACATAGATTTCCTCCTTATTTTTAGAAAGAAACACGGTTTCAATGTTTTTCAATGATTCACCTTCGCAAACTTTCTTAAAAAGTTCCATGCAATGAGGTATCTGGTCTTTACGGAGAATGTCATTCAATTTTAACTGTCCTATCTCATTTTTTGAGTAACCTAGCATCTCCAACCATTTCTTGTTTACGTAGACAAAGTTTCCGTTAAGATCAACACTTTGTATCAAGTCGTTGGCGTTTTCAAAGAGATCTCTGAATTTCTCTTCGCCTTCCTTTAGCTTCTCCTCTTCCAGTTTACGATCAGTAATGTCTCTTATGATTACTTGTATACCTAATATTTTTCTATTCTTCTTTAGTAAATTGGCACGTCCTTCTCCCCATCTAGTTGTCCCATCCTTACGGTGAAAAATAAATTCAATCGGTGGGGTTGCTTTTCCCCTTATAATAGTAGCAAATATTTTTAGAAATTTTGGTATGTCTTGTTTGCAAAAAACTCCTAGCTCAGAGAAGCGTTTCCCGACATATTCCTCCTCTGAATATCCTATCATTCTCAATGCAGCGGTGTTACAGGATACTATCACACCTTTCAAGTCTACAATTACTATTGCATCGGAAGTCATTTCAACCAGATTTCTATACAATTCATCTGATTTCATTTCACAAAGGACGGTATCCTTAATTTTCTGGACTTTTAGACCATCTTCTTCAACAAAAGGATTTTCATTTTTCACATCCTCTGGCAACTCCTCGAGCATCTCTAAACTCTCATAATCACTCTGTATCTTGCCTTGAAGTTTCCCAAGTTTTTCCTCTTTTCTTAACATTTTTATTATTTCAGGTTCATCCTTCATCGGATTCCCATCCAAAACAACACATCAAAAATTCTAACATGAATAATATCAATCTTTTCAGTAACAAAGTCTAGCGAATTAATCATTATCTCATCCCATCCAGTGAAGTTATTAAAAGAAACCTTTTTCTTATATAAAACTTTATCTCGATTTTCAACGCTTTTTATCCCCTACCCAAACCCAAGAGTAGTTTTTTAAATCAATAGTCGTTATGTAATTACATCGTAATTAACATACTGGTGAGGGATATGCCCAAAAGTAGTAAAAAACAAATCAATGAAGATGAAAAGAAGCTCCTTAAAGTACTTCAGACGAATTCTGGAAATAACATTGAAAATATAGCAAAAAAATGTGGTTTTTCCAGACAGAAAGTATGGAGAATCAAAAAAAGACTGGAAAAAGACAAAACAATCTGGGGATATAATGCTGTGGTTGATGATGATAAACTGGATTTGAGAAAGTTTTTTTTACTTCTAAAAAGGAGCGGTACACCCTTTTCAAAAGGACATATAGATTCGATAATTAAAAGAGAGATAAAACAAGAAATTAAAAAGATGGGGATAATAATTGATGGGACCTCTTATGTTCATGGAGATTTTGACGGGGTTTACGAAATTAGAGCAAGCGATATTAAACAGGTGAAAAAATTTTGTGAGGCGTTACTAGATTCAGCTGAAGGTTATATAAGTGAAATAAAAACATTGGAAGTGTTATTTCCGATTGAAAAAGGCGGTTTTGTCAACCCGAATATAGAAGAATTAAAGGATGTATTCTTAACAGATTAAGAGTGATGCTAAAAAACCCATTTTCAATCCCTTTTATCTTCCACAAAACCTAAACCATGCAAGGGATTGTACAAGCAAAATCAGTTCACCAACACTGATTTTTGTGATATTTGTTCCTGTTTTTATTTTATACCAAACATTTAAATCTGGTTACTAGATATTAAGTAATATAAGGAGGTAAAAATAAACATGAAAAAGACATTACCATTATTAGTAGTAGGAATTTTAGTCCTTGGTGGACTTGGAGCAGTTGCTGGAACTGAAGGTGAGAAAGAAATATTTGAATCTAAAATAATCTATTTCTCGCAGCCGGTAATACATGAGAAAGAAGATTACACTACCATAGGTTTAGCAGAAGCAACTTCTAATTCTTGGGAAAAAGATAAACCAACATTGCCAGTAGTTACGAAGGTGTATACATTTCCATTTGGTACACGCGTGGATAATGTTGATGTTTCATTTTCTGACATTATAGAACAGGAGATATCAAAGCCTATTATGCCTTCACCAGAACTACAAATATTATCCACTGTATATGTCTCAAATAACATTGTAGAACCAGAGACATTGGTGACATATTCGGATATTGATGTGTATCCAGAACTTCGGTGGGGATATAGAACTGGAGCAGGATTAAAGGGTGAAGAACACGTCATTTATCTCACTGTGCATCTTTACCCAGTTCAGTATAATCCAAAAGAAAATATCATTTACTATTCTGAGAGTGCAACAATTGATGTTATATACACTCCACCTGAAAACCCAGTTAATTTCCCAGATGAGTATGATCTCTTAATACTTGCACCTGCAGAGTTTGAGTCTGCACTACAACCTCTTGTCGATCATAAAAACAGCTTAGATCCACCAGTAAATACAAAGCTGGTAACTCTTGACGACATCCCATCTGTTGGTGTTGATGAACAAGAAGATATCAAATACTACATAAAAGACGCAAAAGAGAGTTGGGGCATTACTTATGTTCTTCTTGTTGGGGCTGGTGTTAAAGATGAAGAAATATTCCCTGTAAGAAACGCTTGGATCCCTAGTGCGCCTCACGAAGAATACTTCCCAAGTGATCTTTACTTTGCTGATATATATAATAGTACTGGTGGTTTTTCAAATTGGGATTATGACGGTGATGGAAAATATGCTGAGCATCCAGATGACCTACCAAATGTAGATGTCCATCCGGATGTCTATCTTGGAAAACTTCCTTGTAACGACGTTAACGAGGTCAATACAGTAGTGAATAAAATAATCAATTACAAGGAACACAACAAGATGACAAATAAAATCTTACAAATTGGAGGCGACTCACTTCCAGGTACCGATGTATATACGGGTGAATACGCAAACGAGAAAGTCTTGGAAAAACTACCGGGTTATACGCCCACACGTTTGTGGGGATCTAATGGACAAATGACAAAAGGCAATATAGGAAAAGGGTTCAGAAGTTGCGTAGATTTTGTTGATTTTTCTGGACACGGCAGCTGGGCTAGTTGGGCTACACATCCACCGGATGACGAGAGTACATGGATTCCACCTAAAACAATCATTTCGCCAGTTGAGGGGTTCTTCAATTTTGACGTTGATATATACCGGCTTACCAATGCCAAAAAACTTCCTGTTGTCGTCTTTACCGCCTGTTCCAATAATAAATATACCGAGTCATCAAAATGCATTGGTTGGAAAATGCTAAGTAAAAATGGAGGCAGTATTGCAACATTTGCTGAGGCAGGCATAGGCCATGGTCCCGGGGGAACTGCTTTTGTAGAGCGATGCATTGGTTGGATGGAAGTAAAAGTCTTCGAAGAGCTATACAACACCAAGGTACTTGGACAGGTTTGGGCTAACTGTGTCTCAGATTATTACAACACTTTCGAACTCGAATTAGATTTAGAAGACTATAAAACAATGTTAGAGTTTTCAATGCTTGGAGACCCAACACTAGTTATTGAAGACGGTGATGATCCTGAGAGCATTCCAGTAAACATTCCGTCATTTCATCTTCGATTCATGGAACGAATTATAGAGCGTTTTCCACTGTTGGAGCGGCTATTTACGTTACTTTTACAGCCCAGATAAATAATATTTATTAAAAGTGACGTAATCTGATCTCTCTTATCTTTCTTCTTTTATTTTATACCAAACATTTAAATCTGTTTATCTGATATTAAGTAATATAAGGAGGTAAAAATAAACATGAAAAAGACATTACCATTATTAGTAGTAGGAATTTTAGTCCTTGGTGGACTTGGGGCTGTTGCTTTACCTGAAATAGAACAAGGAACATTAGAAAAAATAGAATCAATTTCTTTTTCAGATCCTCAATTAAAGGATGTGGATAATTATGTTGAAGTAAAGCTTAATGAGGCAACCTCGTATCTAATGGAAACGGGGAATTATGTTTTACCAACTGTTACACGCGTTTTTGTTTTTCCGTTTGGAACAAAAATAAAAAATGTTGATGTCGGTTTTTCAGATATAAAAGAAAAAATATTGTCGAAAAATATTTGCCTAGCTACTGAACCGATTCCTGATATTTATAATAAAAAGATGCCCTCTAAATTTATAGAGGAAAATAAGGTTATAATTTCTCATTCGGGGCTGTATCCTGAAAAACGGTATAGCTACAATATTGGTGCAGGTAGAGATGGCGATAAAATTGTTAACTATTTGTCGGTAAAATTATGTCCCATTCAGTACCGCTCTTCGGAAAATAAGTTATACTATGCCAATAATGCTGACATAAAAATTACCTATGAATTATCCAGCAATCCTTTGGTTTTTACTGGAGAGTACGAAATGGTTATTATAGCACCATCTAAATTTTCCCAGTCACTTCAGCCGCTTATTGCTCATAAGAACGAGCACAATGTAACAACTAAGTTAGTCACTCTTGATGATATATACAGCAGTGTTTACTTTCCAGTAGAAGGAAGAGATTGTGCCGAAGAAGTGAAATATTTTATTAAATCAGCTCTTGATGAATGGGGAATCAAATACGTTCTTTTAGCTGGAGGAAGGAAAGGCGGAGTTTTACAGGAGAAATGGTGGGTTCCAGTTCGTTATTCACATTTAGTTAAAGGCGACGAATCATCGTATTTATGTGATCTGTATTTTGCAGATATTTATGATGATGAAGGAAATTTTTCATCCTGGGATTCCAATGATAACGGTATCTTTGCCGAATGGGATGGGGTAGCCAAAGACATACTTGATATGTACCCTGAGGTATATGTTGGTCGATTAGCGTGTAAAAATATTTTTGAGGTGAAAACCATGGTTAATAAAATAATCAAGTATGAAAACACAGCATATGGGGAAGAATGGTTCACCAAATTCGTCGGTGTAGCAGGTGATACTTATCCTGATGTTGGTGACCCATATTACGAAGGGGAACTTGCAACAGAAGCAGCATTCAACTATTTAGATGGTTTTGAATCCTCATTCTTATGGACATCAACTGGAGCGTTTTCAGGTAAACAAGACGTCATTGATGAAGTGAACAAAGGTTGTGGGTTTTTACACTTTTCAGGTCATGGAAACCCCGCTCGTTGGAGTAATCATCCACCAAATAATGGAAGTGAATGGGTAGACGGCCCAAGTTGCTTTGATATGGGCAAACTGCGAAATGGAGAAAAACAACCTATTGTACTTGTAGGCGGTTGTCATAATGCACAGATCAATACAAGCCTTTTAAACATTATAAAAGGGATTTTGGAAGACGGTTTAAAAGGATATTTCAACATTGATCGGGAATGGGGACCCCTAGGAGAGTTTTGGCATGAGGAGTGGGTTCCAAGATGTTGGGCCTGGTCAATGGCAAGTAGAATTATAGGTGGTTGTATTGCAATAATGGCAAATACTGGTCTTGGCTATGGAATAGCTGGTGAAAACTGGAATATGGGACGGGGACGATTTTTAGAAATTCAGTTCTTCAGAAGTTACAGTGAAGGAAAGGATATGCTGGGAGAGACACATTCAACCGAATTAATCTATTATTTAAACGAATTTCCTCCAATGGAAGATTTAACAGATTGCAAAATTGTACAGCAATGGATTCTGCTTGGTGATCCAAGTTTAAAAATCGGCGGATATCCCAGTTAATTTGACGTTAAAAACACCTCTCCCTTTAATTCCACATTATAAGTGTGGAGAATTGTATTTATCCCAGATGTTACAATAAATATATTTGGGAAAAATATTTAAGTCTAGGTAATATATATATTCTCTATTAAATTATATATTTTAAAAAGGGGGAAAAACCGTGAATTATAAAAAAGCAAGATTAGAGGCTGTTGTTCTAACTATGTTGCTTCTGGTATCGACGTTTTTGGTTCCAGCAAGTTCTATTGAAACGGATCAAACAACTAGTTCTCGTGAGGAGTGGTATGGAGATGTTGAGAAATCTTCTTCTGAAGAACCTGGACCTTGTTGGTTTGATCAGAAATATAACTTTGGAGACCCTGTACCGCTTGATAGGGGTGATAATCATGATGATGCTGGAACGAGAAAGGATGCCGGTGATTCGCTTACTCGTTCGACTGCAATTTATCCTGGTGAACTTGTTGATAATACACCAGGAAGAGGAGTAACCGGTGAACTCGATTCTAGTGATGAAGATTGGTACTATTTTTCAGTTTGTATCGGTCAAGATATCGATATAACTATGACTCCGCCTGGAACTTCTGATTTTGACCTTGCTCTTTGGGATGAGACAGAAACTTTGAAAGATTCTTCTTCAAACGTTGGTAATGGTGTGCCGGAATCTGTATTCTTCACCGCTGAGTATACCGGCTTTTATTATATGGCGATCACTTATGCTGGTGGAGGTAGTGGTCAGTATTCGTTTGATGTTGACCTGTCAGCACAAAACGATGCTAACACTGGTGATGATGCGGGTAATACCTTTGCTGATGCTGTTCTCATTGCTCCAGATACCTACAGTGGGTATCTTGACATGGACGACCCATATGATTGGTACAAATTTGTGGTAGATACGGGAGATGGCATTCATTTTAATCTAGAAATGAAAGGCACTACTGACCTATCTGATTTTGATGTTTCACTCTATAATCCCAGTGGAGAGTTTGTATATGAGGAGGATTACTATTATGATGATGAACTGCTTTATCCTGCGGATGACTCGGGGGAATGGAGAGTCAAAATAGATATTTTCCCAGGATGGGTTGATTGTCCTCAGCCGATAGACTGGGCGTATTATTCTTATGGTTCTGGTGCCTATGAATTTGAATTTATCATCGAATCAAGTGCACCTGATCCACCAGCTCCGATACCACAACCAGATATTACACCAATTGCTAAAACTTTTATTATCGAGGATGATCCTAATAGCAATAGAGATGAATATGGATATCTAGCATCAATACCAGCGTGTAACTATTTGGATGGTGGACAGCGATATCTCGCACCGATTATCTATGAAGGAGACGATACGGAGACGGAATACCATGGAACTGGGGAGGATCGAGGTGTTGTTGACGATACCACTCAATACTTCCGTGATGACTGGAATGATTACCTTGCCAACCATGGTAAAATTGCCGTTGAGTATGAAGTACCTGCAGATCCAATTGAGGCAGCTGCTGCTATTGCCGAAAATCATTGGACCTCATCAGATCTCGCTGTTGTAGCAATTGATGGAAGCGTGTATGAGGATACTGTAAAAACAGTAATAAGTAAAACAAAAACACTAACTCGAAAGGTTGAAGTTGAAACAATACCAAATGACAGCCCAAAAATTGTAGATCTTGGTGGTACCTATAACTATCAAATGAATTTGAGAAAAAAATGGTGTGCTATAAACGTTAGTATATATGGTACTGGCGGAGCTGAACCATCAATCAATGCGATTCTACCCCATTTCATGCCCATGGGAGCAGATTGGTGGCCGCACCCCTATGACAGCGATGGCCCCAAATATGATATTTATTTCCCAATCACGAGATCGGGCATTTGGTCAGCTGGAACTAATACTATTGCTGGCGACTGGAACTTCGAAATTACAAAATACGCCGGTCATCGATATAGAATGTGGGTGAAAGATTCTGATTCAACAATTCATGTTAAAATTGAAACCGATGAACCTTCAGATCTCTTGGTCTTCTTGGTTGACCCACAAGGACATCTTCGAGCTCCAGATATTCCTTACTGGAATGGCCCTGTTAACCCGATCCACGTCTGGAATGGCTGCGACTTTGATCCTGGGGCCGGTGGATACGGTCCTTGGAGGAATTGGGATCCAGATCTACGTACTGAATTTTCCGCTGAGGTTCTTCATCCAGAGAAAGGATTGTGGACTGCAATTGTTGTTCCTAAGCTTGCAGAGGGTCCTGACTTAACCTATGACATAACAGCTGAAGTAACTTATACTAATCCTAAGAGGGCTGATGCAGCTGTATCTGCTGCAAACGCTGCGGTTATCGCTTCATTAGAACATGCACCTTTATTGTACGTAACTGAAGATAGCATACCATCTGCAACACAGAGTGCATTTACCACGCTTGGTGTTACTAAAGTCATATTTGTCGAAAGAGGTGGAATTGGTAGTGGTGTGAGTGGTCTTCCAACACTTGAAGCAGATCTAACAACAATGCAGGAAATAATTGACCACATTAAGGGCTATCCTGCTTCTGAAAACTATATTACCATTACCTCAATTAAGTATTCCAAAGGAGAGTCAACGTCAAGGTATGGCGGTTCAGGAGGCGGATACTTTGCTCAGGCTGCAAATATTGGTGCGTATCATGGTTCTCCAATTCTCCGAATTGGTGATGCAACGCAGGATGGTCTAATCAGAACGAAAGTGAATCCTGCTGGAATGGCAGACCGAATAGAAACCTGGAGACTCTGGGATGGTGATTATTATCATGGATCCAGGGCTTGTGGGCATTTACCCATCCATGATAGTCCGATAGACCAAACTCCAATACAAATCCTGATTCAAATGCTGAAATACTTGATACTGGATCAAGGCGAGCTTCCACCATTTGGATTGGATGCAAAACGATACTGGAATGAAGAACTATATGATGGTATCTATAACTGGATTGCAGACTATGGACTTGACCTAGAAGGACAGGAGGGATACTGTTTTGTTGCACCACGAAAGAATATCTATATCCCAGCACATTTTGTCATGATGGGCAATAACTCATATGCAGGTCACATCCCAGGATTCACACCAGCATACACCTCTGCACTAGTTGCACGGAGCTTGTTGTATCCTGCTGTGATCTATGCAAATCCAAACAGAGATATTGTCACATCACAAGCGATGAACTTTCCAGATGGCAATACATGGACAACTAATGATGGAGAATTTCATACAGTCTATTCAACCAGAAATAATAAAAAATCGTTTGGTTCCCATGGACGAACATTCGAAGGTCACGCACTCTGGCGTGCCCATCTTGAACGGATGAATGCGGGTGCAGGTGCAATGTATTACTCAGGTCATGGAACTGGTGGAAGTGGTATCTCAGCACAATACGAACAAACAGAATTCTGTAACTATCCTAATCAGATTTGGTGGGATGGATGGCGTGGATATAAATATGACAACTGGAAAATGCCACGAGCCAATGGACACACATGGTATAACCCAGATCCAGATTCGGGGGGGCTTTATGATTTCATACACTTTGACTACCACGATGAGCTTTTTGATAATCTACGCAGCAATGCAATCTTCTGGATGTCTTGTACCACTGCGGATGCTAACGGCCCAATGGTTTACCTTGACCATGGTGCAGTTATATACTATGGAAATGCCGGCTCTGGTCTTAGAGTTGAGGGTGGCTTACAAGATCAAGAATTCTTCAAAGACGTGTTTATCTATGGAGAACCTATCGGTCCAGCGTATTCAAAACAAGTCTGGCTCCACTTCAGAGATTTCACGACTAAAGACCCCACCTCGATGTATGGCTCCTCATCACTGTATGGAGACGAGGGTATTACAACTATTCAGTGCATATACGGCGATCCAAACCTAATTGTCTACAGTCCAGAGTGGACCTCACCAGAACCAGTAGATCCATAAAACTAAACATCCACTTCTCTCTTTTTTTCTTCTATGATAATTCGTAGAATAATTGTGGAAATGAAATCAGTACAATAAACTAGGTTTTGTCCTCTGTTTTTATTTTATACCAAACATTTAAATTAGAGTATACAATTATAACTATTACAGATGTATATGACATTAGAGAAGGAAGAACTCACGATTGACAATAATGCTATTAATAGAGATAACGATTATAGAAATATTGTTCTTGGGAGTGATACTAATGAGTACAAGAAATAAAATTTATGCTATTATGAAGGCGTGTGTACTAACATTTATTCTACTTTTTGTTTCCTGCTCAAATTTGACACTTGCAACTTCATCAATTTCAAACGCTGAAGATGCAGCACGTTTTGTCATAGAGCGACTTTCATATAATGTAGATGAAGTTCTCCTTTACGTTTGGGGCCCTGTTTCTAAAGGCGAAGAAATTTTTAGCACCAAAGAACATATCTTGAATGCTCCAGAAAAAGGATACGTAATTTACATCGACATCTATCCAAGAGCGAATTTATTTCACCCTGTGCAATATATATTTCTATCAGAATCCACAGAGGAATTTATTGTTAAAGATGCAATGAGTCCCCCAAGCAATTTTGCTGATTATCAAATGATCGAAACAGCAATTGGAACATTATTCACATCAGTAGAAAATAGACGAGCACCAATTCCGGAAGGGGCAATCCCTGCCCTCTTGCAACGTTCAACTGATACACGGTATGCAGTCCTTATGAATGGTGGATACGCTTCAGGTAGCAATCATGTAAGGTATTGGAACGATCTATCAAATATCTACATTACCTTAAATTATGTGTATGGTTTTCCTGACGAAAATATCATTGTTCTTTGTTCAGATGGGTTAAACCCTGCACCAGATCAGTCCAATGGCCTTAATTCAGATCCAGATTTGGATGGTGATGGAGACGATGATATTATGTATTCCTGTATTCTTTCAAATGTAGATTTGGTCTTTGCCGATCTTGCAAATATTCTAACTGTAAATGATAAGTTGTTTATTTTCACAACCGATCATGGGAGTAGCGCTGGTGGATGGAATGTTGTTCAAAATCTTTGGAATTATGAAGAACTAACAGATGCTCATTTTGCCGCTCTTTTGGATGCATTACCTAATTGTGAGATTATCTGCACGTTTGAGCCATGTTTTTCAGGAGGATTTTTAGATGATGTAGTAGTTCCCCCTGGACCAGTTATTGCTTCATCAGCTTGTCGACACGATGAATATTCATGGGCTATGAATAATCTTCAATATGATGAATATGTATTTCATTGGACAGCTGCTGTTAAGGGAGAAGATGCCTATGGAATACCTGTTGACGCTGATTATAATCAAGATGGCAAAATTACTATGGATGAAGCATACTTATATGCCAAAACACACGATATACAAAATGAACATCCACAATATGGAGATTATCCAGAAAATATCGGTTCTCTAATATCCCTATATCCTACTAATCTACCACCAGAAGACCCACTGAAACCCGTTGGACCAGATGAGGGGATCATCCTAGAAGAATACTCATTCTCCAGTAACACAACCGATCCTGAAGAAGAACAAATCTACTACTGGTTTGACTGGGGAGATGGCACCAATACTGGTTGGCTCGGCCCCTTCGCCTCAGGCACTTCAATCGAGGAATCTCATATCTGGTATGATTCTGGAAATTATTCAGTAAAAGTAAAAGCTAAGGACGAAACAGATATTGAAAGCGGCTGGTCAGAACCTTTGACAATTCATATTACCAAAGCAATGTTAGAAATCGGTTTTTTTAGAGGAGGATTCCTCAAAGTCACCGCGCCTATCAGAAACACCGGTGATACTGATGCCAACGGCGTCAGTTGGAACATTAACCTCCAAGGTGGAATTATCCTCCTTGGGAAAGAAACAACCGGGATAATCTTAAGCATTCCTCCAGGTGGAGAAGAAATCATTAGCACAGGTGTTATCATCGGATTCGGCCAAACAAGAATCTTTGTGACTGTGGAAGAACCGCGTGGATCAACAGATAACAGAGATCAAGGTGCAAAGATGTTACTCTTCTTTATCAACGTTAACCCAGGTGGCGGTATCTAAAACAATACTAAATAAAGTGGAGATTTCTTCCTCTTTTTCTTTTTATTTCCATAGAGTATTTGTGGAGATGAAATCAATACACTAAAATTGAGTTTTGTTATAGATTTTTTTTATTTTATGGCAAACATTTAAATTATGCGGGTAGATTACTACTTATAAATAAAATAATGGAGATAAAAACATGAACAAAAAAATAATTGGAATTTTTATTTGTATGCTGTTGATTGGCTATGCAATACCTGTTTTGGGATTAGCAGGGGAACCAAATAATGCAACAATAGCCTATCAAGATCCAAATCAGAGTTATAGATTAAAGGTTGAACATCTAAATGATGGTAGACTTCCACCAGATCCAGGGGAAATGCCAGAGGAATTTGTTATTAAGGAATCGGGAAATATTCAAAGAACCTCCAATCCACCTGATAGAACCATACTATCTGATGATGAAACAATTATTGAAATTCTTGAAAATCTAGATGAAGCACTCGTGTTAGGTTACTTGGAGGATATTGTTGATTTTGGACCAAGAGTAACTGGAACAACTGCATGTCAACTAGCAGGTGATTATATTTACAATGAATTTGTTAGTTATGGACTCGAAGCTCGATATGATGACTGGTCGTATTATGGTTATTCAGGTAATAATATCGAAGGTACATTGCCCGGTATAGATGAAAATAGCGATGAGATATACATTATTTGTGCACATTATGATTCTGTTTCTGGTAGTCCTGGTGCAGATGATGATGGATCTGGGACAGCCGCTGTTCTTGCTGCGGCTTACCTTATGAGTCAGTATACGTTTAACCATACAATTCGCTTTGTTACTTTTGATGGAGAAGAGCAAGGTCTTTTAGGAAGCCATGAGTATGCTGAAGAGGCAAGTAACAATGGTGATAATATCGTAGCAGCATTAAACGGCGACATGATTGGTTATGCAGAAAATCCAACTCAGGCTAGCTACGTTAAAATTTATGAAAATTCTGCATCTGAGTGGATCACTGATTTCACAGAAGTAGTTAGTCAACAATATTATAATTACATTGAGTTAACCATCGTTCCAAGTGGATCCGCAGGTAATAGTGATCATGCAAGTTTCTGGAATTTTGGTTATAATGCTATCATGTATCATGAATATCAGTTCAATATTTATTATCATTCACCGCAGGATATTATTGCAAATATGGATGTGGATTATTCAACAAGAGTTACCAGATTAATTACAGCCACTTTAGGCGAACTTGCAGAAGCGCAAATTTTGAACTATCCGCCAGATACACCGGGTCAACCTAATGGACCAACACAAGGAGTAACGAATAAAGAACTTACATTCTCTGGCGTTACCACTGATCCTGAAGGAGAACAAATATATTATAAGTTTAACTGGGGAGATAACACGTCTAGCTACTGGGTTGGACCATATGATTCAGGTGTTGCTGGAGAAGCGTCTCACGTTTGGACTGATCCAGGAGAATACGATATAAGAGTAAAAGCAAAGGATATAAATGAAAGTGAAAGTGATTGGTCAATTCCATTAACAGTTACCATTGTTGAAGGACCCATATTAGATATGGGGCTTATCAGTGGTGGACTATTCAAAGTAAATGCAGTCATCCGAAACATTGGTGCTACCGAGGCAACAAACGTAAAATGGAATATGACCCTGAGCGGTACAATACTCATAGGGAAAGAAAGCAACGGCGAGATTCTAAGTATTCCTGCAGATGGAAGCGCCACTGCGACTTCAGGTTTAATCATCGGATTCGGAAAAACAATAATAACAGTTACAGCGGAGATACCAGAGGGATCAGATATTAGAGAACAAAGTGGGTTTGTATTATTGTTCTTTATAAAGCTCAATCCTGGTGGCGGCATATAATTCGACCATAATCAGTGAACCCTTCTTTTTTTCTTTTTAATTTCCTGGAGTAACGTGGAAATGAAATCAGTATAGCAGTGTAACAAATGTTACAATGCTTTATCAAAATATTTATATAAGATTAATTAGATGTATTAATCGTGCTATGGTATAGCAATTACGGGAGGAACAAAAATGAAAAAGAAAATAATAAGCATATTTGTTTGCATGCTGTTGTTCGTTACTGTTTTTTCAGTAACAGGTGCCATGAATATTGAAAAGACCTCTAGTATGACACCCAAGTCAACTTCAACCGGTCTTGCCTGGTCAGATAACTTCGATTCCTACGTTACTGGTAGTGCATTGCATGGCCAGGGCGGATGGGAAGCCTGGGATGACAATCCAGCAACCACTGCCTATGTCGTTGACGATCAAGCACGAAGTACCCCAAACTCATGCGAAATCGCCTGGTTCGGTGGGGTATCAGCAGATATCGTCCAACAATTCACTGACATAAACTCAGGTGATTGGATAATCACCACATATCTATACGTCCCTAGTGATATGTCCGGGAATTCATTCTTTATCCTCATGAATGACTATCAACATGGAGGTCCACACAACACCCAAGACTGGTCACTCCAAATCCAATTCAGTGCATCAACAGGTAAAATCTGGGATTACAACAATCTAGCTGCAGAACTACCACTCATCGTGGATGCTTGGGCTGAACTTCGAGTAGAAATCGACTTTGAAGCTGATATACAAACCGTGTACTATGATGGCACTTTCTTGCTATCAAAAAGCTGGAAAGATGGAGTAAGCCCGGGTGGCGCAAAAAACCTTGCCGCTATCGATCTTTACGCAGATTCAGTAGCCTCAACATCAGTTTATTGGGATGACTTCCTTCTTGACAGACCAGAAGCGCTTTCGTGTGATGCCGATGGACCATATGAAGGCTTAGTTGACGAAGAGATACAGTTTGACGGTACTGCAGCTGGTGGAGTACCACCCTATGAGTATCTTTGGGATTTCGGCAATGGCGATACTTCAACCGTCGAAGACCCTGTTTACGCTTATGGCGAACCTGGTATTTATACTGTTCATCTTACTGTTACAGACTCAGATCAAAGCACCGCTTGGGATGAGACCACAGCAACCATTGAGGGGGTACCAATACTTGATATGAGGCCTCTCACAGGTGGATTATTCAAAGTAAGTGCAGAAATCAAAAACATAGGGTCCAAAGAAGCAACTGGTGTACAGTGGAGTATTAAACTAGAAGGCGGGGCATTTATTGGCAAAGAAACTGAAGGTGGGCCTTTAACTATTCCTACAAGCGGAAGCGAAACTATAACTTCAAATTTAATACTAGGATTCGGACCAACGGTAATAACTGCTACAGCAGAAATACCAGAAAGTTCAGATACAATAGAACAAGATGGATTTGTATTCTTGTTCTTTATAAAGGTAAGCCCAGGTGGAGGCATTTAATACAACCATAAAAAGGGAGTTTTTCCCTCTTTTTTCTTTTTAATTCCACGGGATAGGTTTGTATTGTGGAAATGAAATTAATAAAGTAAACTGTTACAGATGTTGAAATTTTTACAAAATATTTATATAAGATTATTTAGATGTATTAATCACGCCATAATAATATGGCTTTTATGGGAGGAACATATATGAAAAAAATATTGTCAATCGCAATAGTAATAATTTTTGTCCTTGCAGGACTTGGAGCTGTTGGAATATCTAGTAATAAAACCACAGTAAATACTTATGAGAATGACGCTGCTACTCCAGTTGATGATTTATCTCTAAATCAATACCAATCTGAAATTGGAGGTGAAATAGTACCCCGTGATTGGTTAGTCGTAGCCACATATTCTATCCCAGAGGGTGCTGCTGGACTAGCATATGATGGAACATATCTCTATTGCGGAATTTATGGAGCTAATGGGGATGAAGTATATCAGATAAATCCAGATACCGGCGGCTATTCACTTTTATTTAATGGTCCTCAAGAGGATGCATTTGGTCTCACCTATGATGGTGTATATTTATGGACAACAGATCATCCTGGTAGCAGTTCGACACCTGCAGTTGCCATGCAACTTGATATGAGTGGGAACTTGATTTCTCAATTTGATTTGCCTGATCACTATATGTCAGGGATCGCTTATGATTCCGGTGATTTCTGGGTTGCTACATACTATCCAGATCCTTCAACAATCTATAAAGTAGATTCAACAGGGTCCATCATAAAACAATTCACTGCCCCAGATGACCAACCGTGGGATCTTTGTTTAGAGAATAACAATCTCTGGATGGCAGATTATTGGGGAGACACACTATATAAAATCGATCCTTCAAATGGAAACCTTCTAGAGAGTCATTCCTCAGAGGGAGTAGACCCTGCAGGTATAGTATGGGATGGAGCATATCTCTGGTATTGTGATAATGGGATAGACTATAATTATGACTATCTTTACAAGGTGGCTCTAAGTGAAGCTTCAATTACGGCTGATTTTACTGCAGATATAACAGGGGGCACAGCACCCTTAACTGTGAACTTTACAGATTTATCCGTCGCTGAAAATACCACAATAACATCCTGGAAATGGGACTTCGATAACGACAGCATAATTGATTCAGAAGAACAAGATCCAGTATGGACATATACCGAAGAAGGAATCTACACAGTTTCATTGACAGTCTCTGATGGAACAATTTCTGATACGGAGACAAAGGTGGATTATATAACAGTTCTGCCGGCAGAAGTAGTATTAGAAATTGGTAATATTACTGGTGGAAAAGGAGTAACCGTGGCTATTAAAAACATCGGTGACGGCGATGCTACTAGTGTTAAGTATAATATCACTATTGAAGGTGGTCTTATAATAATTCCAAGGACAGATTCAGGCGATTTGGGTACTCTAGTTCCTGGCCAATCAGTAAACGTAACCTTTGGACCAATGGGAATTGGACTTGGTATTATTACTGCCATGCCTAAGATAACAGTTACTGTAGAATGTGCCGAGGGATCATCTACAGAGAAGAGTGCAGATGCTAGGATAATACTTTTCTTTGTAATGATACAATAAAACCAACAACTTATCCCTCTTCTTTTTTTAACCTTACCTTAGTAAGTAATTATAAAAATGAAATCAGTACAATATTTCCAGCTTTTTTTGATGAGATTTATATACTAGAAGTTCTATAGTAATTTTGATAAGTAATATATATTTGGGGGCAAAATAAAAATGAAAAAGAAAATAATAGGAATTTTAGTCTGTATGACCCTAATGATACCAGCGTTATCAGTCACAGCAATTGCAAATGAACCACCAACCGCACCAGACATAGACGGCCCAACAAGTGGAAAACCCGGAGTCGAATACCCTTATAACTTATGCTCCACAGATCCTGATGGAGATGATATTTTCTACTGCATCGATTGGGGAGACGGCTCAGGTGAGGTATGCATCGGTCCATATCCATCTGGCGTATGTCCTCCACCAGTATCACATACTTGGTCTGAACAAGGGATATACATAATCAAAGCAAAAGCAAAAGACACTCACGATGCAGAAAGCGAGTGGTCGACTCTAGAAGTAACAATGCCAAAGAGCAAAAGAACACCCACCACCACAACACACGGTTTGTTTGAAGCTGAGATGGGGCGAAGAGGTAACTCCGATCCATTGGTTTCCCTTAGCGGAACATATCGTTTGCGAGATCGTTTTATAGTATTTGGTGGTACAGCAACATCAGGTGACAAAACTGGACGTTTCCGAGGCGCCTTTAGAAATAATCACTTCATCATCAAAACATTTATTGGAGGACGGAACATCGTAATCTTTGGAAGATGCGTTTTTGATGATACCCATACTTCGTTTACTGGCGGATGGGTAGGAAGAGGACTACCAATTAGAGGCTGGATTACTGGAACGTTAACACCGTCATAACACCTTTTTTTCTTTTTTTTACATAACCCTATTTGGTATTATCATATAGATTAGGAATTTTCCTTGATTGTACTTACTGTTTTATCAAAAGAAAAAAGACCATTTGAGCTACAAAATAATAACAAATGGTCCAAGAACAAAACCTTGCACCATCTTTGACGCGGTATCTGCTGTAACTGTAATATCAACCTTCCCCAGTCCAAATATTATACCTTCTGTTTTTACTGCCTCTTCACCATCAATCACAAGTGTTTCAATGGTTTCTTCTGTTGAAACGTCTATTAATCCAAGAATTCCACCTTCTACAGTTATGCTCCATTCTACATCAGTTGCATCCCCGCCTCCAATATTACGGATAACCGTATTTACGCCCAAAATACCTCCCTTAATGTCTCCGATTTGAACGATAGGGTAGGTTATCTCTTCGTAGTTTGTGATGCTAATATCAATCTGTATCTCTCCATCCCTTAGCCATTCAACTGATAGAGTGAGATTAAGTTCATGAACATCTACAGCTCCACACGATTCTATCCTTGCTCTGTATGGGGCTTCATTAGAAATTCCTCCTAAAAGTACTTCCTTACCACCATCGAAATACGCTGTTGGAAATCCATACAGATTATAATCATTTCGCAATCTATTTGCTGCAACTGCACTTTTATTATCAACCAGTGCTACATAGTAGAGCGGATAATCTTCTGATTCATAAATACTGTACAAAGCCTCAGCCATAGCTGGACAATTTGAACACCATGTTGCAGTCCCTTCTTCAATAAATACAGTATGTGTAAAATTTTCCGTGACAGTGTTATAATCAGTGTTTCCTGGCGTTGCTCCTGCTGCTGCATCTACATAGTGAGCCTCGAATGGTTTACCTGCTGGCGGATTTGAATATCCTTGATGAGCCACCGGGTTGAAAGTTGCAGCCATAACCATTATGTTATCTCCCTCCACATCGCCGCTCCATGTAATTGAATCTGTGTAGGTATCGAGATAATCAATTGACAACGAATCATCATATGCAAAATCCATGAATCCAAAATGATATGGTTCTCCAGAATAGTCACTCCATCTCGATATAATTTCAACTACGTAAACACGTAAATGACCTCTGTATGGTGCTCCGTCTATATTTTCAGAATAAGGTAATTTATTTGACGCATTTATTTCGTCGAATGTCCCCATTGCTATTGTAGTGATTGACGAGATCACTAAGAGTATTATTACACTAGCTCCTATAATTTTACTTACTTTGTTATGTATCTTCATATATTATTCCCTATTAACAATTGTTAAAAACCCTTAATAAATCTTTCGCTCTCATACGAAAATTCTCTTCCCTTTTATTTTTTCTAACATAATAATAGTAATCGAAGATATAAAATCTTTAAAACCAGGGTTTTGTTAAAGATGTTGCATTTATTTTCTGAAAAAAAATTTAAATAAATTAAATGATTGTAGAATATCAGTTACACAATGAAGTATGATGTTGTTATTGTTGGCGCAGGTCCTGCCGGATCAACTGCTGCAAAATTTCTTTCAGAGAAAGGAATAAAAGTACTTCTCTTAGATAAAAGCAAGTTCCCGCGGGACAAACCATGTGGCGGTGGCATACCTGTTAGAGTTTTAAAGAAATTTAAATATATTGAAGAAAAAGATCTAATTGAGTCTTATATATATGGCGGATGTGTTCATTCACCCTCACAAAAATACAAAGTGAAATTACAAAAAAATGAACCACTCAGTGCAACGGTTCTCAGAAAAAAATTTGATTATGGGCTAGTTAAATTTGCAATTGATGCCGGAACTACTTTTATGGATGGGAAAAGTGCTGCTGGTATTAGAATATTTTCTGATAAAGCAAAGATTTCATTTACTGACAAAACTTCAATTGAATCGGAGATAGTTATTGGTGCTGATGGTGTATGGAGTGCAGTAGCAAAACAATCAGGTTTAAGTCAAAATTGTAAAAACATTGGTATGAGCATCGTTTGTGAATATCCAATGGGGGCTAAAACGCTTGATTATTATTTTACAGAAAAAAGAATTGCCCATATACATCTAAATATAGGTGGAATAAAGGGCTACGGATGGGTATTTCCTAAGAAAAAACATGTAAATTTAGGCATTTGTGAAATTGAATCAATAAATAATAAAAGAAATGGTAAATTAAATTTTAAAAAAGTTTATGAAAGTTATGTACAAATTCTCAAGGAGAATAAAGTTATTCCAAATAGTCTGAAAATAGGAAAAATTAAAGGAGCGGCATTGCCCATACGCCCTCTTGAAAAAACATATGCTGATAGAGTTATTCTTTGTGGGGATGCGGCTGGGCTGATAAATCCATCTACTGGTGCGGGTATTGACTATGCAATGTCTTCTGGTAAAATAGCTGCAAATGTTATCGCTGATGCACTAGGGGCTGGCGATACTACAGAAAAATACTTATCAAGATATCAAACAATCTGGAAGAAAGATTTTGGGAGAGACATCCAAACACTTTTACGTGTTCAGAAAAGATGGGGAGAAAAAAATGAAGAAGTTATTAAACTTGCAAGTAGAGATAAAGGAATTTCTGAGCTTGCTTATGGATTTATAACTGGTAATTTAAGAATTTATGAATGTAGGTTAAAAATAGTACGACTTTTGTTATATCTTTATTTTAAGAACCTTTTTCATAGGACTTAATAGTTGAATTTTTTGGATGAGCTTCTTAACCACGAAATCGGTGCTATCAGGTATAAAAACACGGCCAATAGTGTTATGGAAATGAAATCAGTAAAATTTTTCCAACTTTTTGTGATGAGATTTATATACTAGAAGTTCTATAGTAATTTTGATAAGTGATTATATAAGGGGGTAATATAAAAATGAAAAAGAAATTAATTTTCGTCCTTGTTTGTATGCTGGTGTTTTCTACAGTTGCAGGAGCTATATCTTCATCAAAAACGTCAAACGAATCATCAGATGAAATGACTATTGGGAGAGATCCTCATACGGTTCTAGCAGAGTTTGGAACTTCAACTACTTGCCCTTATTGTCCATCTCATGAAAATTATCTTAAACAAGTGGTTGGTGACTGGGAGCTTGTATCTTTACCCTGCTCAAATAATCATTATACTTATGGTTATAATTCAGCTATTGTCGCTCGATTAGCAGAACTTGGTATGGGTGGTTTTCCAACCTCTTTTTGGGATGGAGGATATACATCTGTTGTTGGCGGTCAATCTAGTGTAACTAACCTTCAAAATGCATATAATACCTGTGCTGCTAGGTCTGTAGCTGATGTTGATCTAGGTCTAGTTGTTACTTGGCTAGGAAGTGCTCAAATAAAGATCGATGTTGATGTTACCAACAATGAAGGCAGCACCTACAATGGTCATATACATGCATATATTTTAGAAATTACTTCTCGATGGTTAAATTATAACGGACAACCTTACCCAAACGCTTTATTAGACTTAGTTTTTAATCAAGATATAAATGTGGTATCTAGTGGAACATGGTCTGATACTATAACCTGGTACGGTGCTTCTCATGGTTATGGTGATATAGTACAAGATAATATCCTGATCGTAGCATCGGTTTTTTCTCAGTCAAATGATTATGTAGATGAGACAACAAGTATCCGAGTGGGAAATAATCGTCCCCCATATACCCCAAGTAATCCTTCTCCAGGTAACGGTGGATCTAATATAATTGTTGAAGCTAGTTTGAGTTGGACTGGTGGAGACCCTGATTGGTTTAATAGTGTATCTTATGATGTATATTTTGGTACTAGTAGTCCACCTCCACTGATTGTTGGTAATCAATCTGAAACAACATATAATCCTCCAGGTTTACTCGATTTCGATGAAACGTATTATTGGAAGATTGTCTCTTGGGATGATGAAGGTGCTTCAACATCTGGGCCACAATGGAGTTTCACAACAAGAGGTAACGACCCGCCAAATACTCCAAGTAATCCTTCTCCAACCAATGGTGAAACAGACGTAAATATCAACGCTGACCTAAGTTGGACAGGGGGTGACCCCGATGGAGACCCCGTAACGTATGATGTATATTTTGGTACTAGTAGTCCTCCACAGCAAGTGGTATCAAATCAATCAGGGACGATATATAATCTCGGTATACTTGAGTTTGATAAAACATATTATTGGAAGATTGTTTCTTGGGACAAATATGATTTTACATCAGAAGGATCAATATGGAGTTTTACAACAGAAGAAAATGAGCCACCAAATATGCCAAGTGATCCAGATCCAGGAGATGGGGAAATTGATGTAAATGCTGAAGCAGATCTGAGTTGGACTGGTGGCGATCCCAATCCAGGTGATACAGTAACCTATGATGTATATTTTGGGAAGACAAGTCCTCCTCCATTGGTTGTCAATAATCAATCAGGTGCTTCTTATAATCCAGGTACAATGGACCTAAACACAACGTATTATTGGCAGATTGTTTCTTGGGATAGTCAGGAGGAATCAACGTCTGGTCCGATCTGGCATTTTACCATAACAATAGCACCAAATGCACCACCTAATAAACCAAGTATTGCAGGATCACCATCTGGAAAAGCAGGAGTGGAATATGAATACACCGTTTCCGCAGTAGATCCAAATGAGGACAATGTCAAATACTTTATAGACTGGGACGACGGCAATACCGAGTGGACTGACTATTATGATTCTGGTGAAGAGGTAACTATAGGTCATACCTGGGATAATACAGGAACTTATACTATACGAGTAAAAGCCAAAGATACCCATGGCGAAGAAAGCGAATGGGAAACACTCGTTGTGGAAATGCCTTTGAATAAACATTTCCATATACATCCCATACTCCAAAAGATTCTAGAATTATTTCCAAATGCATTCCCAATACTAAGACACCTACTGGGGCTATAATATACACTAAAATTTTTTCTTTCTTTTTCATTTCTTATATTTTGTAATATTTGTTCCTGTTTTTATTTTATACCAAACATTTAAATTAAGTTCAGTATTTACAATAAATATCTAGGAAGGAAAACAAAATGAAATACAATTTATATAGAAAAGCCTGGATATTAGGAGTAATAATTATATTTGTTTTTGCAGGTATTGTTGTACCAAATCTCAGTGGAAATATTAAAAGATTGACTGATTTTGAATCTGCAAAAACATCAGCAAGATCCATTAGTGAAATGGGTCCTAATATGGAATATTCTCATACTGTCTTTGTAGAAGTAGCTACATCCCAAAATTGTGAACCCTGTCATTCTTGGAATCAAAATATATATAACGCATATACTTCAGGAGATTATGATTTTGAGTATGTAGAAATGATTGAATTTGACCATGCAGGATATGTCCTTAATGAGAAAGCACATGATTGGGCCAATAGTTATAGTATTAGTGCTTATCCAACGTCAATATGTGATGGCGATTACCAAAGGATAGTAGGCGATCACCCTGATCAACTTCCAGGTGCTCTTAAAGCCTGCGGAATTAAATCGGTTGCAGATATATCCGCTGATATGACGGTCTCGTGGCTTGGAAACGCTACGATTGATGTTAGTATCACTATTCAAAATAATGAAGGAACGCAATACAATGGTCACATTCGAGCATGTATTACGGAGATTGTCTCCAGATATGATACGTATTATGGTGATCATTATCATTTTGGATTTCTGGATTACGTTTTTCACAAAGAGATTTCTATAGATCCATGGGGTGTCTACACAGATAGTACCATTTGGAATGGAAATGAACACGAAGATAATCATGGCAATGATTTTGGCGACATCACTCCGGATAATATCAAGATCATAATGGGAGTGTTTAACGATAATAATGATTATGTAGATGAAACAGTGACGGCACAAATTATCCCTAATAATCCACCAAACATACCCAGTGATCCCGACCCATGGAACGGTGCTACAGATATACCTATCGACGCTGATCTAAGTTGGACAGGAGGAGATCCAGATGGTGGTCTGGTGACATACGATGTGTATTTCGATACACATAGTCTCCCACCCCCTGTGATATGGAACCAGTCTGGTACTGTATATGATCCTGGAATACTAGCGTTAAATACAACGTATTATTGGAAAATCGTCGCATGGGATAATCATGGAGCTTCTGCAGAGGGCCCCATTTGGCAATTTACGACAAGTTCTGAACCAATGATAAAAATGAATATTACAAGGCCAAAGGAACGTTCTTTTTACTTTGAAAATGCACGTCTTTTTTCGTTACCCAGAAATACAATAGTAGTTGGTTTTATTGATATTATCATTGACGCCGTCTCGAGTGAAGGGTTAGAAAGAGTAGAATTCTACATAAACGGTAGGTTGAAACACATATGTACTGAGGAGCCTTATGAGTATAGATGGAGGACGTGGCTTCCACTCTGGAAATATACTATTAATGTTGTTGCCTATGATATAAACGATAATACTGCCAGTGATGAAATCACGGTGTGGAAGTTATTTTAAAAATCTCTCTCTTTTTCTTTATCTTAACAAGGTTAATTTGTAATACCCCTATGAAAACAGTCCAATAAGATTGTTTGTGATTTTTTTACTTATTTTATTATATACAAAACATTTAAATTTAATAAGCACATTACTATTAGTAAGGGAGGTAATAAAAAATGAAAAAGAAAATCGTAATTGGAAGCCTATTGGTAATTTCTCTTATAGCGATGTTACCATCAGCATGTGCAGTAGAATTCAACGCAGTTAAAGAAATAATGGAATCACAGTATCCCATCATAATACCAGAGATAGATATTGAAGAGTTAAAAGAAAAATACAAGGATGGGCCTATTGAACCAACGTTTATCATACTTTTCATACTTACCCAAATTCTCAACATATTACGAATAGTCAAATTTACGTTTCTTTTTGTAATCTTACTAATAATCAGAAGGGCTACTAACAACACTACCAGTATAATCTGTTAAATCTATCCTCTCTTTTTTATTTTTGATTTTTATGCATCATTGCTCTAAATTAGATTATCTATGCCTCTAATAAAAATTATTCACTATGAGAAAAATCATTGAAGATTATATCTTTACATACCTATCTACATACTTATCTACAAAAAAAGCACTTAAAACCACTATACAATGTACTGTTTAACTAGGATGGGAAAGAGTACAGCATCATAATCATCTTAATCTGAGAGAATACCCATCGAATTCTTATCCCCTCATTCCCTCCTAGCTGCTTTTTTATCCTCCTAGAAAAGTCACAGCAAAAAAGAATTGGGATTATGGTAGTATGGAAACGGAATTAGTAGAGTTTTTTTGTGTGAAGGAGATTTCAATTGACAACCGTTATATTTATATTGTATTATAATATTTCTTAATACAGATTTTTATTACGGGGAAAAAAATGATAAAGAAAATCGTTGAGATTTGCATTTGCATGCTGTTGATTACAACTACTGTTTTACCAGGAGCATGTGCTGTGAATGCTAATAGTACTAATGGAGCAACTTCTAGTGTGGTCCTTGATGATGATTGGTATCCGATGTTTCAAAATGATGTGATATTGGAACCTACTAGTGATTTTATTATTGATGTTATTGAACAGGTCAATGAAACAATGTATTTAGGATATTTAGAAAATCTAACTGCTTTTGGACCACGTGTGACTGGAACTCCAGCATGTGAAGCAGCAGGGGACTATCTTTATAATGAATTCCAAAGTATGGGTCTTGAAGTGCGATACCATAATTGGAGTTATGGTGGTTACCAGGACAGAAATATAGAAGCGACATTACCGGGTACTAATGAAACAAGTGATGCAATCTATATTATCTGTGGTCATTATGATACTGTAGCCAATTGTCCAGGGGCAGATGATGATGGATCCGGCGTCGCTACGGTTTTGTCGGCTGCAAATATTTTGAATCAGTATGCTTTTGACCATACAGTTCGTTTTGTAGCATTTTCTGGAGAAGAACAATGGATGTTAGGCAGCCATGAATATGCAAGAGAAGCTTGGGAAAATGGCGATAATATCGTAGCTGTGCTAAATGTCGATATGATAGGATTTGCGATCACTTCGACTCATGGAAACAACATTAAGGTCTATAAAAACGTGGCTTCTAAGTGGGTAAGTGATTTTACCATAAATGTTAGTGAGGTTTATTATGATTATATTCATCTTGAGGTTATTCCACTCGGCGAAGCACCAAGTGATCAGTTGTATTTCTGGGAGTACGGCTATAACGGTATATTTTACCATGAATATGAATTTAATTATTATTATCATACTCCCCAAGATACTATCGAAAATATGAATATAACCTATGCCACAAAATGTTCTAAACTGATCGTGGCGACGCTTGCCGAGCTCGCTCAGTTAAGTTCTACCCCTCCTGATGCCCCAACTATCTCGGGTGTCATCAATGGAAGAGAAGGAATAGAATATGACTTCACCGTTGTTACAATTGATCCTGATAATGATGAGGTATACTATTATGTTGATTGGAGTGATGGCACCTCTACTGGATGGATCGGGTCTTATGCCTCGGGTGAAGAGGTGATTGTTAACCACGCATGGGATGATCCAGGGACATATGAAATTAGAGCGAAAGCCAAGGACATCTATGGTGTAAGTAGTGACTGGTCAGAACCACATACTATTACTATTGTTGAAGGACCAAAACTTGAAATTGGTGCTATCACAGGTGGATTATTCAAAGTAAGTGCAGAAATCAAAAACACAGGCACTGTTGATGCGGCTGGTGTACAGTGGAGTATTAAACTAGAAGGCGGGGCATTTATTGGCAAAGAAACTGAAGGTGGGCCTTTAACTATTCCTGCAAGCGGTAAGGACACTGTGATTTCAAAATTTATATTAGGATTTGGAAAAACAAATGTAATTGTTACTGCAGAGATACCAGAAAGCTCAGATATACGAGAACAAGATGGGTTTGTATTCTTGTTCTTTATAAAGGTTAACCCTGGTGGCGGCATATAACACAACTATAAATAGGCGGTTTTTTTCTTTCCGTTTTTCTTATTTACTACCTCTTAGCTTTTTTAACGTTTACAACCTATGATACATGGTGAAAAAAAATGCTAGCCCTAAGGCTTATATGGCATAAAAATATAAAGGGGGAGAAAGAGAGGTGGACGATATATGGCTCTGGCCTTTGTACTAATAAGCATAGCACCTGGAGATGAATTTCGCGTACTAAAGAAACTTAATAATGTAATTGAAATTGATGAGGTATATCCCCTCTTTGGAGAATATGATTTTCTTATTAAAATAGTTGCAGAGGATTTTGAGGAAATTGGAAATATTGTAGTAAACAAGATTAGAATCATCCGAGGTGTGGTCGCTACTAAAACACTAACAGAAGCAAAGTTTTTTTAGCCCCTTTGGCTCCTTTTCTGCTGCACCATAATATCTTAAACCTATGTTTTTTAACGTGAATACAACGTAACAAGGGAAAAACAAGGTAGTAGGGGTTTATAAATAAGGAAACGTTATCAAAATGTAGTTTGGAGGGGTAAAAAATAAAACATTTGAATGAATTATCACTACAAGAATTAATGCAAATATCACATGATATAAAAGAGATGCAGAAACACATTGACATGCTCGTTGAGTTCATGGGAGTCGATGAAGTTAGAACGATTTTAAAAAAGAAAAATGAATAATCAATGATAGCTAGAATAGTAGTTATGAGATTTTATTTAGGAAAGAATTAGGGTTAGTTTTGATAGATTCATACTCTTTCGGAAGAATAGTAATCGATGGAAAGACATATACATCAGACATAATCTTATACCCAGATAGAGTGGATGATAGTTGGTGGAGGAAGAGTGGACATTTACTTCAGAAAGAAGATTTAACAGATATAATTCAGTATAATCCAGAGGTATTGATTGTTGGAACTGGAGCATATGGCTTAATGAACGTTTTAGATGAGACAAAGCAATTCTTAGAGTCAAAAGGGATAGAGGTCAGAGCTGAAGAAACAGAAGAGGCGTGTAAAACTTATAATGAATTAAAGGAGAAAAGGAAGGTAGTTGCAGCGTTTCACCTTACATGTTAAACTTTGACCAAAACATCAACAAAGTTAGTTTCTATAAATCAATAGTTTATATATTAATTGCTACGTTTTTGAAAGCCAACCATAGGAATATAGCACTCAGAAATGGAAACATTCCGCCTAGATTAATTGATTTTGTTATATATTGCAATTAACACATATTGCAATTAACAGATGTTAATGAAATATTTAAATAAGAGTTACGCTGATAGGGATATTGCCGATAGGGGGCATTTTAATATGAAGATGTATACATATATAAAAAAACTAACATGTTTATTTATAATAGCTATTTTGTTTGTTTCTGCGGTTTCTGCTGTTCCATTAGATATTGATGGGGATGACCTGGATCCTTTAGTTGATGTTGAAGTTACAGTAGAAATCCAAAAGATACGAGCATTTGATAAGAATGATAAACAATTCGGTTTACTCCCTTTTTATCCAATACTTTTTAAAAGAGAATATATAGATAGAGAAAATGACCCTGATTTTTATGTAAAAGTTCTAATCAACAACGAAGAATCCACAAGTGATACTTGGCATGATACAAAGTATATCTATGACCCGCAATTTTCAGCAACCTGGGATGTTCCTGATGATGAAGAATTTGTAACAGTAAAAATACAGTTATGGGACTGGAATGATAATGAGGATGTCCTCTGTGATATTGGAGATGAAAAAGATGATGTAGAACTAACTTACAGTATCAAAACTGGACACTGGACAGGAGATGATCAGCTCGAAGATCCAAGTGGTTATGGACGGTTAAGTGGTTGCGATGATGGGAGTATCTATAGAAGGGATCTAGATTGTGAACTCTGGTTTGATATTTATCAAAATGATTACGATGGTGATGGAATTCCGTACTGGACAGAAGTAAACTCTTATGGAACTGATCCTGAAGTAAGTAATATTGGTGAAGACTCAGATAACGATGATATTCCAATTGAATGGGAATGGAAATGGGGATATGATCCTTTTGTATGGGAGGATCATGAAGAACTTGACCCTGAAGGAGATAGCATCAATAACTTTGAAGAATATCTAACCTCGGAGTGGTTTTCTGATCCATTTAGGAAGGATGTTTTCGTTGAATTAGATATAATGGATGAAGGCCCTAATGGTGAAAAAACCTATTTCCCAGAAAATTCA
>JAUXAU010000067.1 GCA_030619765.1 Thermoplasmatota archaeon
CAGGATAAAGCATTGAAGGACGTAAAACCATTCAGTTATTCGATATTTGACAAGAGACAAAAGACATTAGCTGACTTCTCTGTCAGCTAATGTAGATCTCCGTTTTGAAGAAACGGAGTCTTAGCAGTTATTTGATAATCATCGTAAATGATATAATGTACTTGCGTATAATGATATTTGGGTGATGGTAGATGCAAAAAACATTATTAGACTTTTTTGAGATCAACATTGAAGAAGATAAAACAAACCAAACAATATCAAAAAAATGACATTTGTTTATTTTTTAGTTAGAGCTTTGGTGTTTTGTTTTCCCATAATCTCCAGATAGCAACACACAAGACTATTGTGAAAACAATAAAACAGGCAAGAGCAATGTAAAGGAACAGTGGATTTTGATAGAGAACATTAACGGCTCCATCGCCACTATCAAGAAGTAATCGTGAATTCTCTGGGATGCTGTCAATTGCTGGAACGGCTGATTCATTTGTACCAGCTTTCATACCATCTCCTGCAGCCTCATTTGCATAAAAAATATTCTGACCCACATTAATTACTGTTCCCTTCACGTACCAGATCATCTGAATAATTCCTGTCCACAATGCAACAAAAGTTATGGTAAACAACACAACAATTTTGGTATTCTCAGGATGAAGTAAATTCTCCCCCTTCCACGTAAGTTTATAGTAAACCCACTTATGACCTTCTCGCTCTTTCTTTTTAACCAATCCTACTTGATTTAATTTTGATAAATGTTCATGCAACGTTGCCTTGTTCAAGTTTGTAGCCTTACTGATATCGTTTAAACCTAATTTCTTACCATCAAGAGTCCTTAAAATATCTAATCGTGTATCTGAAGCAAGTGCTTTGAATGTCTCTTTGTCAAGCGTTACTTTGGCCATATCTGTATATTACTTAATCCTGCAATATTTAAAAACTATTTGTTTTTGTTTGGAAATTTCCGAACAATAAATGTAAAATTATAAATCACGACTTAACATTACCATCCTCATATGCAAAAAGATGATCTTATCCAACTTCTGAGGGAATGTGGTGCAATCAAGTTTGGACGCTTTGTATTAACATCTGGCGCAATTAGTGACTATTATATTGATATAAAGAAGGCAAGCACAGATCCTAAGATATTAAAGATCATAGCTCAGGAAATGAGTAAGCATGCCCGAGGATACGATTTGTTAGCAGGGATGGAACTGGGTGCAGTACCGCTTGTTGTAGCTCTCTCATTAGAAACAGGGATTCCTTACGTTATTGTAAGAAAAGAAAAACGTGAGCACGGAACCGGAAAACAGATTGAAGGGGGAGATGTCAAGGATAAAAATGTTTTAGTAATCGAAGATGTAACAACTAGCGGGGGCTCAGTTGTAAAAACAATACAAATTTTACGTGTAAATAATGCAAAAATTGATAAGGTTTTGGTAGTGGTGGATAGAGGGAGTGGTGCTAAAGAAAAAATACAAAATATGGAAGTAGACTTTATTCCACTTATTCCGGTAAGTAAAATTTTAAAACAAATAGGCTAGATTAAATATAGGAATTATATTCAAATCAGGGGGTAGGTCAATGAATGTATTAGTAGTTGGTGGCGGTGCTCGAGAGCATGCAATATGCGATGCAGTTTCTCAATCAAAAAATGTTAATCTCTATTCTGTAATGAAAAATCTAAATCCTGGAATAGAAAGAATGGCTATCGATTACTTATCAGAGAAAGAAACAAATGTGGATCGTGTTGTAGAGTATGCCAAGAAAAATAATATTGATCTTGTTCTTATAGGACCAGAAGCCCCTCTTGAATTGGGTCTTACTGATGAGCTAACTAAGAATGGAATCAGTACATGCGCTCCAACTAGAGATGCGGCAAGAATTGAGACTGACAAAGAATGGATGCGCAATCTTGTTAAAAAACATAAAATTCCTGGCCAGCTCAGATACGAGAGTTTCTCAGATGTGGAAAAAGCAAAAGAGTTCATAAAAGAACTAAACTGTGAAGTTGCTATAAAACCTGTAGGACTTACAGGAGGAAAAGGGGTAAGAATATCTGGAGATCATTTTAATGGAATAGTTGAGGCGGTGTCCTATGTCAGAGAAGTAATTGACAATAAAATTGGTGGTGCTGCCAAGGTTTTAATTGAAGAAAAGGCAGTCGGTGAAGAATTCACTTTGCAAGCTTTTTCGGATGGTTCTAATATCGTTACACTACCTGCAGTTCAGGACCATAAGCGACTTCTTCCCGGAGATCGCGGTCCAAATACGGGCGGGATGGGATCCTACTCGTGTGCGAATGGGCTACTGCCTTTCTTATCTCAAAGCGATTATGACAAAGGGGTTTCAATCCTTCAACAGATTGTGGACGCACTTAACAAAGAAGGGTGCAAATATATCGGTCCTATTTATGGCCAGTTCATACTTACTTCAAAGGGTATAAAAATCATTGAGATTAACGCACGATTTGGCGACCCTGAAAACATGAACGTTTTACCTTTGTTAAAAACAGATTTTATTGAACTATGTAACTGCATGCTCGATGAAACATTATCTGATAAAAAAATACAGATGCGGGAAAAATCTACAGTATGCAAATATGTTGTTCCAGAAGGATACGGCGTTAAAAGCATGATCGGAGAGAAAATACAGGTGGGAGAAGAATTTGTAAAAGACACAGGTGCAAAACTATTTTATGCTTCTGTTAATAAGAAAAACGATGATATTTTTACAACATCTTCACGATCACTTGCGGTTGTTGGAATTGCTGACGAGCTGTCAGATGCAGAAGAAATCTGTGAAAAGGCGTTAACTTATGTGAAAGGGGACCACATATTCATACGACATGATATTGGTACAAAAAATCTTATCGAAAAAAGAGTTAATCATATGAACGAGTTACGTGGAAAATAGATGAAAGAGGAAATATTTGTATACTTTATTGGTACAGCAGGCTCTGGAAAATCAACCTTAACTTCAAATTTTCAACAATGGTTTAAAATGAGAGGACTTGATGCCATTATAGTCAATCTTGACCCCGGGGCAGAGAACCTTCCCTATGAACCCGATATTGATATACGTGATTGGATATCATTAAGAGAGGTCATGGAAACCTATCAACTGGGACCAAATGGTGCACAGATTGCATGTGCTGATATGATTGCTCTCAACACAGAAGACGTCAAAAAAAGTATTGAATCATTCAAATCAGATTATACTATTGTAGATACCCCAGGACAACTTGAATTATTTGTATTCAGAGAAGCAGGGAAATATACTGTGGAATTTTTAAATCCAGAGAAATCTGTAATCTGTTATCTTCTCGATCCGGCTCTTGCAAAAACAGCATCAGGTTTTGTTTCACAGCTTCTTCTCTCCATTACAACAAATTTCAGGTTGGGTCAACCACAGATTAACATCTTGAGCAAATCAGATTTATTATCAGACAAAGAGCTGAGTATCATAAAAAAATGGTCTAATAATCCAGATGACCTATATGGTGCAGTAATAACTGAAGAGGCGTCAATATATAGAGAAATGAATGAAGGAATATTACACCTTATTCAGGAGTTTGGGGGTTATACAAAACTTATTCCAACATCTAAAGATGATTTTTTTGGAATAGATGATATATATACTGATATTCAACTTCAATTTGAAGGTGGAGAAGACCTAATGAAGGATTGAATATCTTCATTGATTTTTTTGTTTGTTCAATCATGCTAACAAGTACTTTGGAAAGAGGAGGTTAAGGTCATGATATGTGTTGGAACGGAGGGGAGGAGAAAAAGGGATTTTAAGAAGGATTAAATCTTTGTCTATTAAACAAACCCTTTTATTCATTTTTAATCGAATAGTTGTCCCCCATTAGATGTCTTTCCAAAGTACCATATCTAAAGCAACGGTACTATATAAAAAAACTTTTATTGAAAATTTGTACAAAATGGTAAAAAAATTAATTTCAGTGCTGTTTTGTCTAAAATTTTTGCTCTTTGTAAAAATGAAATCAGTAATGGTTATGTAGTTTTAATAGTTCCAAGCACCGGTTCAAAGATAAATCCTTTATCCATGAGAGACGTTAATGCTTCTTCTATCGTGTTTTCATCAAGATTATTCTTTTTGCATTTTTCTACAATCAAATCCCATGCAGCTCCGTCTTCTCCTTCAACTTCTTTTATTGTTTCCAAAACTATGTTTTCTATTTCCTCAGAATCCTCTGTCTTTTCCACTTCTTTTTCTTTCTTTTCTTCTTTTTTTATCTTCTTTTGCTCTTTTAATTCAATCTTTTCCTCTTTTTCAATATCTGGGATTGTTTCTTTTGATGGTACGGTATATTGCAATGATTCTCTAACCAGGGCCAAATACTTACTTATATCTACATCGCCATAATTCTTTAGAGCAACAACTATTCCTTCAGATAGATCTTTACTGTATCCTAATTTTCTTAGATCGTACTCATTAGACTGATTCATTTTCATTGCTTCGATAACTGCCTCGATTCTATGTTTTGTTTGCATGCAGGTTTCGATTATCCATCTATCTCTTGCCTCTGCATTGACCTCTCTAACCCTTTCTGGACGGATAGAAACATACAATGCTCCTTCCTCTGGTTCATATGTCCTTGCCTTTCCAATAACCGCTACAAATGCAGGAACTTCAATGTTTAAAAGTTGGTCTGTTGCAATTTGTTGATACTGTCGCCCGGAATATAAAGTAAAAACGCCTGTAGGATCAGAAATATGTGCCCGTACGAATTCTCCATCCTCTGAGACATTCTCTACATCTGTTAAAACGCCTATAGCAAATAACCTGTTAACCTTACTTCCAAGAGGAGTCACAACATAAGAAGGGGTTTTTTCTCCAGATCCCTTTATTTCAACTGTCGAATCATTATACTCTCCTGCAAATATTCTCCTAGCAGGCTGACGTTTCATTGTAATTCCTCCAGCTCTTTAGATAATTTTTCAGATTCAGCTTCGACGTCAATATCAGCAAGTTTTGCATCTTTTGCAATAATCGTTATGCCAAATTCATCTCCAAGTGCATTTCCTTGGAGATTTATCCTATGTGCAAAAAGCGTATTGTTTATTTCCTCAACAATAATATTTTTATCTTCTGATTTCTCAAGCATTTTTGCCAATTCATCGAGTGTTTTTCCAAGGAGTTTTTCAGTTGAATCTTTATTAATAATTCCACTGACTGCTCCAGTACCATCATCAATAACAAGTTTAATTCGTAAATCTGATACTCCTTTAACAGTTCCATGAATACTACAATCACTTCCTTGCAGAACACGATTACATTCAGGACATCTTTGTACTAACCCAGATCCTTCTCTTATCTGAATGACTGTTCCTTCCACTTCGACATCCAATGCACCGTACCTCTCTACCAGTTCATGGAGGGGCAATCTCCGTGTTTTTATATCCTTTTTTGAAATCTTGCTGGCGTCAACTTTTTCTACAGTGGCCTTTTCATCAAAAGTCAACTGCGGGATACCTTTCCAAGATTTTACATATCCACCAGATATCTTTACAACATCCTCTTCTTTTAATTTAAAGTCATGCCATGAGGTATATTGTGCTTTACCTGTCTCATCACCAAGAGTTCCTGAATACACACTCTTCTTTTGACCATCAACTTCTACTTCTCGTTCGTTTATTTCAAGGATTCTTGCAGTAACTTCTACTGCACCAAGACCAGATCTTAAATCCTTCACTTTATACTCTTTAGGTTCCAAACTACTTTCAGGAACCTTTGATTCATCAGTTTTTTCAACTTTTGTTCTGTCCCCAAGGTTTAACTTTGTGTCACCCTGCCACTCTCTTGTATATGCATTTGAAATCTCAATAACAGTTCCTCTTTCTATCCCAAGATCATTCCAGGCTGTAAATGGGATTGTTCCGCTTTCGTCTGCTAGTATTCCATAAAAAATCCTTCGTTCTTCTCCCTTAATAGTTACATCTTTTGGATTGATAGTTATTACGCGACACAACAAATTCACACTATTCTGGTTTGGCTTAAGATCAACTACAAGTGTCCGTTCTGTAGATGGGGACACATAACTTCCACCAAACTTCTTTATAAGAGTTTGTTTTGCATGATCCAGAGGTACCCCATATTCTAGAAATTTTTTAAGTTCTTTTTCTAACTCTTCTCTAGTTACTTTTTCAGAACTATCACTAAGGGCCTCTAGAATATCATCTATGTAAGGTTGAATATCCTCATCGCTCATAAATTACCTCCCAAACTAATTAATGATATGATAATTCGATATATAAAAGTCGCTATTTAATCATGATTAAAGTGTTATGTAAAAGTTCTAATATAATCCAGTAATATTGCCTTTATCATCTATATCCATCATTTCTGATGTAGGTTTAGCAGGCAGTCCAGGCATCGTTGTAATCTTCCCCGTCATTGGTACCAAAAACCCTGCTCCCGCTGAAAATTTTATTTCTCGTACAGTAATCTTGAAGCCTTCAGGTCTTCCAAGAAGCTGTGGATCATCAGATAAAGAATAGGGAGTTTTTGCAATACATATTGGGAGCTTGCCCAACCCTATTTCTTCACAAAGTTTGATATCTTTCTCTGCAGCAACAGTGTAAACAACCCTTCCAGCTCCGTAAATTTTTTTGGCAATAGTTTCAATTTTTTCTTTAACGGAAAGATTAAGATCATAAAGAAATCTAAAGTTTGATGAATGATTATATATTAAATCTACAAGCTTTCCTGCAAGTTCAATACCGCCTTCCCCACCTTTTTCCCATACATCAACTACTGCTACAGGCACGTTTTTTGAATAGCAAAAGCTTTCAACGATGTTGATCTCTTCATCTGTATCATCAATAAAATGATTTATTGCAACTATTGTAGGAACCTTGTAGAAAGAAATGTTTTCAAGATGTTTTTCAAGATTTGACAAACCTTTTTTTAATGCATTAATATCTGTTCCATTTCCATTTCGTTTTAGTGCTCTCATGGACACGACAAGCACCGCTGCGTCTGGTTTTAGTTCTCCCGTCCTACAAACAATATCAAAGAATTTCTCTGCACCAAGGTCTGAACCAAAACCGGCCTCTGTAACAAAATAATTTGCGAGCTTTAACCCCATCATGTCAGCGACAAGGCTGTTTGTTCCATGTGCAATATTTGCAAAAGGACCACCATGTACAAAGGCTGGTATCCCTTCCACGGTTTGAACGAGATTTGGTTTGATTGCATCTTTTAAAAGAACGGTCATTGCTCCTACAGCCTTCAAATCACCTGCCGTAATAGGTTTATTGTTGTAGGTATATGCCACAATTATCTTGCTCAATCTCTCCTTTAAATCATCTACATCTTTTGAAAGACACAAGATTGCCATTACTTCAGATGCTGGAGTTATGGCAAATTCTACTTCATGAGGAACGCCATCTAATGGACCACCTAACCCTATAACAGTATTTCTTAATGCTCTATCGCTTATGTCTAGCACTCTGGGCCACACAATATACCTTGGATCTATGTGGAAAAGATCACCGTGATGGATATGATTATCCAAAAGGCTTGCCAAAAGGTTATGAGCACTTGTAATCGCATGCATATCTCCAGTAAAATGGAGGTTAATATCTTCCATAGGTAGTACCTGAGAATACCCACCACCAGTTGCACCGCCCTTCATCCCCATCATTGGACCTAAGGATGGTTCTCTTATCGCAAACATTGTTTTTTTTCCTAAACGTGAAAGTGCCTGAGCAAGTCCTATAGTAACCGTGGTTTTCCCCTCACCACTTGGAGTAGGATTAATCGTTGTAACAAGGATTAATTTCCCATTTTTGTTGGAACTAGTTCTTTTTAAAACATCTAAAGAAACTTTTGCTTTGTAGTTCCCCCAGCAAACATATTCATCTTCGTTGAGCCCTGCTTTTTCTGCAATTTCTTCTATGGGCTTAGGTTTTACTGATTGAGCAATTTCAATATCAGATTTCATAACAGGAAAAATAAGATATATATACCTTACTTAAAAATTTGCAATTTATTTACCGGCTTTTTCTAATTTTTCAAATATTTAGGTAAAAAATGTTATAGTTTTCGAGCGGCCCACATATATTTTGGTAGATGGGAATAGATGGTGTCATGCTGAAATTTTTGAATATTTTTATTCTTATTGTTTACCCATCTCTTGCTATGTAAATATTGTAAAATGGTATTTTTCTTAAGTAGCCAATAATGGATTCGCCAGGCTCTTCCATCGTGTAAGGTGATTTCTTCTCTTTCAGTATTAAGTATGTCTTCTGACTCCAACATATAAAACAACTGCCTCTCTTCGTGTTCCAACACATTGTCTATGATTCGGTCATCAAATCCAAAAAGATCCATGACAATATTAGCATATTTTCTTGCTTCTTCTGTACCAATATCTAATTTTTTTTCTATAACACCAGATAAATCACTTAATGTAACAATGTGCAGTATATTCCTCCCAGAATTTTATTTAATATTATATTTATAAATTATAGTATATAAATTTTTCCCTTTCCCTATGGGTTATTTGCTAGAAACTAATGTTAACAATAAATAATCACCTATCACTAACAAACGTTATATCACATATTTTGTATACTCCAATTTGGCTGTTCATATGAAAATGGCATTGATTTCAGCAAGACCTAAAATCGCAGATAAAAAATCCAACCTAAAAATAATGGAAAACTACATCAAAAAGACAAAAGCCGATTTCTATGTATTTGGAGAGCTATTTTTATCTGGCTATAGATGCAAAGATGAATTAAGAAATCTAGCAGAACTGCTAACTGGACCTTCTATAAAACAGATTAAAAAAATCGCACATGAAAACCAATGTTACATAGTATTTGGCATGCCTTTATGGGATAAGAGAATCGAAGGGCTTCTCCATAACGCTGCCATCTTGATTCACCCGGATGGGAAAGTAAATAATTACAACAAATGGTTTTTGCCAACCACTGGGCCTTTTGAAGAAAAGATCTTTTTTGACGAGGGAGAAGAACTTAATGTTTTTGAAACAAAGTATGGAAAAATCGGTTTTCTGATATGTTATGATATATATTTTCCAGAAATAACTAAAGCACTCTCACTACAGGGAGCAGATATTTTAATTTGTATCTCAGCGTCACCTTCTACGACAAAAAAATATTTTGAAACATTAATCCCAGCGCGAGCTCTAGAAAACACAGTATTCATGGTCTATGTTAACCTCGTTGGAACTCAGGAGGATCTGGTTCTATGGGGTGGGTCTCAGATTTATGATCCACTGGCTAACCTATTGATCAAAGCTCCTTACTACAAAGAAAGCATTGTAACCTGTGATATTGATCTAAAAAAACTAAAACCAGCGAGAGCAAACCGAACTGTGATAAGGGACATTCGACCTGAAATTTACCAAGATCTTTACAATATTTCGCGGTTCCATAAAAAAGATTAAAGAACCTGATTTGGGTACTCAACTTATTCGATTTTTTACAAAAAGTATTTTACATGAAAATGTATTAAGGGGCATTGTTTCCATTTGCTTTCTACTGGGTGGGGCATAACATTGAAGTTGCACAATGATGAACTTATTAAAAAGTTGAATTTAACAGCGGTAAAAATCAGAAGACACATAATTGAAATGCTTTATAAAGCAAAATCAGGGCATCCCGGTGGTTCATTGTCTGCTGTTGATGCAATTGTTACTTTGTATTTCTATCATATGAGACATAACGCAAAAAAACCCGATGACCTGGATAGAGACCGATTTATTTTAAGTAAGGGACATGCTGCTCCAACTCTTTATGCGGTTCTTGCCGAATGCGGCTATTTCGATGTTAAAGAACTAAAACGTCTGAGGGAAATAAATTGTATGCTGCAAGGACATCCAGTATGCCAACACATTCCAGGTATCGAAGCATCCACAGGTTCTCTTGGTCATGGACTCTCTTTTGCAAATGGTGTCGCCCTGGCCGGTAAACTTGATAAAAAAGAGTATAACGTTTATGTAATGCTAGGAGATGGAGAAACAGATGAAGGGCAGATTTGGGAGGCAGCAGCTGCTGCATCTCATTACAAACTGAACAACCTAACTGGTCTTTTAGACCGAAATTTCTTACAAATTGATGGAAACACAGAAGATGTTCTACGACTGGAATCAGTACGAGAACGATGGAGTTCCTTTGGATGGAATGTTATCGAGATTGACGGACATGACATCCAACAGATAATCGATGCACTTCATGAAGCTGATGAACGCGAAAACCAACCAACCATGATTATTTTAATTACTGTTAAAGGTAAGGGCGTTTCTTTTATGGAAAATAACGTTGATTTTCATGGTGTTCCTCCAAATGAGTTAGAGTATAAACTTGCTATCAGAGAACTCGATACTTTACAAAGAAAATTGGAGGGAATCTAGTGAGCAAAGTAATGGAAAACCCAAGAAGTGCTTACGGAGAAACTCTTGTTGAACTTGGTAAAAAATATCCCAATCTTGTGGTATTAGATGCAGATCTCTCCAAATCAACAAAGACCATAATGTTTGCCAAAAGGTATCCAGACAGATTTTTTGAAATGGGTATCGCAGAAGCAAACATGATATCGACTGCGGCTGGACTTGCCTCATGTGGGAAAATATCATTCGCTTCCACATTTGCCGTATTTGCAACGGGCAGGGTATATGATCAGATACGGATGGATATTGCTTATTCCAATGCAAACGTAAAGATATTTGCAACCCATGGCGGTATCAGTGTAGGAAAAGATGGTGCAAGCCATCAGATGATCGAGGATATTGCACTTATGAGAGTACTTCCCAACATGGTGGTTTTTGCACCTAGTGATGCTACTCAGACAAGAAGAATCGTAGAACGTATGGCAACAAAATATGGACCAATGTATGCACGAGTAGGACGCGCTTCTGCTCCCTTAATCTATAAAAAAGATGATTTAAAAGATATTAAAATTGGTAAGGGAATTACAACCAAGGATGGAGACGACATAAGCATTATCGCTTGTGGCACAATGGTTGATTATGCCCTTGATACAAGAAAACTATTATCAAAAGAAGGCATAAAAGCACGTGTAATTGATATGCATACCATCAAACCAATTGATAAAAAACTTGTTCTCAAATGTGCAAAAGAAACGAATGCCATGTTAACAGCTGAGGAACACTCTGTCATCGGTGGTCTAGGAAGTGCTGTTTCAGAGATACTTGCAGAAAAAGGCTGCTCCTGTAAGTTTAGAAGAATGGGAATACAAGATATGTTTTGTGAATCTGGAGAACCCAAGGATTTATTTGCAAAATATGGGCTGAGTGCATATCATATTGCAAAAACAGCTAAAGAATTACTAAAATAATGCATTTCTCTGCCTATTATCTCCAGATCACTATTGTCAAAATATCTTCATCTTTTAATTTGTGGTCTAATCCGACCTTTTGAACATCATGCTTTGCAGAGGGACCAGAAACCGATGCATATCTAAATTTTCTTTTAAAATCACGATGAAGTTTTCTACATGCATCCTCTATCAAATCCCCTTCTCGCAATATCAAAGGTTCATCGTAGTCGATTTGCTTTCCAACAGGTTTCATATATACTCGGATGAGTTTTAGATGGGAAAAGATATTTTCTCTCAGCATATCCAAACCCTCTCCCTTTTCAGCAGATATTGTTAATACACTCCATCCTTTTTCTGTTAGTCCTTTTATAGTTTCATTAAGTATTTGCTTGGTAATAAGGTCTTTTTTGTTGATAACGACCAATGCAGGCACATAGACTCTATTTCGAGAAAATGAATCAATTAATTGATCTTCAGTAATATCCTCACGTATGGTAATGTCTGCATTTATTACAAATTCAGAGGCAATAGACTTTATGAGATTTTCATTTAGATAGGTAAGTCCAGTTGTTGAATTTACTGTAATGCCTCCCTGTCTTTTTTTTGTAACAACAACATCAGGGCTTTTTTGATTTAACCGTAGCCCCGCACCATATAATTCCCTTTCAATTAGTCCAAGATGCTCCACACACTGCACATCTATCATTAACAGTAACAAATCAACATTTCTTATAGCCGAGAGAATCTCCCTTCCTCGACCCTTTCCTTTTGACGCACCTTCTATAAGACCAGGTAAATCTAATAACTGTATATCTGCCCCTTTATACTTCATTATACCTGGAATTGCTTGTAATGTGGTAAAATCATAATCCCCTATCTTACTTGAAGCGCCTGTCAATCGATTTAAAAGGGTGCTTTTTCCAACATTTGGATAACCTATAATGCCAACTGTAGCATCACCTGATTCCTTAATAGAAAATCCTTTCCCTTTTGCACCGACGCTTTTTCGTTTCTCAGCTTCTTCTTTAAGCCTTGCAATCTTTGCCTTTAGCTTTCCGATATGGTGCTCGGTAGCCTTATTTTTCTGTGTATTGAAGATTTCATCTTCTATTGCTTTAATCTGTTCTTCTATCGAGGAGCCCATGTTCTTAGCAAAGCAAATGTACATTTACCTTATAAAAACACGTGTCAGGTAATTACTCCTATAAAATAACCTGTTTTTATATTTAAGCAAACACCTAATCTCTAACTATCAATGTCCCAGTTTCACCATGAAGTGCTTCCCATCCTTTTTCTATATTGGCAACTATAACTTTTTTGCCGCCAGATTCTAAAAATCGAATAGCAGCAAGAATCTTAGGACCCATGCTTCCAGGTGGAAAATGACCCGTCTCATAATAATTCTTCAATTCTTTCAAAGATATTTTATCGAGTGTCTTCTGTTTTGGAGTACCATAGTGAAGATAAACCTTTTCAACATCTGTTAATATCAATAATAACTCTGCCTCAACTGCCTCAGCCAATCTTTCAGCGGTGAGATCTTTATCAATTACTGCTTCCAAGCCATCAAGACCCCCATTTTCCTTCTCAACAACTGGCATTCCACCCCCACCAGATGCGATGACGATTATCCCTTCATCTAGCATTTTTCTGATACTCTCTCCCTCTACAATTTGTTTTGGATCAGGGGATGGGACAACCATCCTCCATCCGCGAGGTTGACAAGTCATTTGACATCCTTCTTTACGCAACTGAATTGCTTCGTCTTCGTTATAATAAGGTCCAATAGGTTTTGTGGGATGAGTAAGAGATGGATCATCCTGGTCAACAATAACCTGCGTGATCAATGCAATTACTGGTTTCTCAATTTGTTCCTTTTTTAGGGCATTAGACAGGCATTGTTGTATCATATATCCTATTAAACCCTCGCTCTCTGCGACACAGATTCCAAGAGGCATTGCCGGCGTTAAATCCTTAGCAACTTTATTCTGAAGTAATATAGCCCCAACTTGAGGACCGTTACCGTGAGTAATGACAACGTCCCATCCCTCTTTTATCATTTTTACTATTGAATTGGTGCTTCTCCGGGTGTTTGCAAACTGTTCATAAATAGTTCCTTTCTGCCCCTTTTTAATCAGCGCATTGCCGCCCAGTGCAATAACTGCCTTTTTCTTCATGATAGATTGAAAGAAATATATTCTTGATATAAAAAATAAATGGTAGAAGTAAATGAATGATGAAGAACGAATAGCAATGGAGAAAGAAATACACCAAATGTTAGATCGTGTGCTGCTGAACAGTGCTCGTCTTATCGATTACTACAACGGTGTAACGACTAAGACCAAGCAGAAAGAGTATGAAGATGATGATCCCACACTTGATTCCGATACAAGTTGGGAATGAATCATATTTTTTTCTCTTTTGCCCAGGAATTATCGACCTGTGCCGCTAAGTTGGTTTTTTCGTTAATACAATACGCTTTATATTAAATAGTACCATTTTGATTTTTTGATTTCTCCGAGAAAGTGATTTCTTATAATGATAATGAAGAACAATAGTAATGAAATCAGCCCACCCTGCAATAAACATTTTTGGGTTTTGTAACAGTTGTTGCAATTATTTTTTACAAAAGATTTAAATCAAGCTATAATATTTAGATTTGGAAAACCTAATTTTGGGGAGGCAAAAAGGATGAAAAAGAGTATATGGAGAAAAGGAATAGTTTTAGTTATAGTTGTTTTATTTATTGGAGCAAGTGTTATATCTTCAAATGTGAGTATGAGAGAAAACAAAAACGTACATTCCATTGTTAATCAAAATGAAAAATCAATAATACAAGCATGGTGGGATTATGACTGGAACTGCCGAAGAAATATCACAATAAATCATAATTACATTGATACACCTCTTTCTAACTTTCCTGTTCTTGTTGTAATTAATTCTACAATAGGTGCAAAATGTGATGATGGGAACAGTATCAGGTTTCTCAGCACCGATAACACTATTGAGTATAATTATGAGATCGAGTTATGGAATACGTCTGGGGACAGTTATGTATGGGTGAATGTCACTAGCATTTCAAATACCGCTGATACTACTTTTTTGATGTATTATAACAATTCTGTAGCAAGTGATAACCAGAATCCAAGTGGGGTATGGGATTCCCATTATCTAGCAGTATGGCATTTCCATGATGCTAATGCAAACATAGCAGATTCAACTAAATATGGAAGAGACAGCCTATCAGTCGGCGGGAACCCCACATATCAACAAACTGGAAAAGCAGGTTACTGTATAGACTTTGATGGTACCGGCGACTATTTTGTTATCCCAGAAAATTTCAGTATATTTCTCAATGGTGATTTCACCATAGAAACATTGGTCAACACTGATGCAACCGATCATGGTACTCTTAACTTCATTATTGATTTTCGTGGAGAAAACGATCACGCTATAGGTTATGTTGATACTGGTGGTGATGATGTATTTAAGTATGGATTTAGGAAACATCCAGATAGTACATGGTATTACTTGAATATGCTGCATAATCCTAACATTGATACATGGTATAACTTGGTCATAGCATATGATAACGATGGCGATGCTCAAGCATATGTCGATGGTTCTGCCACCAGTAACTGTAATGCTTGCAGTATAGACACTATTGATATGACAAGTTCTATCGCTGAACATTTCAGTGGTACTAGTCCACAAGGCTATGAATGGGATGGCAAAATAGATGAAATACGAGTATCAAATATCAATAGAAACACGTCATGGATAAGCGCCAGTTTCCATACACAGAATCAGACAACAGGGTTCATAACTTTTGGAAATGAAGAATTAGCAAACTACCCTCCAATTGCAGATTTCACCTATACACCAACGAATCCTATACAAACCGACATCATTCAGTTTACTGATACCTCAATTGACCCAGATGGAAATATAACAACTTGGTCGTGGGACTTCGGGGACGGAAATACTTCTACTTTGCAAAATCCAACACATATCTATGGCGACTGGGGAACCTACACGGTTACACTAAATGTTACTGATGATGGAGGAAAAACAGATGAAACATCTCAACTAATTTTTGTAGCCAATAGTGAACCGACAGCATACTTCACGTATACTCCACCAAATCCAAAAGCAAATGAGACAATTTATTTCACAGATGCTTCAACTGATATAGACGGCATAATAGTTTCATGGTTTTGGGACTTTGATGATGGATACAGTTCATCATTACAAAACCCTACGCATCAATATCCAGATGAAGGTTCCTATAATGTAACGTTGACAGTAACTGATGATGATGGAGCAAATGATACTTATACAGAGAACATCGTAGTTCTTACTCTACCGAATAATCCACCATATAACCCAACGATAGATGGACCAACTAGGGGCAAAGCAGGTGTGGAATACACCTATTGTGTTATCAATGCTACAGATCCAGACGGAGATGATCTTTGGGCTAACTTTAGTTGGGGAGATGGTACTTACAGCGGTTGGATAGGTCCCAATGCGTCTGGAGAGGATATATGTGCAACACATACTTGGTGGAGAGGAAATTATGAAATTAAGGCGAAACTTAAGGATGAATGGGGACTGGAAAGCCCATGGTCAGACCCATTACCAATCACTATTCCAAGAAACAAACCATTCAATTTCAACTTTAATCTGCTGAGTTGGTTGTTTGAACGGTTTCCAAATGCTCTCCCAATACTAAGACACATGCTAGGGATATAAAACAAGACTAAACCAACCTCTTCTTCTTTTCTTTTTTAATTCCATAAAAGGGAGAAATAACCCTCTAACGCATTTTCTTTTAAACTCACATATGATTATAGAGAAAGATTAGGTGAAATAGTTGGGTTTATTCAAGAAAAAAGAGAAGTATGAACACATGCCCGATGATGTAAAAAAAACTATGGGAATGTAATAACTGTGGGTATCATTTTGGATCACCTTGGTTTGATCCGATGCGTGATATGAAACAATGCATTTCTTGTGGTAGTAGCAATGTAAAAATATTCAAGGAAACAAAGCTAAAATAACCCTCTGGCTTACAATCTTTCTTTTTTAGTATAATACCCAGCAAAAGGCTTAACGCGGCTTAGAATTGTTTAAAATCAACATTAATGTACAATATTGTACATTGCTACAAAGTTTGATGGGAGATTGACAATAATATAAATGAGAAATGGGGGAATGAAGAGGAGGTTAGGAAAGAATGAATAACTCTAAAAATTTTGTTCCCCCATTAATATTAATATATCTTTAGGGGGTATATAAATATTATCCTTAAATACAACATTTGTAATAGATGCTATCTACATTTATGCTTTTTTTTAGAAATCATGTTACAAAAGTATCAAATATTGAAAAAATTTAGGTAACATTTAAGAACAATAAGGGAATATACTAAGGATTAAGGGATGAATGAATATGCCTAAAAGCAGTAAGAAACAAATCGATGAAGATGATAAGAAGCTCCTTAAAATACTTCAGACAAATTCTGGAGATAACATTGACAAAATAGCGAAAAAATGTGGTTTTTCCAGACAAAAATTATGGAGAATCAAAAAAAGAATGGAAAAAGACAAAACAATCTGGGGATACCATGCAGTTGCTGACGATGAAAAACTCGGTTTGAGACGGTATATAATGCTTCTTAAAAGATCTGCTCAACCATTGGGCGATGCAGCCAATAATATGAGTGACCTTACCATGCATAAAAAAGGAGAAGAAATTGGAGTAAATATTATTTGTAGCCGCTATCTCCACGGTAAGTATGATTGGATGTTCGTTTTCACGGCTGAAGATATTAAACATGCGAAAAAATTCAGTGAAATCCTAACTAGAGGATACCAGCATGTTATAAGAGAAATTGTCATCATGGAAGATATTTTCTCAGTGAAAGAATGTGGAATGGTAAATCCTGAAATTAAGAAATTAAGAGAGTTTTTTTAACGCAGTGAAATTGTACATCTGCTTCCGTATATGGTTTGTGTGAGCTCACACAATAAGGTTATCTTTATTAACCAAAAAACGATACCACCCACTAGAGGGGTCAACCTTTTGAAGATAATTTCATCCTTAATCTTCCTCCCTCTTTGACCCCTTTTACAATATATTTATAAACCGTAACCCTATTTTAATATTGAAAGAGGATTATACTTTTTGAGATTGGAATTATTCATTTAATTCCTCCGTTCCTCAAAGCCTCCCCTTTCACAATATCCTTTTTGAGTTCAGAATTGGTGTTACAGGTGTTACATATATATTTGTATAGTAAAATTTAAATACCTTTAAGTACATGATTATGTGGAGAAAAGGAGGAAGGGTTTCCAAGCATGTAAATTAAGAGGTTCCTCTAAATATTTAATCCCCTTGTGTTATCCCTTCCTTCTCCCTTGCTTCCCCAATTTTTGTAAAATGTAAAAAACATTAATTTTACTCCTGTTGAATATCTACCATAATGCTTAGGATCATAGGTTTTAGATTGTTTCCGAAGGTTGAGTATGTGAAATAAAAAATCACATGAGGCTGTCCGACAATTATGTCGATATTTCTTCTCCAATAAAAAAATAATAATTTAGCAATCAACTTCTAAAATATCTAATATTCCTTTCCTTCTCGTTACTCCGGTACTGGTTATGTGTTTTTCCCATAATTTGTTGTT
>JAUXAU010000078.1 GCA_030619765.1 Thermoplasmatota archaeon
TCACTTTCTTTATCTATATATTCTCTTCTAAAAAATATGGGAGAATAAGGGAGTAAACTTAATTGTTTATCGCTCTTATCAAATGCTCGTATCTTTTGGATTTCTACTGTAACTTCAACATCTACCAAAGGATCGAAATCAGAAAGGTTACTTGTTTGTTTTTTTGATTTTAATTCAATTCCTGCTGCACTAGAAGCAATAAAAAAACTTACAAGAATTATACAAGTTATAGATTTAATATATATCTTCATATTTTTTCCCCAATTATTACTATATCTATAGATGATAGAGTATATAAATCTTTAGAACAGATTCTTCTGATTAAAACCAATAGGGCAGTAATTATTGTACTGATTTCATTTCTACATTACTATTTGGAATTAAAAAAAAGAAGAGGAAGTTTTTATTATTCGAATTTTGTATATTCGATATGTATGTAGTAACTCGGACCGATAATAGCATGTAATCTTACGTAATAATGTGTTTCATTGGCAACTCCAATCCCAGTTACATATGTACCGTTTCCTGTTGCAATGCTTCCAATTCCTCCGATGAAAAATACCCAGAGCATAAATCCTAATAGGGCTCCTGTTGCATTGGTTTCATTGAACTCCGCAAATACTCCTGCAAAGTTACCCAGGCCAATGTTTTGATAATACCCAGTTATCCATCCTGCTGGTGGTAAAGGTATACCAAGGATATTCAATCCCCATACACCAGTGAAATTACCATTTGCCCACTCTGGCGGATCATCGAAGACGGGGATTGGTTTTTTTACATCGGGTAGAATTGGTTTTATCGTTCGAGCATTTGGGATCAACTTCATTGGAATTGCTGTCATCAGTGGCATAGCGACTAACAAAAAACATATTCCTATTACGACCATTAATTTTTTCATCTTATATTTCCCCTAATCCAAACAAATTATTATATACTTTAAAGGTTATTTAAATATTGCCGTATATTCTATCGACAATTATCGAATATACACAGCTTTTGACACGTTCTAAGCATTTTGCTTGATATGTTATACCAAAAATGAAAGAAAATGTGGTAGAAGCGATGTATAACGATTTTAAAAAAGAGAGTGGGGATCTAACTATTCAAATTTTGTAAATGTTCTTTTTTTATTTGATAACTGCTATCGAATAAGAGGAACAACGGATTCTGTTTTTTGTTTTTTAATGCAAGGTATGGACCACATATCCAGCTATAAACCCAGCAGCTGTCTCAGTACTGGAAACATCCGTGGATGATTCTATAAGAACTGTAAAAACCAACAATTCTTAGATTCCAATATATATGTTATAAATTGTGAAAAATCGTTTAGTTAAACGATTGTTCCTGTAGCTTTCTTCTGCAAATTCCCCGTTTGGATTAACTTTACAGGTTACTTTATAGAAACCGAGATACTCATCTGGTTCTATAGCATTTAAAAGGGTGAAATCTCTACTTTCACCAGGTTCTATACTTCCACCCCCGGAAATTACCCAAGTGTTGGAATACACTGTTTCAACAGGGATTATTCCGAATAGCATCTTTTTCATTTCAAAAAATATTTCAATATTATCACCGGGGGTTTTTGTATCCCCTATATTTTTTATTCGACATTTAATATCACTTAACACAATTATATTATCTGGCATATCGAAAATCTTTTCAACGATTAAATCAGGTTTTCCTTCATTACTCAAAACACTAGGAAACGAAACTAGTAATAAAAGACAAATTACACCAACTACCAATCCTTTTTTCAACAATTGATTTTTATTCATCCGAGATTCCTCCCTTATTTATTATATCTATAGATGCTTGGGTATATAAATGTTAATTACCCTAGAACTAGGTTTTTCATAGGCAATATGCTGATTCTCTAGACAAAGAATGAAAAATTTTTAATAAAACGGCATTAAGATACATGTTTTTCAACACAGGTTAGAAAAGCATCTATATCAAAAGGTTTCTTGATATAATCAACGACGTTTCCTTGTTCAAATATCTTCTTTTCATCACCATCAAACCGAACAACTGTTAAAAGTATCACTTTTGGTTTGCTCTTCTTTTTCTTTAACTTATTAAGAACTTCTTCTGTTGTTAGACCTGGCATCATCACATCCAAGGTGACAATACCAGGATTAAAGCTATCGACCTTCTCAAGAAAATCTAGGCCATCCTCAGCCATTTCCATTTCAAATCCTTCTTTGTGCAGCAGTATATTCAGCATCTCTCTAATATCTGGCTCATCGTCCACAATCATTATTTTAACCATTTTCCCCCTCTCCCATACCTTCCAATAAAAACATATCCACATCCTTAAATCTCTCTTCAAGATCTTTAACAGGTTTTATGGGTAATGTGAAACTAAACGTACTACCTTTACCTTCTTTGCTTTTTACCCAGATCTTACCACTGTGAGCTAAGAGGATTCCTCTCGAAATGGCAAGTCCTAGGCCAGCACCGCCAAATTTAGTATCTTTACCTGAATCAACCTGGTAAAATGTTTCAAAAATCCTATCCTGTTTATCCTTTGGTATGCCTCTCCCAAAATCTTGCACTTCAAACAAGATATTGCCCTCTTCTTTTTTAGCTCGAATATTGATAATAGAACCACCAGGTGAGAACTTTATGGAGTTGTTTACGAGATTTATAATCACTTGTTTTATACGATCTTGATCGATATTCAAACCAGGCAGCTTTTCTTCTACTTCCATATTGATTTTAATGTCTTTTAGATCAGCTGATGACTGCATGGTTTCCGTTACTTCATCTACTAGTTTTTGTATGTCCGTTTTTTCAATGATAAACTTCATGGTCCCCGATTCCAACCGTGAAACGTCGAGGATGTCCTGAACGAGATTATCCAAACGATTTGCATTCCTGAGAATTACCTCAAGACCTTTTTTCTGCTCCTCACTGATCTCACCAAGAGACTGATTCAACAACATCTGCAAATAACCTTTTATCGCTGACATTGGTGTCCTCAGTTCATGAGAAGTTACGTTAAGAAAATCAGATTTAATCTTATCGAGTTTTTTCAATTGGATATTTTGCTCCTTAATTTTTCCCTCTGCTTGTTTACGCTCGGTGATGTCTTTTATAATATGAACAGCACGGGTTAAATTGCCTTTGTCATCAAGTATAGGGTCTACTGTCGCTGATAACCACACATTCTTTTCAGGCACGTAAAGCTCTATCCCCTCATGCTTCTTCGTATGTTTTGCCGTCTTTAGAGGACATGTATCAGGGGGTGCATCTGTTCCATGAACCAACTCATAACAAGTCCCTCCGAGAATTTCATTAAGATGCTTGCCTAAAAATCGTTCAGTTGCAAAATTCGCTTTAAATATCTTGAATTTATCATCAATGAGCATGGTTGAATCTTTTGTTGCATTAAATGTGACGTCCCACTCAGACAATGCATTTTTTAATTCCTCTTCCACCTGTTTACGCTGCAGAGCCACTGAAGCTTGACGCATAAATGTTTCAACGATCTCCGTATCTTTAAGCTCGAAATCGTTTCTCAATAATATTACTGCATTTCCGTATAACTTTCCGCCTCTGGCAAATCCCATAGAATAAATTTCTCTAATACCAAGAACCTTTTCAATAGCGCTGCAGGCTTTTTTCGGCAGTTTCCCGAAAGAAAGCCCATGTATTCCACCAGGAACTTTAACAATCTTGCCCTTAGTAAGCTCGCTTTTAGCAAAATCATCAGTCATTATGAAAGACATCCCTATCAGATCCCTGCCCAATATCTTGAGAACAGTATTGAGCTGTTTTCCTATCCCTGTGATTGCCTTCAATTCCATTGTGTTTGATGAGATGTCGTACGAATTGACTAGAACATAACAGTTTCCAAGGAGTCTATATATCTGATCTGCTATAAGCTGGTGGATATTTTCTTCTGGGGTAATCTCAACAAATTTCATGGATGATTCTGATAAAAATTTCAAATTGTGGATTAATTGCTTTTTTCTCTCCTTCTCCTCCGTCCGCTCGGTGATGTCTCTGAGTATGTTCAGAGTACCTATTGTTTCCCCATCTTTTTTGAGAACTGTCGTACCAGCTTCTATATTAACCCATGTACCATTTTTATGCTTAAGAGCTAATTCCAATAGAGGAATGACTTTTTCATCTGCTCTAATCGCATCTCTGAAAAGTTTAACGATTTTTGGCAGATCCTTAAGCTTAATGATCCCAAGTTTAGCGAAGTTTTTCCCTAAAACTTCCTCCTGTTTATAGCCAAGTATATCATCGACCTTTTTGTTTACATTAAGTATCTTGCCGTACTTATCAACAAAGAGAATGACATCTTTAACGTTTTCGAAAATTGATCTAAATCTCGTCTCACTCTCGAACAACGCCCCTTCTGCATGTCTGTGTTTAGTATTTCCTTTCCCCATTTCATCACTTATGTGACTAGTTTACATTAAAGTTATCATTATTATATTTTTCTTAGCTTCGACTCATAAGTATCATTTTTCAATCCCTTTTTATCCTCCCACAAAAACCAGGATTGGTTTTTTAAAGAAAAGGTGTTATGAATCACTAGTTTAAAAGAGGGAGTAATGGTTAGAAAAAAAGGAAAAAAGAGAGATTGGTTGTTGATTTTTATTTTATCAGCACAAAGAAGAGTATTATCCTAGCATCTGCAGTATTCTCTGCAGATAGTCCCTCATCACATGTCACAGTAACCGTTATCTTAGGCATAGGAGTTAAAATCCCAAGGCCAAGTCCCATTAGTTCCAAGGCTATGTTTGCTGATTGGCCAGAAGCAAGAGTGCCTAAATCGCCTGAATCTGCCCTTGGGGTAATTATAAGACCACCGTCGATAGTGATACTCCAGTTTACACTAGTAATTACATCATTTCCATAATTCTTGATAGTTATATGTAAACCAATTCCTCCCTTTATTTTTACAAAAACCCCTTCTGGTACATCACCATAAGGTTCCATTAAGGGGTATCTGTCCTTGTTTTGCCCGACTGGAATATGATATGGTGTGTCACCGATGCCATCACTACCTGGCACATCTTGATTAGGACCTGAAAAATTGTCCACCCCCATATAATCAGACCAGTAATTTCCACCTGAGGGATATCCATCATCCCAATGATTTAAGGGTTCGCCCCATTCACAAGCCTGTCCATTTTCATCTCCGTTATTAATGAAATTATTATGATAAATCCTGTTGTTTTCTCCTCCACCTCCACACATATCTAACTGGATGCCTATTTCATCATTTGAAATAATATTGTTGTATAGTATCTGGTTATCAGCGGACATGATCATGTAGATCCCTTTGCCATTACCCGATAGGTTGTTGTTAGAAATGATGTTGTTTCTATGATAACCCCACCCAGTATGTTCAAAATGGATTCCGTCATACGTGTTAGAGGTTATATTGTTGTGTCGGATGCTATTGTTTTCGCTATTTTCTTTCCCAGTATATTGAGTTCGAAACACAATGCCGTTTCTGTTCCCGGTGATAACAGTATCTTCTATAACACCATTTGTTACATTGATGAACACTATTCCATCGTTGTTTATACCGCCATCGTGAACGTAACAGTTCCTGATTTCAAAAAATACGCTTACGTTCCTAATAGTGATGCCATCCATGGAAGAAGCGTCTATCTCCCAGTCTTCAATAACAAAGGGATCATTGGATGTCCCTGAACCTCCAGTAACGCCATTTTCGCTGGTGAACTTATCGTTTCCATTTATGTAAATCGGGTCATGTGGTGTATATAGGAGATTGACATATGATATTTTATCACTGACTACGGTGGAAGTAACACTCATTCCTAGAAAAAGAGCAAATATTAAAATCACCCAAAATTTCTTTCCATGATTATTTTTTTGCATATCTTATCCTCCCTTCCTTATTCTCATAGACGACATAATATATAAATGCTACTCTATGGTAGGGATAAACAAATATATCAGTTCTGCATTATTAATATTCAGAGGGGGAAATTCATGGAAAGAAATAACCTCATCAAGAAAGGAGTAGTAGTTGCTGTTATACTATTGTTCGTTAGTGTGAGTGTTATTCCATCAACTGGAAATAGGGTATCCTTTGATGATACTACGCCACCTGTTACAACGTGTACACTTAATCCACCTGAGCCTAATGGTAATAATAGTTGGTATGTTAGTGATGTAGAAGTTACTTTGAATGCTACTGATGATATGTCTGGAGTGAATAGAACAGAATACCGAATTAACAATGGGAGTATTAAGACGTATACTGAACCGTTTTATGTATTCCAAGATGGAGAACACACGTTGGAGTATCGGTCAATTGATTATGCTGGCAATGTAGAAGATTGGAAATCAGTTGAATTCAAGATTGACCAAACAGGACCAATAATTGGCATTACATATGAAATAAGCGGTAACCCCAGAAAAGGTTATAAAATCTATCCTTTTGCCCATTGTGAGGATTATACAAGCGGTGTAGAAAGAGTAGTCTTTTATAAATGGAAATGGGATGGCTATTTTGAACTTTATGTCGATTTTGATGAACCTTATGAATGGGAGGCAAATGTTTTCATTAAGGGTGAGTGCTCTGTTAAAGGGTTAATATTATTCCCATGGTTTTATAATGAGTACGTGAGTTTTTTTGCTTTATTTACTAAGATATATGGAGATGAATTTGGTCTAACTGTCTATGGTTATGATAATGCTGGAAACTCAGAATCTGACATGTTAACTGGCACGATTAGAAATACTTATACTTACATGTTTCAGCGTTTCACTTTTCTAAACAACTATTCAGGAAAAATAGGCTTATTCTTTATTGATGCTGTTTTTGAAGACATACCAACAGAGGAGGTATGATATGAATAAAAAGATACTTATTGGTAGTATCATAGCAGTTGTAATACTGGTTCTAATGTCGTTTACAGGTGTAGTAGGGTATCAAACCACTAAATCATCTACTATCTCCAGAGCATCACCATTGTTTAGTGTTAGAAGTAAGAGGGCAATAGATGAAGTAAGCAAGGATATTACTTGTGATTATGTTGGAAAGGGAGAAGCAGTAAGTTTTCCGCTCCCCACATTGAATGGTAGAAATAAATTATTCCAGATGGGACTTGATGTTATCAAAGGAATGGATGAAGACTCATTCAATAGATTTGTAGAGGTGTTTAGGAACCGTTTACATAACGACAAAGAGGTTGAGAATATTGGTAATCTAGTCAATTCGTTAAAGCAATTAAATGATACTTCAAACGAGCTCATATCTGATATTCTTGATGATTATAGGCTTGAAAATTATACAATATTTAATCGACCTTGTAGTATTGGTGTTGGTCTAGTATGGATTCCCGGTTGTATCATTATCCCATTATTTTTGCTATTGCTTATTATTATTGGTCATATCTTTCCTCCAATTCCTTCAGTCGTTTATAATTTATTCTGAAAAAAGTTATTCACAGATTCTTCTGGGCTTAAAACAAATCAACAACTAAGTAGAGTACGACAAATAAATGTTGATAGTAACTTTATGACAAATTAACAAATTACTCTTCCAAAACAATGCCATATGTTTTAAAGGGATTTTTTACATGAATCTCATAGGCCTGTGCCTCCGTCATGACTCCATCATCAAGAAGGCTTCTCGTCAATTTAGGGACAGTTTTTGGCCCAAGCACAGCACCAGGCCTTCGTGGATCGTCGATGTAATCTGTCTCCATTAAAAAACGTGATCCTTTTTCTAATGCCTCAACAATATTTTTTTTACTTGCTAGAACAGAAGGCATAAGTCCAAAGTTTTCATCTCGTTTTATTAAGGCCGGTGCAAAATGTTTTACAATTTTATCTGAAGAAAGACCAACCTTCTTGCCCATCTCCACAAGTTCTTTACACTGTTCAGGTGTTGTACTTTCAGTATGCAATATTACAGGAGCCCCTACATCTACGGCTTTCTCCATCCCATATTGAAGAATTTCATTTGAATCATCCATAATTTCTTCATCAACTGGGAAATGGGGTCTTCCAATCTCCCCGATACCAATGCATTTCTTCTCTTCAAAAAGCTCTGCAGCTTCATCCATCCCCCTTTTCATAATTTCAATGGCTTTAGCCCTTCCAAGGTTTTCTTTTAACTTTAGATAATCAACTGGATAAGGACCAATAGTGACAAAAACTCCGATATCAATTTCAGCGCGTATTTCCTCTGCCATCGTTGATGTTTTCATATAGCAAGACTTGTAACTTTTCTCTCTGATAACCAATTCTATCATTGGGTACTGGCATAAAACAAAATGTGTGCCACCCGCTTTTTTAAAATCTTTTACAGCATCTAGAAACCTACCATCTCTTCTCAAATGGAGATGATTATCAAACACTACTACCAATTATATGCCTCTAGGGATTTTATGAGTAATAGAGAAAATAGGTATTAGAAATCATCTTGCTTAAGTTCTTTGCCACTCACCATCTCCATGACGCTGCGGGCAAACATCCATCCAAAGTATCCCATAAAAAATGTAAAGAAGCCGGTAACACTATACACAACAATGTTTGTTATTGAATCATTTCCTCCCTGTATAAGGAGTAGGACAATACTAACAGCAATGTAAATAAAGATAAGGAAGAAAATCCATTTTAACGCATGCATAGTAACTCGTATTGTTGTAAAGGGTATTTCTTCAAAATCAATTTTTTTGTTCTTCTGATTCTTTGATCGGATGTGCTTTTGAATATTTCTCGATAAAGCAGTCTTGCGAAGTTTTCTTTTCGGCACTTTTTTCCTCCTATAAAATATGTTTGAGTGATCCCAAAAATGTAATAGATGGTTGCTATAAAAACTTAATTTGCAGATGATTATGCATAATAATTGGCAGATTGTTATTCAGATATCATGCAGGCTTTTATGCAGATTATTAAAATCGATTTTTAAGCATCTGCTATTATGCTGATAACATCTCCATCTTTTAGTTCATGGTCTGAACCTATCACACGATGGGTTCGTGCATCAATGGCTCTAATAAAATGATCTCCTAGATCTGTATGAACCTTATATGCCATATCTTTCGCTGTAGAACCTCTAGAAACTAAATACGCATCAGGAAGTATCCTACCGTCCTTGTCAGTAAGATGTGTATCATCTTCAACAGGATAAACTACTATCAGATCGAGCATTTTGACTGCTTCTTCTATGCATTTTTGAATACCGGTAGAACCATATTTTTCTAAAACATGGCTTTTAATATAATCTAACGCTTTCAGTTGCTTTTCTGAAAGTTCTTCTTTTTTTAATATAGTAAAATCGTTACTCCCTGGAGCATACTCAATTATTCCCTTTTCTTCTGCATTGCTTAAAGCAAGCTCACTTTCGGCACTTGTTGGGATTACAATATAGTCTTTCATCTCATCCATCTTGGCCATCAAACTATCTGGTGCTTTGTCACATTTATTAAAAGCTATGATCATAGGTTTGCTAATCTTTCTTACATAATCTGAAAGTTTTAGAATATCATCGTCTGTCCATGTAGAAGGTTTAGAACGATCGATATCTATCTTTCTAATTGCACCCGTAATGTGTTCTTCCTTTACACCTAAGCCAGTCAATTTTTCTGCAAGCATTCTTTCAATTTTCTTATCTTCTAATTCACATTGTTTTGCTATTTTTTCCCAACTCTTTTTAACAATGCCAAAAAGCCAATATGTGATTTCTTTTTCCAAGAATTCGACATCCTTTAGCGGATCGTACATTCCAATTTCACATGGATTACCCTCATCATCTGTACTGCCAGATGCATCCACAATGTGAATGAGAGCATGCGCCTGCCTTAAATCATCAAGAAACTTGTTTCCTAAGCCTTTTCCTTTATGTGCATCTGGAACAAGTCCGGCTACATCTATTGCTTCAATTGGTACAAATCGTGTTCCATCAATACACTCTGAGTTGTTGGGCGTACACGTTACATTAAAATCTTTACATGGACAGGGTTTTCGTATATACATTACTCCACGATTAGCATCTATAGTGGTAAATGGATAATTTGCAATCTCTGCATGAGCCTCTGTGGCTGCATTAAAAAATGTGGATTTTCCTACATTGGGCTTTCCAACTATGCCAAGTTGCATTTTTTCTACTCCAACATTCCTTTTACTTCATCTACAATATCGGCATCGCTTTCAAATCGTTTAACCTTATCTCTAGCCTCTTCTTCAGATGAGTCGATGAACGAAATACCCTTTTTAGCTAAAAGGGTACCTTGAACAGATGCGGTTTTTGACAGATAAATTTTTTCTCCTGACACGTTGCCAACAACATGGGTTCGCCCACCAATATTGACCTCGCCATTTGCGACAACATTTCCATGTATTTTTACTTTTTTTCCACAAAAAACGTTTCCTTTTGAATTTAGGGTACCATAGACGTTGGATTTGTCATCAACATAAATGTCTCCTTTTATATCATAATTCCCGAGAACCTTGCATTCTTTACCAATGCGAAGACCACAATCTACCTGTGATTTTGAGAGACCAATGATTGAGTTATTGGGAATAAAGAGAAATGATTCTGAAATAGGTATGGTTTTTCCATCATTTTGTTCAAGTTCTTCAAGTAATCGATCTATTTCTTCACTATGACCCATCTTTAAAAGCTGTAATAGATATATAAAAATATATATAACGACAGGTATTGGACTACGAATGTTTATCCACCCCTTCGCTTCAAAGCCGTTTTCTATCTCCACACTATCTCCAACATCAAGGTCTCCTTTTAGAGAGAGTTTTCCTTTCACTTTAACCTTCTCTCCAAGATATACATTTCCTCCACTTTGTATATCCCCACTTATTTCCGAAAATATATCTACCCTAACATCGTTTGTTGCATGCAGATTCCCGCCTGTGATTACATGCTCTCCAATAAATATTCTACCGTTGGTATTGATGCTAAATTGAAGCAAGCATCTATCTCCAATTACCACATCTCCGTTTGTAGAAATAATACGTTCCTCAAAATTGGTTTTATCTGGAATTACTAGTGTTTTTCTGTCGAATGCCATTGCTACAGTAGTATCACATATCGTATTATAAAGTAAGCGGAAAGCTCCTAAAGAAAAATTGAAATACGGGTGTAATATATCTGCATAAATCTAAATCTGATTAAAATATATATATGATAATCGTATATAAGGAACTTTTGTAAATGGTGGCAAAATTGACTGAAAAACAAGAGAAACCAGAAAAACAAAAAAAGGAAGAGTTACCTTCCATAAAAGAATGGATAAAAAAAATCAAATTCAAAACCACGGAAGAAATCGAAGTTCCTGAACGTCTCTTGGATCAAGTAATAGGACAAGATAAATCAGTTGATATTGTTAAAACGGCTGCAGAGCAAAAACGTCATGTAATGCTTATAGGCGATCCAGGTACTGGAAAATCTATGGTTGCTAGAGCCATGACTGAGTTTTTACCGAAGGGGGAACTAGAAGACATTATTGCATATCCCAATAACGAGGATACAAATACCCCCCACATACGTGTTGTCCCCGGTGGAAAGGCAAATGAGATAATAAAAGCCCAGAGAACCGAAGCAAAAAAGAAGTTGGAACAACAAAATAGTCTCATTCTTACAGTTGTTCTCATGATTGTGGGTTTATCATTATTTGGTGCTATAATCACAGGGCATTTTGAGTATGCTATTTTCGGTATAATTGCTGCCGTTATGATTTATCTTATCGTAGCAAGAGGAGGCTTGACTCAAAGAAGAGGGCTGCAACAGATTCCAAAGATATTGGTTTCTCATGATAAGGACGAGGCTCCTCCATTTATAGATGCAACAGCTGCACATTCGGGTGCTTTACTAGGGGACGTCAGACATGATCCTTTTCAATCAGCTGGACTGGAGACACCTCCACATCAACTTGTCGAAGCAGGTGCTATACATAGAGCACATAAAGGAGTTCTATACATTGATGAAATCAACACACTTAGCCTACCATCCCAGCAACATCTCCTGACGGCAATACAGGAAAAAAAGTTTCAGATTACCGGTCAATCAGAAAGAAGTTTTGGAGCGATGGTAAAAACAGAGCCGGCGTCGTGTGACTTTATCTTGGTTTCTGCAGGGAATTTGGATGCACTGAGAGGAATGCATCCTGCTTTACGTTCTAGGATTAGAGGATATGGTTATGAAGTCTACCTGAATAGCATTATGGATGACACAGATGACAACAGAGAAAAACTTGTTCGTTTTGTTGCTCAAGAAGTGAAAAAGGATGGGAAAATCTCTCATTTCAATAAAGAAGCTGTAGCAGAAACAATCCACGAGGCACAGAGAAGAGCAGGTAGAAAAGGAAAACTTTCTCTAAGGTTAAGAGAACTAGGCGGACTCATAAGAGTTGCTGGTGATATTGCATTTGATAAAGGAGATAAGATAGTAACTCAGGAACATGTTATTGAAGCTAAAAAAACAGCACGATCACTAGAACAGCAGGTAGCGGATAGAGCCTTAGAGTCGCAGAAGAGTTATCGTTCATTTAGAACGACAGGAAAAGAAGTTGGAGCGGTAAATGGGCTTGCTGTACATTCTGCTGATCCCTCCATGAGCGAGTTTTCTGGATTAGTGCTCCCCATTGTAGCAGAAGTTACTCCTGCCGGATCACAATCTGAAGGAAAGGTTATAGCAACAGGTAAATTGGGAGAAATAGCGAAGGAATCGGTTCAAAATATCTCTGCAATAATCAAAAAATATATAGGAAGAGACATCTCAAAACATGACATACATATTCAATTCATTGGCACATATGAAGGAGTTGAAGGAGATTCTGCCAGCCTGTCTCTGATAACTGCTGTGATTTCGGTTATGGAAAATGTATCTGTAAGACAGGATGTAGCCATGACTGGTTCTATCAGTATTAGAGGAACGGTACTCCCTGTTGGTGGTGTCACTGCAAAAATAGAAGCTGCCGCTGAAGCTGGAATCAAGAAGGTTTTAGTTCCCGAGGCAAATCTTAATGATGTATTAATTGAAGATAAATACAAAGGGAAGATAGAAATAATTCCTGTAGAAACGTTGTCAGATGTTTTAGAAAACGCTCTTGTCGGTGAAGGAAAGGAAGAGCTACTGAGAAAACTAAAAACTATGAGACCTCCAAAGATTGTGGGAAAAGTAGAGTTGGAATCTGAAAAAAGGACAACATCTCATTTAAAATCTGAAGGAAAGAAACAGGAGAAACATATATTCTACCCAGAACAAAAGGAAAAGTAATATTGATCTTCGTTATTCTTTATTGCAATATGAACGCATTATTTATTGGACGTTTTCAACCCTTTCATAAAGGTCATTTGATGCTTTTACAGAGTATTAGTAGCCAGTATGATGAAATAATTATTGGCATAGGATCTTCACAATATAGTAGCACGATTGACAATCCTTATTCTGAAGATGAACGTAAAAAGATGATAGCAAAATCGTTAGATAAAATAGGCATAAATAATTATAAAATAGTCTTAATACCCGATATTCATAACCCACCTAAGTGGGTATCTCATGTTTTATCAATTGTAAGAGATTTTGATGTTGTCATTTCTAATAATTCTTTTACCAAACAGCTATTCTCAGAAAAAGGATATCTCGTTAAGGGAACTCCTTATTTTGAAAAAGAAAGGTATTCAGGGGAAGAGATTCGAAGAAGGATGATAAATAATGAGGAATGGGAAGACTTAGTTCCTGAAGTAGCGGCTAAAATAATTAAGGATATCGATGGCGTACAACGATTGAAAGATTTGTCACGTTAGTTTTTGAAATCAACTGTAAAAATTATTTTTTGATAATAAGTGTAAAGATATATTTATATATCGACAAAGCACAAAGATACTTTTGCAGATAGATTGGTAAGGTACGATGAATAAGAAGTTAAGAGGCATTATTGAATTACTCAGGCCATTCACATTACTTGCCCCAATCATTGTTTCAAGCAGTGTAATGATTGCAAGTCTTATATATTCTGGAAAAGCCGATATCTCATTCTTAACAATAGTTGTAACAGTTATCCCGGCGAGCATTTGTTTTGCTTTATTAAACGGTGCGTCTAATGCATTGAATCAGGCTACTGATTTTAAAGAAGATAAACTATCAAAGCCATATAGACCTGTACCTAAAGGAGTAATAACACAAAAAGAAGCGCAAAACATATCTTTTGTGCTATTCATCTTTGCAATGCTATTATCTCTAACAATCAATATGACATTTAGCTTGTTTGTTCTAGCAATTGCATTCTTCTCGATCACTTATTCTTTGCCGCCAAGGATTAAAAAATTCCTCTTTTTAAACCAACTATGGGTTGCCATTCCAAGAGGATTTCTAGGTATTTTGGGATCATGGAGCGTATTTGGGAATCCATTTCAAAACCCACCGCTTGCAATCGGATGTATCGCCGCAATATTTCTATTTGGAGGAACTTCTACAAAGGACATACTTGATGCAGAAGCCGATAAAAGAGCAGGAACAAAAACCTTGGTAAATGTTCTTGGAGTAAAGAAAACTGCGTTGATTTCTTTTGTATTTATGAGCAGTGCTTTTGCATTAATTATTCCCTTAATCATGCTGAATATACTAGAAGCTTATCTATTTCCGCTTGCTCTTCTTGTAGTCTTTAGTTTTCTAATATTTTGGCTTATGATTCACAATCGTAAAAATGAGAAGCGTGAAAACACATCATCTTGGACACTGATGTATGCAACATACATGACTTACTTACTACTTTTTTTACCTTTAATATATTTTGAAAGTATTGCCTGAGATGTATATAAGAAATGAAAACAGCACTCTAAGGCAAGTTTTTTAATATTTGTCGAAAAAATATAGATCACCATCCAAAAAACTTAAATCCTAGAAATATAATACTTATTAAATGAATATAATGTACGGGAGGCAAAAAATGAAAAAGAAAATAATAAGCATTTTTGTAAGTATGCTGCTATTCGTTACTATTTTTTCAGTAACAGGTGCCGTGAATATTGAAAAGACTGGTAATATGAAGTCACAGTCAGTTGCAACCGACATATTTTGGGAAGATAACTTTGATACTTATTCTCTGGGTCCTTTGCATGGTCAAGGTGGATGGGAGAATTGGGATCTCCAACC
>JAUXAU010000059.1 GCA_030619765.1 Thermoplasmatota archaeon
TAAACGTGCATATCAACAGATTTAAGGCATATGCTATTAGTTTTTAAAAATTACATGTATTATTGATATATCTAATATACAATAAGTACATCAAAATTTAAATAAAATTTTTTTCAAAAAAAAAAATTATTATAATTGAACCGGTTTATTTTAATATAAAAGATATGGTCTACTATGTTTGGGATCCGGTTTAATTATCCCTTTTTCAATGATTAAATATTCTATTTGCATAATCTTATTTTTGTTGATCAATATACTTAAATGTTTGCTGTAATTTTATCAATATGACAAAGTAACATATATTTTTAAGAAATATTTAATTTCAATTTTTATCAAAATTACTAATTTAATTTTTATAGTCTATAGACTAGAACGCTCTTTTTATTTCTCATAATGTAATTATGCGAAACATTTAAATACTCATAATATATTATTATTATTAGAAATATTAAATATATTAAATTTGGATGCGAAAAAATGAATAATATAAAAAATCGAAATTTATATAAAAATCAAAAACGCCCTAAATGCCCTGAATGCGGTACTAAATATGTTTACACTACTAAAAAAGGAATTATGTGTCGCCGTTGTGATTATGGGCAAGGTAGATGGTCAAAATAATGAATTAAATTTGGATGTGAGAAAATGAATAATATAAAAAATCAAAATGTAAAGCCAGAAATATTTTACAAAATATTTTACCGTGATGATGGGGATCCAGTAAAAATTAAATTTTCTAAAGAAAATCAAGAAAATACATGGAAATTTCAAATTCCGGAATATTCCGATTCTAAAACATACCAGATAGATAAAAATTGTACGGGGCAAATAGATAAAGATAATGCAATAAAATTTTTGTTAAATATAGGATTTTATGAAAAATCTCCAAAAAAAGTAAAAGAACCAATAGAACCGACTATAACTCAAGAAGAGAAAAAAATACAAGAAGACATAAAAACTATGCAAGATATAGAAATTGCAAAAGATAAAAAATTCAATATAAAAATTGCAAAAGATGGAGATTTCGATATGAAATGGGAAAATATTATAACATTACCATGCGTGGCATTTGTAACTGGTAAACGTGGAGCTGGTAAATCAGTATTAGGCTATAAGCTGCAAGAAGATCTATCTAAAAGATATAATTTAACCCCTGTTATCTTTGGATATCCCAAAGAAAAAAGTCATCTGTTACCAGATAATATCATGTTGATCGACGATATAAATAAATTGCCGGAAAACTCTTTTATCCTTATTGTAGAGGCGGCATTCAAATTCTATGCACGACAACATAATCTATCTGAGCATAGACTTATGGACCATGTGATCAGTCTATCACGTCAGAAAAAACAGATCTTACTTTTTGATTTTCATTATACGCGAAAAATTGATGTAAATATTATTACAGATAGTGATGTCTGGCTTGCGAAAGAGCCAGGTCTTTTTCATGTAAAACTAGGAGCTCGTACTGAGATTAAACCTTTATACAAAAAAATCAATGATGAATTTAGCCGGCTTGCGGGAGATAAACAGGAATACGTTTGGGTCTATTCAAATAGCTATGAGGGTTTTATGAAAAACAAGATACCTAGTTTTTGGAGCGAAGATCTCTCCAACGTCCATGCAGATGTACCGTTATATGAAATAGAACAACGATCAGAACAACAAATTGAAAATGTTATCAACAAGATCAATGGCAATATAAATAAACCAAAGATCACGCTTGAAGAAGAATCTGAAATTCTCAATGAAGAAGAAATAACCGAGCTTGCGCGTTATTTTAGATATAAAGAACTTGTTGTGTTTGCAGATAGATTTTCTATTCCAAAAAAATCTAAAATGGCTATACTTATCGAAATGAATAAAATAGGATTTTTACCTCGGATCCCTAAAAGAGATGAGTGCGGTCGTATAATCATCGATGAGGAAAAATGAAAAATAAATTGCTTATAGTGCCCGGGTATCTCATTGGTATAGGTAGTTTATTTATTATCACGTACAGAACGTTGCTCGCGTTCTTTAGTGGGAGTACATCAATAACTATTCATATCAATAGATATGGAGAACAATACATTGATATGGTTTTTCTTACCATTATCTGGATCATATGCTTGATCGGTTTAATATATCTATATTTAGTAATTAAAGAACAAAAAGAGGAAAAGGGATCGACATGATTACAGGAAATGAGAAAATTAAGCTTAAGCAATTGGTTATCTATTATCGAGTTAGATGTGATATAGAAGAGGGTAATAGTTTCGTTAATACATAAAAGGGTTGCTATAGGAGTCAGAGGGTCTTGGTCTTATCCCATCCAAATTTAATAAGTTCTCATTTTCTCGGGCCTTCTACTCCGGCAAAAATCCTTATTATTGATAACCGTTAAAATCGATTTTTTTGTAGATTTCTCTAAATTTAAAGATTTACCCATATTTTGCAAAAAAATATCTACAGAAAAGCATTTGGAGGGCAAAACTCAAGGTATCCAAGGGTAAACTATCTATGAATACAGGGTGACATCCTCCCACGACTAAAGTCATGGGCTTCCAAAGACAACCTTGATGGAACTCAGGAGTTGTCTAATATAGTTCCTGCTTCAACCACGACTGCCTTCAAAAAGGAAGGTCTTACATCATGTCCACAGGCGTTAGATTCGGGCAAGTCCTGCCCTATCTTCAAAATATTAATCGAGGCGTTGAGGTCTCTATGACAAACAAAACCGCAGACATTACATTGATATTCCCTCTGTTTCAGAGGCATATCAGCAACAGCTCCGCAGTTGCTACAAGTTTTGCTTGTATTCCTGGGATTAACTTTTACCAATGTGGAACCGCTTATTACAGCCTTGTATTCCAACATACTTACAAAAGCATTCCAGGATGCATCAGAGATATGTTTAGCAAAATGATGATTATGAAGCATTCCTTTAATATTCAAATCTTCAACAGCAAGGATTTTGTTATTCTTTGTCAACTCATGGCTAAGTTTATGCAGAAAATCAAGTCGTTGATTACCGACTTTAAGATGTTGTCTAGCAAGAAGACGTTTAGATTTTCTCCTGTTTTTACTGCCTTTCTTTTTACGGCTCAACCGTCTGCCGAGAAGTTTCAACCGTTTTTCTGCTTTAACAAGATAGCGAGGGTTATCAACAAATACTCCATCAGATGTCGTAGCAAAACTTGTAATCCCGACATCAATGCCGATCTCTTTTTTAGATGTGTTTTTAACAGGTTTTACAGCGACTTCACAAGCAAAGATAGCAAACCATTGACCAACTCTATTTCGTTTGATAGTGAGAGTTTTAACCGTACCGTAGGGGATACGATGCAATACAATAGGAATGTTGCCTATTTTAGAAGCATACAATCTTTTATCAGAAGGAAATTTAAAGCCACTTTGGGAGTATGTTATGCTATTAATCCTACTTTTAAAACGAGGGAATCCTTTCTTTTTAGAAGATGGGTCTTTGCATCTGCGAAAAAAATTCTGAAATGCTTTATGTACTCTATCACCAATATTCTGTTTGACTTGGGAAAATACTTCAGGATGCAAACCTGTGAGGAGTTTATTAAAATCATATCTATTGAGTGTTACATCGTTTTCCTTGTAGACAGATATAGAAAGTTCAAGAAGTTCATTATAGATGTTTTTGCAGATATTAAACGTGTTAAAAAGTCTTTTCTCTTGTTTCTGAGAAGGGTACAAACGATATTGATACATCCTGAGTTCCATGTAAATACTATATTGTCACTACCGTACTTAAGCCTTCGTATTCATCCCACATCTAAAGAAGTGGGTTTTCTAACTAAGGAGGTCATAACACAAATAAAGATAGATACGCCGGAATAATAACAAAATAAACTTATGGCCCTATCCCAAATTTATTGTAGTGCCATTCTTCAAACCAATTTTTGTTTACCCATAAGTGATCTTTACAAGCATTTAAATTAGTTGATTTCCCTATTTCTTTCTCAGGATTACAATATGGGCAGTTACTATCAGATGTAATTCTTAATTTGCGGGTCCTATAGGCCGGTAATAACCATCCCATTTCATCGTTCTCCTTCATTTAGACGTGCATAAAATTTGCATTTCAGTAGTATTTTTCCGAGTAGAATATCAACTTCATCGGTAAGATCACAGATTTTCTCTACTCTTACCCTATAATCTTCTGCATATCTCCTGTTGATAATCCAACTGCAAAGACTTGCAGCTGTGTTAATATGCAATCTATTCTGATTAGCAAATTTATCAAGGATATCTCGTAATTTTTCTTTAAAACCATCGTCATCAATTTTATCTGACATGTATTCGTTTATAAGATTGCGACAACACCATGAGAGTGATAGGCTCTTAGGTTTTCTTTTCATAATAATATAGTACATTTATAAGTATTTAAATATTTTGTTATTATATAAAAATAGAGGGACAATGTTCTTCATCTAGGAACCTCGCCATCTCTCGACATTCTCTCGCCATTCTCTCGCCATCTTCCCTAATCAAATGTATGATGTTGAATTCTATAGATATCAATAAATGGCATTTTTTTCAATTGAAAAAAAAGTTTAAAAAAAAAGAGAGAGTTTTTATTTAGATATTTTTATTTAGCGAGCCCAAATACCTCTGCCATAATCTCGTGACGGCATTTCCTAAATTCTGCCCCCGATTTACCCTTACAGGTTGTACCGGTTTTTCGACCAGCAGCACCTATTTTGTGCTGTTGACTCGTGGTTGGATATTTTGAAGGGGGTGATCTAAATTTGTACCAGCCGCCGTATGAACCGGGCGCTACCGGATCGCTACCTGATTTACCTTCCCTTTTCCAAGGGCTCGCTCCTCTTCCAGCTGCCATATATATCAAGATAAACAATAAGTGGATTGTTTAAATATTTTATTTAAAAAAGATTTTTAAACCGGTTCTATCTTATGCCGTATCTCATATGCATCAATACTCCGGAGGATAACCTCTTCTTCCCCATCTATAACAAGAAAATATCCAAGATCCATCTTTAATGGCTTGCCATTAACCTGTAATGTTAATTTGCCGTCACTAAAAAACACCTTCCCTTGATTTATAGTAAACAACACAGGCCGGGTATTAGAGCGAGATACAATATTATCTCCTATAAAGCGTTTTAATCGATACCGGATCATATTGTCTATTTTAATTAGCTTTCTACTATCCTGGGGTTTAAAAATATTTTTAGCAACAGACGTGCTGGTGCTGCGTGGATTATCAGACAGAAACAATATGATACCTAGATCTACGTCATCAATCTTTGTCATCCTTTTTTCCTTGACTAACGATATCCTCTTCTTTTCCATAAATCTTTATATTTCCCTTTTCATCTTCAACTTCAAGAACAGGAATCTCAAGGAAAAACAAACCCTTGTCTTTGATGTGGAACATCTCATCCATAGCTTCTTTTGTCTCAACATCAAGAATACGGATATCGCCCTTTTTGATTTCTTCTTCCAATTTCTTCTTAACAACCTCGCAACCGCCGCATTCTTTACTGACAAATAAATTTTTATGCTTCACCATCTGACTTCTTCTCCTCGGTTTTTTCGCATTTTACTTCGTATTCTGATTCTTTTAATGGCTTGACAGTGATCTTCCCCTTGGCATCACAGCACTTCCGCACAACGCCGTCTATCTTAGTTTCAAGACTCTTGAAGTCATCATCACCAAATTCCTTCAAAGAAAAATCGACAGTAAAACCCTCATCCTTTTTTGCCTCTGGCTTAACCTCTGACTCGGTTTCATCATTCATAATATCAAAATAAGATATGGATTAATAAAGGTTATCAAGACTGTTTCAACGTGATCCTCTCGATCTTTTTCAACATCAGATACTCCTGGTCATCCTCGCTGAAGCCTTCTTTAAGAGTACCAAAAAACTCATTGAGGGTCATCTTGTTGTTTTTCATGTTATCTTCGATCTTCTTACAGTCAAGACCGGCTTTCTTTGCACGTTCACAGATTTCTATCGCAAGCGTAATACCAAGGATCTGGCGACAGGGAATGCACTCTTCTTTCTCGGGCATCTCTCATCATCTTTTTTTATAGTCTACAGAGCATGCTTTTATTTTTTCTGGAAAAGCTCCCGTCTTAGTTGGAATGCAGGTTTTCAAAAAAATCTGCCATTCACTAGGTGCACGCTTGGCTCTTCCTTTAGGTACAGACTCGATGATTTCACTACGAAACTCATTGAGCATAGATCTTATCTCTTCACATGAACATTCGGCCATTTATATCATAAATAAGTAAGACGTGATAGTTTATTATTTTTCCTCTAACAAATTCCAGAACTTAGGCAAAAGCTCGTCTCTGAAATTAGCCGCTTCTGCAGCGGTCTTCTCCAGAGCCTCAACATTCGAAATCGTATCAAGACTATGACGGAGATCGCGTGATCGTTCAACGATCCAGTCAGCAATTCTCCTTTCCTCACCTTTTAGTTGTTGTATTTTGTATGGAGCAAGATCGACCCTTTCCATTGCTGCTATCTCATCTGTTGCAATACCAAGTCGATCTACTACCTCTGAATGAGTGATACCATCTTTACGGGCAAAACGTATAGACTCGTTGAGAACTCCAGAAATAGTACTAACGTGATTTTTAGCGCACGGGACGCATGCACGTGACTTAGATTCAGTTATAGACGCTCCAGATGGCTTGGTTGGTAACGTTCTAGTTGATGGTGAAGGTCCAGGGTTTCCCCCCTCTTTTGTAGCCTGATCATACGTAAACTTGGCATCAAAAATATCCCTGGGTCTAAGGCTAGTAGTTTTAGGCATAAGGACATCTCTGACAGGTCCTTTCTTTCTCTCTCTATCAAACAGTGGCATAAATATTCACAATATAATATGAAGTTGATGGTAAAAAGTTTTTGTGCTTATATCACGTTATCTACTCAACTCTCTCAAAGCCAGGTCGACAAGGTTGATGATCCTGTTTGCAACTCCCTCAATAAACAATGGTAGTAAACCATCCATCTCAATTGTCGAGTCACGGAGATCTATTGTACTATTCCTAATGCTTTGAAGCCGTTCAATAAGCACGTTTTTCCGCTCCGTGGATATCAAACTTCGTCTCATGTTTATCACAAAAAACCTAAGCACTGATAGTTAATTATTTTTACTATCTATTTGTAGAAATCTCCGTAGTCTTCCTCTACTTCTTCCAATGACACACCAAGATAATGGATGGTTGCAGCAACAGATTTATGGCCAAGCAATATCCTGGTTTTACCGATATCCTTCCCTGTCTTGTAATAAAACGATCGGCCCATCCCCCTCCTAAGAGCGTGAGGCGTAACCTCCTTCCAATAAGACAAACCCGCTTCTTTGGCCCATTCCTTAACAAGCTGCTCAACTCTTCTTCTACTGAGTTCGACAAAAAGGTCATCATTCTTAAGTTTAAACTCCCTAATATACTTAGAGAGCAACTTAACCGTCCCAGGGTTGATCTTTCTAGTGTGCTCCTCACCGTACTTCTCACGAACCGTGATAGTCTCCTTGTTCTTATCGAAATCCTCAACCCGGAGGCTCAGGAGACCACCAACACGACAGCGGCCATACAACAAAATGTAAGCTATGGCCTTGTCGCGGAGATTGTCTGGCACAGCCAAAAATTTCTCCCAGTCCTCCTCCAAGAGAGCTTGCTTAAGCTTGACAGGAACAGGAGGAGACTTGATTTTTATGATCTCTTCAGCAGGGAAACCCTTGAAACGCAGATAAGATTTCATCGCAGCGATATACGTAGCGACAGTGATGTTCTCCAAACCATTGCTCTTGCATTTCTCAACAAAACGCCTTGCAAGCTCAATACTGGGATCTCTACCTCTAAGAAACTTTAAGAAAAGCCTCGCGTGGTCTCCATAATTTCTTTTTGTAACCTCAGACCCGGTAAGGCTATCTGTAAAACTCTGCAATTCGGTTTTTACCGCATTACTATTACTCATAGTATAAGTAATGTCATTACAGATATAAAGGTTTTTCGCATAAGGGCTTTATGAGAAAACTTGTATGACGTATCTAATTTACCACTTAATCTCTATTTGATTATTCTCCCAATCCAAACTCATCTCATATCTTATATGTTTTGAAAGATGAACTTCTAAATATCTACAAATAGCTTTATGTTTCATATTTTCAAATTTTTGTTTAATCATATCTATTTCTCCTTATTTTTATTGTAACTCTTAAAACTGTCAGTATGACGTTTTGGTTTTTTCAGTATATACTTGCAGTAACAATGCTCACAGTATTGTCCATACTCAGTTGAGTATTGTTGTAGTCCACGAAGATCCACACTACACTTTACACAGTTCACCATACCTATTTCTCATTCATAATAACACACCAATAAAAATTCCTAATAAAACAGAGAAAAATATAATCTCTGCCAAAGTCTTTTTTGGATTGACATTGAAATGCCGCTTGTAGACCTCGATGATGGTCCCCCTCGATGCTGATTCTAATCTTTTTACAAAAAGTCCTTTCCCGATAAACGTGAGACGTCCGTGCGGTAGCTGGTTTATGTCAACCTCCGCTATTTTTTCCTTCTTTATTTTTATTCACCTACCTTTTCCACCTGTTGTATGATTCTTTTTGAAAGATTAAACCTGCCTACCTTTGGGAAACCCGGGAATGCATTTAGTTCAACCACATATACTTTAAGATCCTTACTGATCATCACGTCCACACCTGCAAAATCTACACCTACAGCCTTTATGGTTTTAACCGCGTCTCTGACTGCTCTGTCGATAATGTGTTTTGGAAGTTTTTTAAGCAAAATAGATGACCCCTCTCTGCCGCCTTGGGAGATATTTGTTATTACAGCATCCTTCTCATTTACCCTTGGATAGACGTATAACATCCTGTCATAGAGAACATGGAATCTTAAATCGAATATGAAACCATCCAACGTGTAGGGATCTATCGCATCCTCGATAACAATATCCTTTGTCAAAATCTCCTTCAAGAACTCCATATTATCTGTTATATCTATAAATGTCCATCCGTAATCAGAACGCGGGCTTATTATCCTGCCATCCTCGAACCTGAAATTTGTCTTCCAGTTCCCCTTCTCCATATACGTTATGCCCTTGCCCATGGAACCATATCTCACCTTTAAAAACAGTTTTTTGCTTTCCTGATTAATCAACTTTAAAATGTCGCTATATTCTCTTGTATAATAGGACATTGGTACGTTAATCCCGTTTTCGGATAGGATCGTCTTTGTAACCTCTTTGTCACGGTCAATGGCGACCTTCAACGGATGATTTATGAATTGTATTTTTTTATCCTGGTAGACTTTTTCTAAGGTTCTATGGATATCAGACCAAAAAGCCCTGAACTTGTCGTAAAATTCTACGTTTCCATATATGCCGTTGTATCCTTCGTTCTCAATGTGTTTATCCCAATATGCAAACGGAAAGAACAGATAGATTATGAGAGTACTGCTTTTGACCAGGGGCAACCTGTTTTTTTCAAGAAGACCGTAAGTGGCGGTAACCCAATTTAGTTTTCCCGACCGGTGTTTTTGAAGATGTCTACAAAATTTTTGGTAAGAATCCCAATCCGATTCATCTCCTAATACTAATACAGATATATCCCCATCTATCATGTTTTCAGCTCCTATCAGGTTTGTCTACAAGTGATTTATTTATAATTTCAACATCATGTCTACAATCTCCACATATAGCTGCAAAATTTTCTCCATCAGAATAGATTTTCCAATTGTTACCCTGTCCGCAATTTCTACAGCCTACCTGATACAGTTTTTTTCCTTTATACATTATATTTGGATAATTCATTGTTTCAACCTCTTCATTTCAGTTCTTTTTCCCAGAAAGTAACCTGATGTTATCCCCACTACAGCACCTATGGTTACTCCAACTGCATGGTTACCTAGTCCTAAAATATCAAAGAGCCAACTAAAAATCATTACTCCTATCCAGCATAACACAAATACCCAGTATGCTCTTGTAGCTGCTCTTGTGGCTAGATAAATAAATCCTGATTTCTTTTTATGACTATCTACTATTTTGAGTTCTGGTATACTTTGTGCACGGAATTGGCAACCTTCAAGAGTATTGACCCAAACAGTTTTTCTATCTTCTGAGATAGTAATTTCAACTGGTTTTCCTCTTACATCTATCATTTTTATTCCCTCAATTCTAATTTTTCAATAGGTCTTATTTTTCCTTTGCAATGCGGACAGGACAATTTCCCATACATATGATATCGTTTTTCAAATATCTGCCATGTAAAAGCCTCAGCTTTGTATCCACAGTTTAAACAGAATATTGCGGTCATTAAAGGTTCGTAATCAAACCAACCCTTTGCATTATTCCAAACTCTTCTAATTTCCATATTTAAGACTCTAATAATTTTATAGGTTTAGTTTCACTTAGTTGCTTGAAAACAATATCACCGACTTTTGCAGGTCTGCCATCAGGCAACTTATAAATTATATCTGAAAGGAACTCGTTTTCAAAAGTCTTTAACCCGCATTCGATGGCGACAAAACGGTTTTTCAATACATGCCAAAGCACCCGATAACCCTGACTATCGTTTCTTACAAGTCGTCTATCATATCCACTTCCTTTCTTGATGCCTATTTCTGGTACTCGAATCTCATAGGCTATATTGTGTTTTACTCCTTCCATTTCAAATTCATGGATAAAACGCAGTATCTCAATATTATCCATCCATGTCCATTGAATGCCTCGAACGCCGAACTTTTTTAATAATTCATTAATCTGTATCTTAGATTTTTCAGGGGATATTTTAGTTCTAGCATAGGGTAAATTAGTTCCGTCAATCATTTTTTCAGCCTCTTCTTTTCAATTCTGTTGCCAATAAGGTAACCTAATATTACTCCCAATACACCACCTATGATTACTCCAGCTCCAGGATTGCCTAGTCCTAAAACATCAAATAACCAACCAAAACCAATTCCCCCTATCCAAAATAACATAAATGCCCAGCATGCTCTTTCTGATATAAATTCTGATTTCTTTTTATGAGAATCTACTATTTTGAGTTCTGGTATACTTTGTGCACGGAATTGACAACCTTCAATAGTGTTGACCCAAACCGTTTTTCTATCTTCTGAGATGGTAATTTCTACTGGTTTTCCTCTTATATCAATCATTTTTTCAGATCCTCCTTCAATTCCTCTAATTGTTTCAACATTTCTTCTAAACAAAAACGCATAGCTTTAAATTCTTCATCATCGATATACATTTTATTCAACTTCTTTTAATTTAATCGTTCAAATTCTATTCTATAAGTATTTCTAAATTGAATATCTTTTTTTTGTAAAAATTTCATAACACTGTCCCAGGAATTAAAACCTTCTAACTGTGCTTCCTTTTGTTTATATTCTTTAATATTCCTTCCTATGTTGTATCTCCAATGACTTAAACTAGTCGAACAAGAAATGACCTTTGCTCTGCATACTGCGAATTTACCTCTACCTGGTTGAATAGCAAACTCTTTACCAACAGGCAATGATTTAATCCTACGTGTAACTGTCTTTTTGCCCTCTAGTGCTAGTTTCCAGCTTGGTATTCCATCTTCATTCTTTGCTATAAATATCATCAGAAACTCAATTGAGAATAGTTTATCGACTTAAAAACATTTCTCATAAGTTCCTTATGCGAATGATACAAAAACTTTGTTCAGCTCAATGGGCATGAAGCCTGTAAAGAGGAATCTCGGGGGATACCCTTTCGGCAACTCCATGCTAACCACGCCTTCAAAAGAAAAAAAGAGAATCTTACCTATTTAAATGCTTCGCATAATTATTTTATGCGAATGAAGTGGGCATAAATTCTAAAAGATACTAATACCATACAAGTCTATAATGAGGAGAAGCAATGTTGAACTGATTGTAAACGCCGTAAAATCCCTTGATAAAGCCACCACCCATGAGATTATAGGTTGGATAAAAGACCAAGGGATACGTGCACCGCCGCCACGTGTCGTCTCCCAGATATGCTCATGCATGCCGATAATAATCAAAGTTGATTCTAGGAGCGGTAGCACAGTCTGGGGCAAACGGGAAGATTTCGATGAAAAAATCAAACAATTTACTGGAAAAACCTAGGTCTCTCGTAAGACTTATCCATTCTTACATTATCTCCATCATCTTAGCCCTGGCACCAGGATAAAGACCTGTATATCCTGGCGGTGCTAGTAATCCATACTTGTAAACCCTATCATCCTGGGTGTCACAAACCCATATGTTAGTTCCATCGATAGTTAGGCCAGTAGGGTCAGCATTTGCAGCTGTTAGTGCCCACGAGTCGATAAAATTACCATCCATATCATACTTATAAACCTTATCGGCAACAATGTCACAAACCCATATGTTTGTACCATCAGTAGTTATACCATTGCCGTCAGCATTTTCACCTGTTACCGCCCAAGAATCAATAAACCCTCCAGACATGTTGTATTTGTAAACCTTATCAGTACCAATGTCAACAACCCATATATTAGTTCCATCGGTAGTTATGCCAACAGCTAAATTACTTCCACCTGTTAACGCCCAGACAGCAATATAACCACCAGACATGTTGTATTTGTAAACCTTCTTACCCTGGTAATCAACAACCCATATGTTCGTCCCATCAGTAGCTATGCCTCGGGGGGCAATAGTTGCACCTGTTAAGCCCCATGAACCAATGTAACCACCAGCCATGTTATACTTATAAACACTTCTATTGGCGTCAACAACCCATATGTTTATCCCATCAGTAGTTATACAGTGAGGGTTAGCATTTGCACCTGTTAACGCCCAAGAATCAATAAAATCTCCATTTGTCATTTAGCCATAACTCCCCTTACATTATCTCCATCATCTTAGCTCTAGCACCGGGATAGAGGCCGGTGTATCCTGACGGTATCGGTGGCGCCAAAAACAAGTATGCATAAATCCCGCCCTCGGGTACAAACCAATTGGTAACAGCATAGACATGGGTGCCGTCCCCCCAGACCCAGTGATAATCGACAGTAGCCACATGATGAGTGTCCAACAATGTGAAACTACCTCCATCAAAAGTATAAGCACGAATACCCTCCTCATAGCATGCGATAAAGATGTAATTGCCAACCCCCCAGACTCCCATATAGTAACCGCCGTCATCCTTTGTGGTTAACAGTGAAAAATTAGTACCATTGAAACTATAAGCGCGGATTCCTGCAGTGTAAGAAGCAACGTAAATATAATTACCGTCCCCCCAAACGGCCCTATACCAGTCGCCGGCATCATGATTGTCTTTTAAAGTAAAATCGGAGCCGTCAAACGTATACGCGCAAATACCCGCATCATAACAAGCAGTGAAGACGTAGGTGCCATCACACCACGCATGCATGGTGCGCCCCCCTGGGTTATGAGTATCCAATAGCGCGAAATTAGAACCGTCAAATGAATAGGCCCGAAGACCATTGGTATGGCATGATGCAAAAATATACGCACCATGACCTGTAACCTTTTCATAACTCCCGCCATCAAATTGAGTATCTAAAAGTGTAAAGTTAGTACCATTGAAACTGTATGCCCTGATCCCGGCACCCGCACATGCTGCATATATATAAGTTCCGTCACCCCAGACCCCTCTATAATCCCCACCATCAAATTGAGTATCTAATAGTGTAAAATTAGAACCGTCAAACGAATAGGCGCGAATGCCATTGTTACCACATGCGCAAAATAGATAAGTACCATCGCCCCAGACTCCAAAATACTCATCAGAACCATCGTGCTGTTGGCCAACTAAGTTAAAATCCTCATATGCCATACGATCACGTGAAGTATACTTTTAACCCGATTTGAACATCATATAATTCAATGCTTGCACCGGTAGTTGTAACACCACTAAACACAGACTGAACAGTACAATTATCAGTTATTCCACTAGTACTACCTGAAATATCATTATCGCCAGGATGAACATCACCGCCTTCTTTAGTATCAGCATCAACCTTAACCTCACCATTTATAAGATTTATAGCATCAACATATGTACCACCAGTTGTCTCTTTCGAAGTGATCTTACCTGCGGTTACCTGATTATCTGAACTACTCGTATCCTTTTTTGAACTATATTTAAGAACAAGTATAGCTCTTATAACAGTAACATCACTTGGTATATCAGCAACAACAATGTTAGGTAATGCAGTATCAGCAGGAAGAGTAATTAGAGCATCGACATCACTCCAAAAAGTCATAACATTAACAGGCTTTTCAGTAATACTACCGTCAATAAATGTCTTACCACCTGCCATACAATCACACCTTCCGAGTAAATATAGTGAGATAGACCGATGCAGCCACCGATGTTATATCCACCTTTATCTGGTCATCCGCCTCAAATACATAGCCGTCACCACCGATAAACACATAGTCGGTAGCCGATGAAAGCGTATTCTTCTTCAACACCGTGTCATAGTTGCTACCATCCGAAGAATCGAAAGTAACAGTAACCGTGGGAGAAACAGCAGAATCAAAATGAGCCAACACCGAAAGCAACTTGAAACGAGAAGTCAACTCGGTAGTTTTAGAGAGAGCACCAGTCGACAGATCCTTGGTAGCAGGGGTACGAGTAATCGGAAGTAACAATTTCGTGCTAGGCATCTTTAACTTTCGTAAAATTGTCTCAGGATTGGTACTAGCCTCCACCATTATGTCTGTATTCTTGGTTGTAAAAAGGGTAATGCGGCTGAAATTCATCCACGTCATCAGGAAAAAGTCCTCAGCGTCAATGGGATACTTCCCATACTGATCGAACTGGATCTTACAGTCCTCGCTCGCCTCCACAAAAACAGACCGGCACTGCGTCTCCAAGTGAGCCCTCAAAGAATCGCTGATGAACTCCTCGGTACCATCCGGGAGCGATACCTTCCCCTCAAGGAAATCGATGGTCGTGGTCCCCTTCCCAACTGTCTTCCTGTCGCCGGTAGCAGGATAAGTAAAATACGTGAAAATAGGCTTATCCTTTGTGGTAAAACTCATCGACCGTATCTCCACCAATATCTGCTGCAATATGCTAAGGGCATCCCTCGGAATTTCAGTTACAGGAGGAATAACCATCTCAGGTTTCTTGGCTAAAACGTCTCTCAGCAGTTGGTTCAACTCAGCCAATCTTTCATCCACCGAGGTAAAACGGTCAAGGAATTTTCCTTCAAACAATCTATCCGGCAATATATACCACCAAAAAAGATAGGAGATGATGGTTAATTATTTTTACTATCAAAAAACAAAATATATTAACTATCGTAGTATGATAAAACAACCATGATTGGAGGATGTCGGTCTACACGAGTTGGATCTGTAGGGATCAAAAGCGGTTCTGTAGGTATAACCGATGGAAAAATAAAAATTACAGACGGCACAACTGAAGTCGCTATAGATCCCGAGTCAAAGGCCGCACATGTCATAGATGGAGAGCACATGAAGTTGCACTCTGGAGAAATGTTCCGTGCAAGTCATCAATTTCTATCCGTGGCAGATGGAGGCTCTGCTGATATGTTACTTCATGTTGGGACTTGTCCCTTACATTGTGCTGTTGCAGCAGTTTCGTTTGGTGATGCAAATCTACGAATATTTGAAGGGGCGAACCCAACATATATTGGAACTGAACTTACGATTAGGGATCTCAATAGAACAACAAAAAATACGCCGGAAGCAAGAGCGTATCATAATCCAGCTTTTGGTACGATAGGATCTCTTTTAGACGAAATGCCTGTTCCTGGTGGAATAAAAACATTTGCTGTTGGGGATGAGCAGAGATGGCAGTCAGGGTGGATCTTGGGTACTTTTACAAATTACGTGGTGGAGATGATAAATAAAGCAGGAGCTGAAAAGGATATGCATATCAGGGCAAAATTCTTTGAGGGGATCTAGCGTATACTCTTAGCTGCCTCTATCACTTCGTTCCATTCTTTTATGAGGTCTTTCAACTCTTTGCGGGTTATCTGGTCATCTTCTATGGCTTTTGATGTAACAGTCAGTGCCTCAGCAACTTCCTTCAAAAACTTTTTAGCCGACAGCCACTTCCCACCAAGCACCAAGGACAGGACGAGAAGCACAAGGCTTATTATTATAGATATATCTATTTCCATATCTTCTTCTCCTTGAAATTTGAATTATAAAAATGCGTTACCATTTCATTAAGTTTTCCCAAGCTCTTTTTGATCTCGGATACATCTTTCTGCAAATTGAATACTTGTTGAGTTAGAGGCAATGAAGTTGGATTCCCAGGATCAAGATAAAGGTCATTTTCCATTCTCTGAATGCGTTTCTCATGCTTGCTCATAGTTTTTAAAACAAAAAGCATAAGCGAAACAGCTAAAACACCCAGCACATCAGCGAGTATAATCGCAAAATCCATGGTTATCAAAAAGTTTAAGAATTGATGGTTAATTATTTTTACTAAATAATCTTGCCGATTGTTTCCTTAGCTTTTTTGTTGTTCCTAACAGATAGTTCCTCAACTATCTCAATACAATCATCACTGAGTACCTTATACTCCTCTCCATCCATCACTAAAATATCATTTATTTTTCTGGATATTTCTACAGGACTATCTATGTTTTTGACTCTGAGAACTGGATCTTCTTCTATTTTGAAGTTTTCAGCGATAGCCGGAGAAACAATACAAGGAGTACCAAGTGCGAGAAATATGGCAACTACGTAATTAAATGCTTCTGAAACTGATACTTGGAGACCGAGCTTAGTTCCATAGATCATCTCATAATACTTATCCTCTGGAATAAAACCATGGTCAGTATATTTTATACCAAGAGTATCACTGAATCTCCTATAAACATCCGGCATGCCATTGACATGCAACATTACAGGATACTTTTTCTGTGTACGTGATACGCCACCTAGCGTACACATGATATTTTTCTGTTTGTTTCCGAAAGCAGTAAAAAAAGAGATAGATTTAGGATCAACTGCTTTAGCATATTTCTTACGATGTTCTTTGAATCTATCTGTACTAAAAGGATGGGGGAGATAAAAATCGTTCTCACCGCCGAATATCTTGTAGTTATCATAATCCATATGTACTATACCTTGTATGATGCCTTTCTTCTTGAGATCCAAAATCAACCGAATGAACTCCGACTCGTTGTTTAATTCAGCTTGTGCAAGAGGTGAATGCCAACTTATATATTTTTTCTTAGATTTACAGCGCCTTAGAGGTAGAGAATATTGAGGATGCCAAGCGCCAAATATAACAGTATCAGAAGGCTTAACTTCATTCAACTGATTTATATAGATATGCTCGGCAAGATCCAAGTGTCCAAGCTCTTTAAATACCTGTGAGACCCCTGGAAAAACTCCCTCGGCTAATGTGACAGTATAGAGCATTTAATCACTTCCTTTTACTGGCAATATGCTCCTGAATTAATTTTTTAATCAGAACGACAATGACTTTTCTGGGAACAGGTATGATTCTCTCCTTAGAATTGCGCTCCGCTTTTCTCACAACATTGGTCAAAGCAAAGCTCTTAGGATTCTTCTCCCTGGTCCAATCATCCCAATTAATGACCTCCTCGGCAGTACCAAGACCACTAGCACCAGTATTTTTATCGGTAGCCTTTACGATGGCACAATATGTATCAACACAAAACCCGGTGACTTTGTTCACATGATGCTTCTCTTCCAACATCACAACCTCGGTCTCCACATTTCCCATATCTGCCGTTATCATGTCAATCAGTTGGACCGAGGGTTCCACACCTATTCTGGGTTCATCATAATAGAGAATCCCCTTCCCAGGATTTTTCTGGTCTTCACTGGCTTCAATGATAAGATCCATCCTGTGTGCCTTGACAACCCGCGTTATGTCATCCTCAGAGCCACGCAATACTATTTCCGTAGTCTTTTTATCAACCTTGGGAGCGACATCCTTTTTCTTGGCGTCTGCCTGATTAGATGGTTTTTCTTCTTTCGTTTCGATAGTTCCCCCCATCTTTTTCAATTCGTCCATATAAGCCGTAAAACTGGTTATGTCTTTCAACTGTTCCTCGGTTAATTCGGATGGTTTTTTCATCATACCCAGATGCTGGACAAACAATTTACCATCTTTAGTATACAAGTTCTCGACTTTCTCATCTACCTTTTTATAACCCATTCTCAAAATCTCTTCTTCATACATCATAAATTTCACATAAGTGGCATATGCGAATTTAGTATAAAATGGTTGCTAAGACTAATGAAACTATTCGACTTTTCTCACCACGATCAACTGTGATGTACAAACATTATCTCTTTCAGCCAACGCCGAAAAACTTTCATTCACAACGACCTCAACAGAAAACGCCTTTAACTTTTCGATCAACTCATCCTTCTTATATTCCCTTATATGTTTATCCCCACGGGAACGAATAGACTCATTAACAAAATCAATTGGAAAAAAAACATGAAACCCGCAACCATCGGCTAACTCTTTCTCCTTCTTTTTTTCCTCGGAATCATCCTTTCCGGATAGCTTCGTACCTATCGGAACAATAAAAAAAACTCTTCCCCCCACCTTAGACAGATCGACAATGTTTTTGAGAGCCGCCTTCTCGTTTGGAATATGCTCCATCACATTCAAACAGAAAACCGCATCAAACAATTTCCCCTTCTTAAACACTTCTTGTATGTCGTGGTGGAAAAGATGATGATCGCTTTCGCTTATTCCCAATTTTTCAAAGTAAATATGGGCTAAAGCCATCTGATAGATATCGCTATCTAAGCCATAAGCAGTTCCCCCTCGTTTTATGGCTTCTGCCATGTACTCCCCATAACCACATCCGACATCCATTATACTTAGTCCACTGCAATCTTTAAGATAATGGAAAACCTTTTCCCTCGTCTTTTTCGTAATTTCCTTCCTACGGATTCTCTCTATACCTGCAAAACTGTCAACCTTGACGCGTTTCATCTTTACTCCAAACATAAATACCTACTCAACGATTTTTTGATAGCATGAAATAAGTTTTTTCCCATAATCCTTCCAAGTACACTTCTCAGCCATTCTACGAGCTGCCTTTCCGCATCTCCTGATCTCCCCTCTGTTATCATAAAAATATGTTAACTTTTTTTGTATATCACCAAGATTATATGGATCAACATAAAAGCCTTCCTTACCATCTTCAATTTCAATACCCGTATTCATGCTAATAATAACAGGTAAACCACAACCCATAGCATTGAGCACAGTCAAATTTCTGCCCTCTTCCAAAGAAGGCATAATCATAATATCGCAGGAATTGTAAAACTCTGCCATGTTTTCAATCCAATCCATCCGCTCTATCTTTTCATAACTTATATCCTTGAAAACCGGGGCCTTAGTCCGAACCAGCAACTTACTGTTTTTTAAATTGAGAGTAGACCATGCCTTTTCAAGTCGATATAAGTTCTTTCTAAACCAATTATCCCCCAAGAAACATACTATAAACCCGTCATGCTCAATTGGATTTGGTTTAAGATCCTCTATGTCAACACCATATGGCAAATGCAGTATCTTTTCCCTTGGATATTTATATTTAAGGAAAGAGTCGACCGAAAATTTGGATGGAGTGGCGACAAAATCTACCTCTTTGTATTCAATTAGCATTTTTTTTATGGCCCATGGATGAATTGGATCCGATTTGATTCCGAATTGCTTATGTTCACGTATAAGGATCTGATTTTGTAGGAGGACGTGGGATGAGGCTCTCTCGATGATGGTGATGCATTTTTCATTGAGTTTTTTAGCTTGGCGAAGCTGGACGAGGCTGTGATTCGCCCACCCATGGAAGATATCTACAGGTTGAAGATACATCGATGCAACAGTATCGAAGGCATGATCCTTAACAACCGGGTCATTAGTAGGAATAGCGATATTGCTTAACGAAAGTAATTGCTTCAACCATCCTTTTTCTTTAAGGATGGAGATCGCCTGAGAAGCAGTATATGATATTCCACTGCCCGGGATTGGCGATGCTATTGAATAAGCAACATCCATGTCTACTTCCTCCGTGCAACAAGAATCTGCCCGCCACCACTAAGTGGATCAGTATACTGACGGGTAACTTCGTAACCACCCTGTTCAAAAATAAATTCAAGAGTAACAAAGGTAATGTGGATAAAATGCTTAGTCTCGGGCTTTGGGTCATTGTCACCATTCCTTGTAGCAACCCATATCATGCCACCAACAGGTTGAGCGGCGCTCATCTTCCTCGGCAGATCTGCCCAGTTCACAAGATGTTCAATAACATCCTTGGCGAAAACAACCTTCCACTCCCGCACTTTGGGTATCTCCTCAGTCTCCAAATTGCAGGGAATGAAACGGTCAGCTAATTCTGGTCTCTTCTGCTTTGCATTTTCAATAACCAAGGGTAGGTCAATGCCATATGTGTCATAGCCGGCGTCACAAAACTCCTTCACATGAGCGCCATCGTTGCACCCAATACAGATGATAGAATCTCCTTTTTCAATCTCCATGTCCTTCTCAATTGCCTGCAGATAATGCCCTTCATGTGCCTTGGTCTCTTTCTCAGAGACGCCGAAGTCTCCACCTGAAAATATCATCTCTTGGACTTTGGACCACTCTACTTCATCCATAGTTGCCTACTCCGCAAATTTTTAACAATTCCTCAATCCTATCCACATATCTATATTTTCCTGTCGTTATATTATTATAGCCCTGTTCCGCTATTCGCTCACGTGTATTCTCATGTTCAAGGTAATAACTGATTTTCTCTAACATATCTATATCATCTCTATAAACAACTAGATCCATACCGTCTTTAAATGGACCCGGCTTATCGGTCAGCTGGAACACTTGCATGGCAAGGCATTCGTATAAACGCATATTTGTTTCATCCCCCACGTAATGCATGTTAAGAGCTATCTTCGCTCTTGCAAACATCTTCATTTTTTCAACACCATAAACCGCTCGGGTATCCCCCCATCCATTGCCATATCGAATGATAACCAAGTGCTGCTTCATACCCAATCTGCTTTTATGGGCCGTCCCAACAAACAAACATTCGATGTCTTTCTTCCTCTTAAGAGGAAAATGCTCAACCTCATCATACGCCACAGGGAGATAAAATATGCGTTTGTTATCCACTAATTTTTCCGGATGCACTAGAAATATATAATCATAAAATTGCTCAATAGATTCATAGTATTCTTTGAATCGCTCTGTGAGATCAGTAAAAATCAAAACTCTTGGATGTGGAAGCATCTCGGGGTGATTAAACCATTTCACAACAATTGTCAAGTCTACTTTTTGAGCACCACTGATGATGTTATCGGCATCTAATATTACTCTATGACCTAATTTTTTAAGGGCACGGAGATAGTACTTTTCAATAGAACAGGCATATCTAAATTGACCGATCAGACCGACTTTCATACTTTA